>NZ_CP058349.1:642000-963000 GCF_013395055.1 Pseudomonas sp. ABC1
TCCTCCAGGCTGTGGGGCGCATGGTCGCTGCCGATCACGTCGATGCGGTCGCACAGCAGCGCCTGGCGCAAGGCATCGCGGTCGCTGCGCTGCTTGATCGCCGGGTTGCACTTGATCAGGTGGCCGAGGCGCGCATAGTCGCTGTCGTCGAACAGCAGATGGTGCAGGCAGACTTCGGCGGTGATGCGCTTGCCTGCCAGCGGGCCGGGCTCGAACAGCGCCAGCTCGCGGGCCGTGGTCAGGTGCAGCACATGCAGGCGGGTGGCGAAGCGGCGGGCCAGCCCGACAGCCAGGCTGGACGAGCGGTAGCAGGCCTCGGCATCGCGGATCAGCGCATGAGCGGCGGGCGGGATCGCCGCGCCATACTGCGCACGCAGCCGCGCCTCGTTGCGCAGGATGCTCGGCGTGTCCTCGCAATGCGCCAGCAGAATGGTCGGCACGCAGGCGAACAGCCGCTCCAGCAGCACGGGATCGTCCACCAGCATGTCGCCGGTCGAGGCCCCCATGAACACCTTGACCCCGGCCACCTCGCGCGGGTCGAGGGCGGCAACGGTGTCCAGGTTGTCCTGGCTGACACCGAAGTGAAAGCCATAGTTGGCCCGGGCACCACGGGCCGCACGGCGTTTCTTGTCGGCCAAGGCTTCCAGGGTCAGGGTTGCCGGGCGGGTGTTGGGCATGTCCATGAAACTGGTGATGCCCCCCGCCACCGCCGCCCGCGACTCGCTGGCGATACAACCTTTGTGCGGCGCACCTGGCTCGCGGAAGTGCACCTGGTCATCGATCATGCCCGGCAGCAGCCATTGCCCGTTGGCATCGATCTCCATCCGGGCGCGCACGCCCTCGATACTGCCGGCGATCTTCTCGATACGCCCATGGGCGACTAGCAGATCGCCGTCGAACTCGCGCCCTTCGTTCACCAGGCGGGCATTGCGGATGAGGATATCGGCCATGCTCAGAACTCGTTCTGCAGGGCCTTGTAGCCCCGCACCAGGTCGATATTGGTGCGGGCGACATCCTCGGAGAACTCCGAGGCCGAGATGCTCACCGGCGGGTAGCGTTCGAGGTCGGTGTGCGGGCCGATGTGTTCGGTTGGCGGCACGTAGAAGCTGGGCGGCAGGTCGCGCCCGTCCACCACCGAGTTGTGCCGCACCACGCTGCCGTCGCCGATATGGCAATTGAACAGCACACTGTTGAAGCCGATGAAGACCCGATCGCCGACCACACAGGGGCCGTGCACGATGGAACGATGGGCAATCGAGGTGTACTCGCCGATGGTCACGGCGGCGCCGGACTTGGAGTGGATCACCACGCCATCCTGGATATTGGAATTGGCGCCGATGATGATCGGCTGCATATCGCCGCTGTCGTCCACCTCGTCGGCGCGGATCACCGCATAGGGACCGACGAAGACATTGTCGCGAATCTCCACCTTGCCGCAGATGATCGCGGTCTTGTCGATATAGGCCGACTCGGCGATCAGCGGCAGGTGGCCGGACGGGTTCCTGCGGATCATGGGCGCACCTCGTCCGGCCAGCCCTGCGCGCTACTGGCCACGGCATCGTGCGGGTGCAGGCTCTCGACGTGCCTGACGCTCACGCTGGAGCCGGGGTACAGGCCATCGATGGCCTGCCGCAGCCGGCGCGCGGCGTCCTCGACGTACATCAGGTTCTGCCCGTTCAGGCGGGCGAAGGCCTGTTCGTCCGCCCGCTTGACCGCCGTCTGCAACGGCGTGCCCAGGGCCGCCTCGATACGGTCGACCAGGGCCAGCAGCCCCAGGCTGCGCGCCCCGCTCTCCAGCCGCACCCGCACATCGGCGACGCTGCGCTGGCTGTGGGGCGTCGCCAGGGTCGCGTTGTTACGCAGCCAGTCCGCCACTTGTTGCGTATCCACGGCGCCTGATGTGCCGAACGCCTCGCGGAAGGCGCGCTCTATCAACTGCCGGGTCAAGGCCGCCGAGCAGGGGCAGGTGGACGAGTAGCCGACCTGCAGCGAAGCCTGCAGCGACAGGCGTCCCTCCTGCCAGATGGCCTCGACCTGCGCCGGGTAGGCTTTCCAACCGCTCAACCCTTCGGTCAGCAACGCCGGACGGCGGCACAGCAGGGAAAAGGACAGCCCCAGACGGGCACGGCTCGAATGGCAATCGGCATGGCTGTCCACCATCGCCCGCAGGAGTTTCTCCAAGGCGGCGGGGCTTAGCCGTTCGGCATCCGAGAAGCCATCCAGCAGCCGGTACAGGCGCGACATATGGATGCCCTTGATGGTCGGGTCGGGCAGGTCGACCTGGGCGTGCGCCCGCGCCGGCACGGGATAGGTGAAGCCGGGCTCGTCCAGCATGATGGGCAGGTCGATCCCGTCCATGCCGACCCAGTCCAGGGCGACACAGGTCGAGGAACGCTCCGTCAGGGCAACGTCAGGCAGCAAGGTACTCATGGTAGTCGTGGGTCTCGTCAGAACGGAGCAGCTCACCTGCTCGCGCCGCCAAATATGTTATAAAGTAACATAAATAGCAACGACGCTCGGACACACGCACAGCAGATCCTGCTGGCACCACACGAGCAGCGTGGGCCACGGACAGGGATTATCGGCAGGGAATTCGCGGGCAGCCTGCGGCAATCCTCAGGCTGGGGAAATCGACAGTCTCAGCCTTTCAGGCTCTTCTTGGCATAGATGTCATAGCGACTGGACTTGCCTTCCAGACGATAGGAGGGCTCGGCACCTTCCAACGCGGGCGCCTTGCGCGGCCGCTTGACCACCACCCGGTGACTGGCTAGGCGCAAGGCCTCGGCCAGTAGCGCCGGTGCATCCAGGTCGTCGCCGACGAATGGCCGGAACAGCCGCATCTCCTTCTTGACCAGCGCACTCTTGTCGCGATGCGGAAACATCGGGTCCAGATAGACCACTTGCGGTGGCTCGTCGCTCCAGTCGCGCATCAGTTCGATGGCATTGCCTGGCAACAACGCCATGCGCTGCATGATGTCCTGTACGTCCGCCGACTGCGCGGCACGCGCCAGGCCGTCCTCCAGCAGCGCAGCGACCAGCGGTTGGCGCTCGATCATCCGCACCTCGCAGCCCAGGGTAGCCAGCACGAATGCATCCCGGCCAAGCCCGGCGGTGGCGTCCAGCACCCGCGGCCGAATGCCCGGCGCGATTCCGACCGCCTTGGCGATCATCTGCCCGCTGCCACCGCCGAACTGACGGCGATGCGCCACCGCGCCCTCGACGAAATCGACCCGCACCGCCCCCGGTGCCTGTGGCCCCAGCTCAAGCAGCTGCAGGCCGTTATCGCCCAGTTGCAAGACGAAATCCGCATCATCCTGGCCAAGCGGCAAACCCAGGCGATCCGCCCAGGCACGTGCTCGATCGATGTAAAGGGAATCGAGCGCTTCGACACGAATACGCGGGGCAGAAGAAGGCATGGACATGGACCGGGACTGCGAGGCCGGCAATTGTCGATAAAGCAGCCGGTGGCTGCAAGCGACCGCCCCACTATTCCAGCAACGACAGCTGCGCTTCCTCGGGCGGCTCAGGCCAGTGCAGCTCCGGCAACCCGGGCAGGCGCTCGGCCAGTTGCCGGTGAAAGCGCAGCGCCAGCTCCGGCGCCCGGTGGTTGTCCGGGGTATGCAGATAGATATGTGGCGTGCGGCCCTGCTCGATCCAGCCGGCCAGTTTGTCCAGCCAGGGCGCCAGGAAAGGGTCATTGGCCGACAGTTCGGGATGCCCGATAAAGCGCACTTGCGGGCTGTCGCTGAAAGCCGCTGGCCGTGGCGGCAGCCGAGGTTTCTTGCTTTGCGCGTGCAACAGCGCGGGGTCGTCCGAATGGCAACTGAACAGTGCCCTTGAATCCAGGCAGATACGCTCGATACCCCTGTCCAGCAACAGTCGGTTGAGCGCCCGCTCCTCGTCGCCCTTGGCAAAGAACGCCCGGTGCCGCACTTCGAGTGCCAGCGGCACCCGGACATGCTCGAACAGCGCCACCAGCTCTGGCAGGCGCGAGGGGCCGAAGCTGGCCGGCAGTTGCAACCAGAACGGCGTGATACGCGAGCCCAACGGTGCCATCAGGCGCTCGAAGGCATCCACCTGCTCCAGTGCCATGCGCAAGTCCTGGGCCTGGCTGATTTCCCGTGGGAACTTGGCGCAGAAGCGAAAGCCCTCGGGCATCAACGCCAGCCAGCGACGAACCTTTTCCTCACTGGGCCAGGCATAAAGAGTGGTATTGCCCTCGACGCAGTTGAAGACCGAACAGTAGTGACTGAGAAAGTCGCTGGCCGGCATCGCTGTCGGGTACAGGGAGCCGCGCCAGGCGGACTCGTTCCAGGAGGGACAGCCGATGAAATAAGGCAGCACGGTCAGGCGTAGAGGTCCAGCCCCAGCACATCGTGGGAGTCGAAGTCGGTACGGAACGAGGCGGTACTGGCATAACTGGCCAGTGCCTCGGCGACACGGGTCGAAACGGGGCGACTCATGGTCGCTTCGAAACGGGCCGAAAGCGAGGTGATGCTCGTTGCAGAGGAGGAGGATTCAGACTGCTGCGCCGAGGTCGATGCCTGGGAAGCGGTTTCGCCAGAAACGCTGTCGCTCGTACCACGGTCGGCGATCCGCTGCGTTTCCTCATAGGGTGCCAGCGCACGACCGGGAGCGACCGGGGTGCGTTCTACGGGATAGGCGGAAGAGGATAAACCGTTGATCAACATCATGCGATCCTGCACAGACCGGGCGACTTTATCTGGCGCCCAGGCAATTGGCAATCAGTGCGCTCACTTCTGCTGCTTCACCGTGGCCACGTTGTCTCGCAGATAGACCGGCTGGGCCTGATCGGCCTCCAGCGCCTCGCCCCGCGCCCAGGCGAAGCGAGCCAGGGTCAGCAGGTCCTCGGCATGGGGCAGCATACTGGCATCGCTGCCCTGCACCGACACCGGTATGCGCGATGCCAATCCCCAACCCGTGCCGGCGCCGAACCATTCGCCAGCGCTGGCGCG
This sequence comes from Pseudomonas sp. ABC1, assembly GCF_013395055.1. Lineage (NCBI taxonomy): Bacteria > Pseudomonadati > Pseudomonadota > Gammaproteobacteria > Pseudomonadales > Pseudomonadaceae > Pseudomonas > Pseudomonas sp. ABC1. The sequence goes on from NZ_CP058349.1 coordinate 646,977, forward strand.
AGGCAGAGTCACGTGCTCTGGTGGCAGGACTGCCTCCAGGCCCGCCAGGCCCATCTCACCCTCACGCTCGACGAAGCATCCCCAATACAGCTCATCCATCCGTGCATCGATGGCTGCTGCCACCTGCCGCGCACCATGCTCACGCAGCGCACGCTGGGCGAGCACTGCAAGGGTGGAAATCGGCAGCACCGGACGCTCCAGAGCGAACGCCAGCCCCTGCACCACGCCCACGGCGATACGGACGCCGGTAAAGGCACCGGGGCCACGGCCAAAGGCGATGGCATCGACCGCTGTCAGCGGCACACCGGCCTCATCCAGCAGCTCACGCACCATCGGCAGCAGGCGCTTGGCATGCAGTCGTGGAATCACTTCGTAGCGGCTGGTCACACGCCCGGCGTGCAACAACGCCACCGAACAGGCTTCGGTCGCGGTATCCAGAGCCAGCAAGGTCGTCATGGTGGAGATTCTTCAAAAAGCGGCAGCCCTGCGGGATGGCAGGGCTGCGAGGGTTGCATTCAGATCGCGAAGGAAGCTCAGGCCAGAGCGGCGAACACCTTGGCGGTGATCTCTTCGACCGAACCGACACCTTCCACGCGGTTGTAGCGCGGCGTGCCTTCGACCTTGGCCAGGTCCTGATAGAAGTCCACCAGCGGCTTGGTCTGGGAATGGTAGAGCGACAGGCGGTGACGCACGGTTTCTTCCAGGTCGTCCTGGCGCTGCACCAGTTCTTCACCAGTGACGTCGTCCTTGCCGGCTTCCTTCGGCGGATTGTGCTCGACATGGTAGACACGACCGGAGGCCGGGTGCACGCGACGGCCGGACATACGCTGGACGATCACCTCGTCGTCCACGTCGATTTCCAGTACGTGGTCGAGCTTCACACCGGCATCCTTCAGCGCCTGGGCCTGGGGGATGGTGCGCGGGAAGCCGTCGAACAGGAAGCCGTTGGCGCAGTCGGGCTGGGTCAGGCGTTCCTGGATCAGGGCGATGATGATCTCGTCGGAAACCAGGCCACCACTCTCCATGACACCCTTGACGCGCAGGCCAAGCTCGCTGCCCGCCTTGACCGCTGCGCGCAGCATGTCACCGGTGGAAATTTGCGGGATACCGAACTTCTCGGTGATGAACCGGGCCTGGGTACCTTTGCCGGCACCCGGCGCTCCCAACAGAATCACGCGCATCAGAAACTCCTCAAGTTTGCACAGGCCATATCGCCCTGGCAGCCACCGCCGAACCTCCAGAACCTGATGGGCCCGGCAGCCATGCCACCTGTTTATCGTCACGCCCGAAGCAGGCGTCTCAAAGCGCTCATGCCCCGCTGTCCAATGCCCGCAGGCCACAGCAAGGCACGCAATATTCGATCATTGCCATCATGGCAAAAGGCTGGACACGATACACAGCGCACCCACCCCGTACAAGGGTGAACGCAGGACGGCCCGGCCTCAGCGCAAGGTGAAACCATCCTGCGAAAAGGCCCGAAGAGCCCGGCACGCAGCCGCCTGGAAGGCAGGAGAACGGTGTCAACCGACGCGGCGACACCTCCCGGTTCTCTGCCCTTCCCTCACCCCTGCAGCGCCTTCAACCGGTATTGCGCAAACCGGCGGCAATCCCGGCCACACTGACCAGCAACGCCTGCTCCAGCGGGCTGTCCGCCGCGACATCGGGTTGTCGCGAACGGGCCAGCAGTTCGATCTGCATCAGGTGCAAGGGGTCCAGGTAGGTGTTGCGCAGGCTGAAGGCTTCCAGTGTCTCGGGGCTGTGGGCGAGCAGTTGTGACTGACCGGTCAATCCCGTTACCGCCCGGACCGCACGCGACAATCGGTCGCGCAGCCGCGCGCCCAACTCCAGCAGCGAGGCGTCAACCAGGCGCGCGTCGTAGCGGCTGGCGAGCTCCTCGTCGGTCTTGGCAAGCACCATTTCCAGCATGTCGATGCGGGTCGCGAAGAACGGCCATTGCTGACGCATGCTTTCCAGCACCTGCTGCTCGCCTCGGCCCAGGGCATTCTCCAGTGCCCGTTCCCAGCCGAGCCAGGCCGGCAGCATCAACCGTGTCTGGGTCCAGGCGAAGATCCACGGAATCGCCCGCAGGCTCTCCACGCCGCCCTCGCGGCGCTTGGCCGGACGGCTGCCCAGAGGCAGGCGCCCCAGCTCCTGCTCAGGCGTGGCCTGGCGGAAATAGTCGACGAACTGTGGGTTGTCGCGCACCACCGAACGATAGGCTTCGACGCCATCGCAGGCCAGCCGCTCCATCACCTCGCGCCAACGCGGCTCGGGCATCGGCGGCGGCAACAGGGTCGCTTCGAGAATGGCCGCCAGGTAGATATTCAGGTTCTGCTCGGCAATCCCCGACAGACCGAACTTGAAGCGGATCATCTCGCCCTGCTCGGTGGTGCGGAAACGCCCTTTCACCGACCCTGGCGGCTGCGACAGGATGGCCGCATGGGCCGGTCCGCCGCCGCGCCCGACGCTACCACCGCGCCCATGGAACAACAGCAGTTCGACGCCATGGCGGGCACAGATATCGACCAGTGCCTCCTGCGCCCGGTACTGCGCCCAGGCCGCCGCCGTGGTGCCGGCGTCCTTGGCCGAGTCGGAATAGCCGATCATCACTTCCTGGGCGCCCGCCAGCCGCTCGCGGTAACCTGGCAGCGACAACAACCAGTCGACCACCTGGCCAGCGGCATTCAGGTCATCCAGCGTCTCGAACAACGGCGCCACGCGCATGGGCCGTGACAGGCCCGCCTCCTTCAGCAGCAGTTGCACCGCCAGCACATCGGAGGCGCTGCGCGCCATGGAGATCACGTAGGAACCCAGGGAGGCCGCTGGCGCCTGGGCGATCACCGCACAGGTTGCCAGCACTTCGGCGGTTGGCGCCGATGGCTGGTAGCAGCGGGGCAACAAGGGGCGGCGGCTGTCCAGCTCGGCCGACAGAAAGGCCAGACGCTGCGCCTCGTCCCACTGCTGGTAATCGCCAAGGCCGAGGTACTCGGTGATTTCGCCCAGGGCGGCACTGTGCCGCGAGGAGTCCTGGCGAATGTCCAGTCGCACCAGGAACAGGCCGAAGGCCGCCACCCGGCGCAGGCAATCGAGCAGGACACCATCGGCGATCACATGCATGCCGCAGGCATGCAGCGAGCGGTGGCAGAGCGCCAGCGGCTCACGCAGCTCGGCATTGTCCTGCAGGACCTGGCTACCAGGCGGCACGTCGCTGTCCTGCGCGGCGGCAGCCCAGTCGCGGGTCGCCAGCAGGCGCTCACGCAAGCCCTTGAGCAGCTCACGGTAGGGTTCGGGACTGTCGCCGACCTGGGCGCGCAGTTCGTCGCTGGCATTCTGCATCGACAGGGTGGTGATCAGATCTTCGATATCACGCAAGTAGAGGTCGGCCGCGACTTCCCGCGCCAGCAGTAATACCGAACGGCTCACCGTCGACGTCACATTGGGGTTGCCATCGCGGTCGCCGCCCATCCAGGAGGCGAAGCGAATCGGCGCCGCCTCAATGGGCAAGGGTTGCCCGGCCGTTTCACGCAGGATCGCATCGGCCTGGCGGAAGACATTGGGTAACGCCTGCCAGAGCGAACTCTCGATGGTGGCGAAGCCCCACTTGGCTTCCTCCAGCGGCGTCGGGCGGTTGCGGCGGATTTCTTCGGTGTGCCAGGCCTCGGCGATCAGCCGTTGCAGGTTCAGTTCGATACGCGCCAGTTCGTCCGGGGACAGATCGGTGTGATCGCGGGCCGCCAGTTGCGCGGCAATAGCATCGTATTTCTGGATCAGGGTGCGCCGCGACACTTCGGTCGGGTGCGCGGTCAGCACCAGCTCGATATCCAGCTGCGCGACGTGCCGGGCCAGTTGTTGCGGGGTATGGCCTGCCGCCTGCAGACGGGCCAACAAATCGGCGAGCATGCTTTCTTCGAAAGGTGCCGCTTCGCCTTCACGGCGCCGCCGGGCCTTGTGGTACTGCTCGGCGATATTGGCCAGGTTGAGAAACTGGTTGAACGCCCGCGACATCGGCAGCAACTCGCTCTCGCTGAGGCTATCGAGGGTGGCGGCAAGCTGGGCGGCACCATCAGCCGAGCCCTGGCGGGCACTCTTGGCCCCTTTGCGGATCAGTTCGATCTTTTCGAAGAACCGGTCACCATGCTGTTCGCGAATGGTCCTGCCCAGCAGTTCACCCAGCAGATGCACGTTCTCACGCAAGCGCACGTCTATTTTCGCCATGCAACCTCTCCATTGACTCGGCGGATCGGGAATCACCGCCGCTACGGGCCGAGCATCGGCTCGCCCCAGCATACGGTCATCGACCATGACCGACATCCGCGCACCGAACTTTCTCGCAGCGCCGATATCCGAATGACCGTGACATCAGTTTGCCTCGCAACTGAACATTTTTCGACGAACGGCATCAGAGAAATATGCCCATGTGTTGCCCGGAGCGATTTCGGACGATGCAGCCAGCTACCCATACCAACGACCGTCAGCAATTCGTCAAAGGAGACTGACCATGAAGCAACCCTCCCTCAACAACCGCGATTCGCGCTCCGTACTGCCCAAGCTGGCCGCCGTGGCCCTGGGCGGCCTGATGCTGACCGCCTGCGCCGGCAACCCGCCGACCGAGCAGTTCGCTGTCACCAACTCTGCGGTGAGAAGCGCCGTCAGCGCTGGCGGGACCGAGTTCGCACCGGTCGAGACCCGCTCCGCACAGGAGAAGTGGAAAGACGCAGAGCTGGCTCTGCAGAAGAAGGACTACGACAAGGCACGCACCCTGGCCGAACAGGCCGAGTGGGATGCCCGCCTGGCCGAGCGCAAGACTCAGGCGGCCAAGGCCCAGAAAGCACTGGAAGATGCCCAGCGCGGCGTACAGGAACTGCGTGACGAAGGTCTGCGCAACGCCCAGTAAGCCCCCTCGTGGCTCGATCCTCTCAGATAAAGGAATGACTCATTATGCAAAAGCTCGTTACCCTTCCCGCCCTGCTGGCTCTGTCCGTTGCCCTCGCAGCGTGCTCGACACCGCCCAACGCCAACCTGGAACAGGCGCGTAGCAAGTTTTCCGCACTGCAATCCGATCCACGCTCCAACACCCTGGCCGCGCTGGAAACCGAAGACGCCAGCAAGGCGCTGGACAAGGCCAACAAGGCCTATCTGGATGACGCCAAGGAAGCGAAGGTCGATCAGCTCTCCTACCTGACCAAGCGCCGTATCGAGCTGGCCGAGCAGACCATCGCCCTGCGCGCCGCAGAGAACGACCTGAAGAAATCCTCCACAGAGCGTGCCAAGGCACTGCTGGAAGCTCGCGAAGCGGAGATCCGCAAGCTGCAGACCGAACTGCAAGGCAAGAAAACCGAGCGCGGCACCCTGGTGACCTTCGGTGACGTGCTGTTCGACTTCAACCGTGCGGAACTGAAACAAGGCGGCCTGCACAACGTGCAGAAGCTGGCTGACTTCCTCAACGAAAACCCTGAGCGCAAGGTGATCGTCGAAGGCTATACCGACAGCACTGGCTCGGCGCAATACAACCAGGGCCTGTCCGAGCGCCGTGCCGACGCCGTGCGCCTGGCGCTGGTCCGCTTCGGCGTCAGCCCGCAGCGCATCGTGTCCCAGGGCTACGGCAAGGACTACCCGATCGCCAGCAACAGCAGTGAATCGGGCCGCGCCATGAACCGTCGCGTGGAGGTCACCATCTCCGACGACGCAAAACCCGTGGCACCGCGTTCTTCGGTACGCTGACCACACCGCGCGGGGGCCTCAGGGCCCCCGCCGCACTTTCAGACTTCGTCTCAAGACCGTTTCAGCGCAACAGACCTTCCGGTACCGGCGGCTGATCGCCGACGCAACGAACCGCACGCTTGCGGTTATCCACCAGCACACCACTCAATCCCTTCTGCTGCACATCGAACAGGACGAGTACGCCGTCGATGCACTGCGCGACCTGGTCGGCCGGCTTCGCCGAGAGCTTGTAGTCCTCGCCCGGAATCGTCTTGAGCATGGTGTAGTCCGCCAGCAGCAAGGCATCTTCAGGCTTGGCGAAATGCATGTAGCCGTAATAGCTCAGCACACCGACCGTGGCCGCGACCGTACCGATCGCAGTGAGAATGTAAGGAATGGGGTTGCGTTCGCTCATGGGGAAATCCAGTCAGAAAGAGCCGGTTCGAAGCATCAGATGATATTGGCGTAGTCCGCTTCGATCCGATCCAGGCTCAGGTGGTTGAGGAAGTTGGAGAAACACATCCAGGCCGATAGCGCATTGAGGTCCTGGAATTGTTGCGGCAGGTACTTCGGTGGCACCACCATGCCCTCCTCCACCAATTGGCGCAGGGTGCGCATGTCTTCCAGGGTGGTCTTGCCGCAGAACAACAGGGGAATCTGCTCCAGCTTGCCCTTGCGCACTGCCAGCTGGATGTAGTTGTAGACCATGATGAAACCCTTCAGGTAGGACAGGTCCTTGGTGAAGGGCATGCCATCGGGGGTCGAACCACGGAAGACCCGACTGGCATTGCTGTAGCACTCATCCTCGTCATAGCCCTGCTCGCGGAAGAAGGCGAAGACATCGAGGAAATCCGCCCCTTCCTCGGCCATGTGGATGGCCCGGGTGCGGTTGGTCAGCTTGCGCAGGCGCGTCGGATAGGAGGCGAAGGCAATCACTTCCATGAGGATCGCCAGCCCTTCCTGGGTCACCGTGGAGGACGGCGGCCCCTTGGCCAGGAAGGTGCAGATCGGCTGGTTCTGGCCATTGAGCGTGGTGCCGACATGCACCAGCCCTTCATGCACGGCCAGCGCCCGCACGTCGCGCTCGTTGAACAACGCATCGCTGCGAATCTTGATGTAGTCGGCGCCCGCCGCCGCATCGGCGAGGATGCCATCGGACTCGAAGACGCGGATGACGCCTTCGCCCTCGCCAAACACCGCATTCAACTGACGCTGGAGAATCTCCACCGCCTGCTTGGCATCGAGGGTCTTGGCTTCGTCCTTGAGATCGCTGCGGTCGGCGATATTGTTCAGGTAGTCGGACAGCATCAAGCCGAGGTCGGCCAGGGTCGGGTCGCCGGCATGGAAGGCATCCGAAGCGGCGCCATACAACTCCTGGGAGATCAGGCCGAAGTCGGCGGTGCCGCGCGCTTCCAGCATGCGCACCACCATGCGGTATTCCTTGCACATGCGCCGCATGATCTGCCCGACCGGATTGAACTGCCCCAGTTGCCGGGTAATGTCCCGCTCGATGGCTTGCAGCTCTTCCTTCTTGGCGCCGGCATCGAATGCCAGCGGACGGCGCTCGTACCAGGCCCGGTTCACCGCCGGCAGCTCGCGACCGCCCGCGGCGAAGAAGCCCTGGCGAATACTGTCGTCCCACTTCACCGCATCCAGCACGCGCAACGGCGACTGCGCCTCGACGATACGGTCGGACAGCGCACGCACCGTGCTCTGGTATTCATCGAGCTGGTTGCGGGTATTCATCGCCACTCTCCAGGACAGGTCGTAGGGTGCGCCACGCGCACCTTGGATATCGGTGACCTCAGCAAGGTGCGCATGGCGCACCCCGCATCCGCTATCAGAGCTCCGGACGCATGTGTGGGAACAGGATCACATCGCGGATCGACGGCGAGTTGGTCAGCAGCATCACCAGGCGGTCGATGCCGATGCCTTCCCCGGCGGTCGGCGGCATGCCGTACTCCAGCGCACGCACGAAGTCGGCGTCGAAATGCATGGCCTCGTCGTCGCCGGCGTCCTTCTCCGCCACCTGGGCCAGGAAACGCTCGGCCTGATCTTCGGCATCGTTAAGCTCGGAGTAGGCGTTGGCGATCTCACGACCACCGATGAACAGCTCGAAGCGGTCGGTGACGTTGGGGTTGCTGTCGTTGCGACGCGCCAGCGGCGACACCTCGAACGGGTACTCGGTGATGAAGTGCGGCTGCTCCAGCTTGTGCTCGACCAGCTCCTCGAAAATCATCACCTGCAACTTGCCCAGGCCTTCGTGGCCGAGCAGCTTGGCACCGGCCTTCTTGGCGATGGCGCGGGCTTTCTCGACGTCATTGAGGTCGTCAGCACTGATTTCCGGGTTGTACTTGAGGATCGAGTCGAACACCGACAGGCGTACGAACGGCTCGCCGAAGTGGAACACCTTGTCGCCGTACGGCACGTCGGTGCTGCCGAGCACGGCCTGGGCCAGCTCGCGGAACAGCTCCTCGGTCAGGTCCATGTTGTCTTCGTAGTCAGCGTAGGCCTGGTAGAACTCGAGCATGGTGAACTCGGGGTTGTGCCGGGTCGAAACGCCTTCGTTACGGAAGTTGCGGTTGATCTCGAAGACCTTTTCAAACCCGCCAACGACAAGCCGCTTGAGGTACAGCTCCGGCGCGATACGCAGGAACATGGCCATGTCCAGGGCATTGTGGTGGGTTTCGAACGGCTTGGCCGCTGCGCCGCCAGGGATGGTCTGCAGCATCGGCGTTTCCACTTCGAGGAAGTCACGCTCGGCGAGGAACTTGCGGATGTGGGCGATGACCTGCGAGCGCACACGGAAGGTGTGGCGGGTTTCCTCGTTGACGATCAGGTCGACGTAGCGCTGGCGATAGCGCTGCTCGGTGTCGGTCAGGCCGTGGTGCTTGTCCGGCAACGGGCGCAGCGACTTGGTCAGCAATCGTAGCTGGCTCAGGTGCACATAGAGGTCGCCCTTGCCGGAACGGGCCAGAGTGCCCTCGGCGGCGAGGATGTCGCCCAGGTCCCAGGTCTTGATCGCTTCCAGCGTTTCGGCCGGCAGGCCCTTGCGGTCGACATAGACCTGGATGCGCCCGCTCATGTCCTGCAACACCATGAACGCGCCACGGTTGAGCATGAGACGCCCGGCCACCTTGACTGGAATGGCCAGCGCTTCCAGCTCTTCCTTGCTCTTGCCTTCGCAGGCCTTCTGCAGGTCCGCACAGTAACTGTCGCGGCGGAAATCGTTGGGGAAGACCAGTCCCTTGGCACGCTCGGCGGCAAGCTTTTCCTTGCGCAGGGCGATCAGGTGGTTTTCTTCCTCATGGATGGCATGCTGGTTCAGCGGTTGTTCGCTCATGGTCGTTTCGTTTGCCTGGCGTGTTTCACGGTGAATTGGGTGCGGGCGGCGACCGCCCGCAAGAAGAAGCCTGGCCTTACAGGCCCTGTTTCAGGCTGGCTTCCAGGTACTCGTCGAGGTCGCCGTCCAGTACCTTGTCGCAGTCGCTACGCTCTACACCGGTGCGCAAATCCTTGATGCGCGACTGGTCGAGCACATAAGAGCGGATCTGGTGACCCCAGCCGATATCCGACTTGGTGTCTTCCAGCGCCTGGGAGGCGGCACTGCGCTTCTGCATCTCCAGCTCGTACAACTTGGCCCGCAGCATTTTCATGGCGGTGTCCTTGTTGGCGTGCTGAGAGCGTTCGTTCTGGCACGCCACCACGGTGTTGGTCGGCACGTGGGTGATACGCACGGCCGAGTCGGTGGTGTTGACGTGCTGGCCACCCGCGCCGGAGGAGCGGTAGGTGTCGATGCGCAGGTCGGACGGGTTGATCTCGATCTCGATGTTGTCGTCGATCTCCGGCGACACGAACACCGCGGTGAACGAAGTGTGGCGGCGGTTGCCGGAGTCGAACGGACTCTTGCGCACCAGGCGGTGCACGCCGATCTCGGTGCGCAGCCAACCGAAGGCGTACTCGCCCTTGATATGCACGGTGGCGCCCTTGATGCCGGCGACCTCGCCTTCGGACAGCTCGATGATGGTGGCGTCGAAGCCACGCTTGTCGGCCCAGCGCAGGTACATGCGCAGCAGCATGTTGCCCCAGTCCTGGGCCTCGGTGCCGCCGGAGCCGGCCTGGATGTCCAGATAGCAGTTATTGGCGTCCATCTCGCCGCTGAACATGCGGCGGAACTCCAGTTGCTCAAGAATGCCACGCAGACGCGCCAGCTCAGTGGCGACATCGTTGGCCGCGCTCTCATCATCCTCTTCCACGGCCATTTCCAGCAGTTCGCTGGAGTCCGTCAACCCACTCTGGAGTTCGTCGAGGGTTTCGACGATCTGCGCCAGGGTGGCGCGCTCGCGCCCCAGCCCCTGGGCATAGTCCGGGTTGTTCCAGACGTTCGGGTCTTCCAGCTCGCGGTTTACTTCGACCAGCCGATCATGCTTCTGATCGTAGTCAAAGATACCCCCGAATCGACAGGGTACGTTCGGAAAGATCCTTGATGCTGTTGAGGATCGGGTTGATTTCCATGGTCGGCGGTACTCTCAATCAGGCGTAACGAAAAGGGCGGGATTATAGCGCAGCGACGGGATCATGACAGCAGGATTGTGGCCCCACTCCAGGGGAAAGGATGCCCTGGCCATGAAGACCCGCACGGCCTCGGCCTGTCCATATGAGCAAGCACGGCGATCTTCGTGCGACTGGCCGGAAGAATCCTGCAGGCTTGCCAGAGGTGTGGGAAAATCCTCGCCCACCTCCCTGCGTACCCCAGCCAATGCCCCGACCTTCACACCCCGCCGAGAAAGGCCAACTGCACCCGCGCAACCGCCACCAGGGCCGTTACGACTTTCCCGCCCTGATCGCAGCCAGCCCGGAACTGGCTGACCACGTGATCCTCAACCCTTACGGCAAGCAGAGCATCGACTTCGCCAACCCGCAGGCGGTAAGGGTGTTCAACCGGGCGCTGCTCAAGCAGCTCTACGGCATCGCTCACTGGGACATTCCCGAGGGCTACCTGTGCCCGCCGGTTCCAGGTCGGGCCGACTACCTGCACGGCCTGGCCGACCTGCTCGCGCATCACAACGGCGGCACGATCCCGCGCGGCGCGGGTGTCCGGGCGCTGGATATCGGCACGGGAGCCAACTGCATCTACCCCCTGATCGGCGTGAAGGAGTACGGCTGGCGCTTTCTCGCCACGGACATCGACGACACCGCCCTCGCCTGCGCGCGCACCATCGTCAGTGCCAACGACCTGGGCAACGCCATCGAACTGCGGCAACAGCAGGAGCGTCAGCATATCTTCCATGGCCTGCTCGGCAGTGACGAACACTTCGACATCAGCCTGTGCAACCCACCGTTCCACGCCTCGCAGGCCGAAGCCAGCAGTGGCAGCCGACGCAAATGGAAGAACCTCGGACGCCTCGACCCGCAGCGCAAGCTGCCGGCACTGAACTTCGGCGGGCAAAGCAATGAACTCTGGTGCGAGGGCGGCGAAATCGCCTTTATCAGCCGCATGGCCGATGAGAGCGTCGAGGTGGCCGGGCAAGTCGGCTGGTTCAGCACCCTGGTGTCCAAGGCCGGTAATGTCGAGCTGCTACGCAAGCGCTTGTCCAAACTGGGCGCACGCCACCTGCACATCGGCGAAATGGCCCAGGGCCAGAAGCGCAGTCGCTTCGTCGCCTGGCGTTTTTCCGCGGCATCAGGCCCTGCCGCCAAAGCCTGAACCCTGCACTACCAGTGCAGGGTTTCCTTGAGGAAAGGAATGGTCAGGCGCCGCTGGGCCTGCAGGGAAGCCTGATCCAGGCGGTCGAGCAGCTCGAACAAGGCGCTCATGCTGCGATCGCCCCGGGTCAGGATAAAGCGCCCGACATCGTCCGGCAGGTCGAGCCCGCGCCGCGAAGCGCGCAGTTGCAGCGCCCGCAACTTGTCCTCGTCAGACAACTGACGCAACTGGAAAACCAGCGCCAGGCTCAGGCGTGACTTCAGGTCAGGCAGCTCGACCGGCAGTTCGCGAGGCGAAACGCTGGCCGACAGCAACAGGCGACACCCGGCATCGCGCAGCCGATTGAACAGGTGGAACAGCGCCTCTTCCCAGGCGGCATCCGCCACCAGCGCATCCAGGTCGTCCAGGCAGACCAGTTCATACTGCTCCAGGCCATCGAGCAGTTCCGGACCGAGCTGGACCACATCACGCAGCGGCAGGTAGACCGCCTGTTCGCCCCGCTCTTCTATACGCAAGCACGCCGCCTGCAACAGATGACTACGCCCGACGCCAGAGCCGCCCCACAGATAGATCAGTTCATCGGACCACCCGGCATCCGGCGAACAGAGACGCTCGACATACCCCAACGCCGCAGCATTGGCGCCCGGATAGAAATTGGCGAAAGTGGCATCGTCACGCAGACGGATGCCCAGGGGCAGTTGAACGGGTTTCATGATCGTCTACGCAGTGGTGCCGGCTCGGAACAGGGGCGGGAGTGTATAGCGATCACCCGCCCGAAAACAGCGCCGCAGCGCTGGGCAATGTACAAGCAGCCGCCCCGGCAAGCGCCCTCGTCCCGACGCGCCCCCGTTGGCAGCATCACCAGGCAAAGCGCATCAGCACGCCCTCTTCGTCATGCTCCGCCTGCGGATCGTTCGACTCCGCCTCCAGCTCATGCAGACCAACCACCTGCAACTGCGCACGCAGTTGCTCGGGGCGACTCTGCAACCGATAGGCCACATTCTCACCATCCATCCGCAATAATGTGGCGCCCATGGCATCGAGCAGGCGCTCCAGCTCGGCGAAACGCTCCACATCGACCCCGGACACCTCCAGCACGATCTGCGAAGCCGCCCCCGGCGCCACGACATAGTGCGGCGCGATGGCCCGACTGGCGGCCAGCAGTACCGCATCGGCAAGGGCCTCCTGGCTTTTGCCGGAAACCTTGCCCTTCGCAGCATCCTCACCCAACCACAAACGCCAGGTCGCGGACCACTTGCCGTCACTCTCACTGGCCACCACCGCCAGCAGCGCATCGGCGGCATAACGCTCGGCCGCCTCGTGCAGTTCCTTGCCATCCGCCTGACCCAGAGCCTCCGGCGTCGCCAGCAACTGCTCCTGCAAGTCGGCAAGCGGCAGCAGCAACGGCAGCCCACGGTGGAGGGAAGCCTCACGCAGCATCGCAGCCCCCGCCTGACCGTCACCCACCAGTTGCGCACCGGCATCCTCATCGCCATCAGGCACAGGCCCCAGCCACCACAGCAACAGGGCCGGACGATTCTGCCCCCACAGTGCCAGACCCGCCTGGCGCAAGCGCTGCTCGGTGGCGACCGGATCGAAGTCCACCACCAACCGATCGCCGTCATAGGAATACTGGCGCACCAGCGATTTCGGATCCTTGCGCAAGGCCGCCACATCCGCCTGCGCGGCGCCTTCATCGCTCCCAGTCAAACGCAGCAACAGGGTATCGAACGCATGCTGCATCGCCTCGGCACGTGCCTCAGCCTGCTGCCCGGTGACAGGCTCCGAAACCTGATACAACCCAGTCACCTGCGCCGAAAAGGCCAATGGCGCAAAGAGGCAGGCACACCCCAGCAGAAGGGAACGGACAAGGACAGGCATGGACGGAAACTCTCACGGCACGAATGTCCGCATACCTTAAACAGCGCCGCCAGGCGCAGCAATACGAATGCAGCAACCATGACCATGATCGATCACGCAGCATCGACACCGAGATGATCGCGCCATACCTGGATGGGAAGCGCCTGGCGCCCGCACAGCCACCTTCAGAGGGGACTGTGGAAAAAGCGCACGGGCCATAGGCCCGCGCACCTAGGCTCCCGCCTGCGCGAGAGCGACGGGTATCGGTATTTTTCTTATGGTCACTTCGATATTGACTGCGAGCCCGGCCAACCCCTCGGAGCAACCTTCGCCGACAGGGATGTCGGCGTAGAGCCTCAGGGATGAGTTCATGCGTGTTGCGTAGAGGGGTTAGCCGGGCTCGCAACGCCTCGCACGCCTGGGCAATACAAGCAGTAGATAGCCAATCAAAGACTTACCTGCCAATCCAGCTCCAACCTTTATATAGCGCGCCCCCCAGGCATCGACACCTTCGGGATGGCTGCTGCATGGCAAGCCTGATAAAATCCCGCACTTTATTCTGGAGGCCCGGAACACGTTTCCCGGCCCGCTAGCCCCTTCCGTTCTGCATTACCTCCACAGGCCCGGATCATTATGAGCAAGCAACCCTCCCTCAGCTATAAGGACGCAGGTGTCGATATCGATGCTGGTGAAGCGCTGGTCGAGCGCATCAAGGGCGTCGCAAAACGCACCGCACGGCCTGAAGTGATGGGCGGCCTGGGTGGCTTCGGCGCACTCTGCGAGATTCCTGCCGGCTACCGTCAACCGGTACTGGTGTCGGGCACCGACGGCGTCGGCACCAAGCTGCGCCTGGCGCTGAACCTGAACCGCCACGACAGCATCGGCCAGGACCTGGTCGCCATGTGCGTCAACGACCTGGTGGTGTGCGGAGCAGAACCACTGTTCTTCCTCGACTACTACGCCACCGGCAAGCTCAACGTCGACGTCGCCGCCACCGTGGTGACCGGCATCGGCACCGGCTGCGAACTGGCGGGCTGCTCCCTGGTAGGCGGCGAGACCGCCGAGATGCCGGGCATGTACGAAGGTGAAGACTACGACCTGGCCGGCTTCTGCGTCGGCGTGGTGGAAAAAAGCGAAATCATCGACGGCTCGCAAGTCGCCAGCGGCGACGCGCTGATCGCCCTGCCGTCCTCCGGCCCGCACTCCAATGGCTACTCGCTGATCCGCAAGATCCTCGAAGTCTCCGCCACCGATATCGAGAACACCCAACTGGACGGCAAGCCGCTGGCCGAGCTGCTGATGGCGCCAACCCGCATCTACGTCAAACCGCTGCTGAAGCTGATCAAGGACACCGGCGCAGTCAAGGCCATGGCCCACATCACCGGTGGCGGCCTGCTGGACAACATCCCACGTGTACTGCCGGAAGGTAGCCAGGCCATCATCGATATCGCCAGCTGGCAGCGCCCTGTCGTATTCGACTGGCTGCAAGAGAAAGGCAACGTCGACGAACACGAGATGCACCGCGTACTCAACTGCGGCGTCGGCATGGTCATCTGCGTCGCCCAGGACAAGGTCGACGAAACCCTGGCGAACCTGCGCGCCTCCGGCGAGCAGCCCTGGGTCATCGGCTCGATCACCCAGGCCGATGCCGACGCGCCGCGCGTCCTGCTCGACAACCTGAAGCGTGCCTGATGCCCGACACCTGCAATCTGGTCGTGTTGATATCGGGGGCCGGCAGCAACCTGCAGGCCCTGATCGACAACCTGGGCAATGACAATCCGGCCCGTATCCGCGCTGTCATCAGCAACCGTGCGG
This sequence comes from Pseudomonas sp. ABC1, assembly GCF_013395055.1. Classification (NCBI taxonomy): domain Bacteria; kingdom Pseudomonadati; phylum Pseudomonadota; class Gammaproteobacteria; order Pseudomonadales; family Pseudomonadaceae; genus Pseudomonas; species Pseudomonas sp. ABC1. The sequence goes on from NZ_CP058349.1 coordinate 662,059, forward strand.
ATGCGCCCGGCCTGCTGCGTGCGCAACGGGCCGGTATCGAGACCCATGTACTGCAACACCGGGAATACCCCGACCGCGAAACCTTCGATGCAGCCCTGGCCGATGCGATCGACGGCTACACGCCCGACCTGGTGGTGCTGGCGGGTTTCATGCGCATCCTCAGCCCCGCGTTCGTGCGTCACTATCAAGGACGCCTGCTGAACATCCATCCATCCCTGTTGCCCAAGCACAAGGGACTGGACACCCACCGGCGGGCGCTCGAGGCCGGCGACCATGAGCACGGTTGCAGCGTGCACTTCGTCACCGAAGAACTCGACGGCGGCCCCCTGGTACTGCAAGCGATCGTGCCGATCATCGCCGAACAGAGCCTGGAGTCCCTGGCCCAGCGCGTACATGAGCAGGAACACATCATCTACCCGCTGGCCGTACGCTGGTTCGCCGAAGGGCGCTTGCGCCTCGGCGAACAAGGCGCGATGCTCGACGGCACGCCATTACCGGCCACTGGCCAACTCATACGAACCTAGGAGACACCATGCGCCGCGCCCTGCTGCTTGCCCTCGCCGTACTGGCCCTGCCGGTACAGGCCCTGGAACTGAAACCCTTCTCCGCCAGCTACACGGCCGACTGGAAGCAAGTACCGGTCAGCGGGACCGCCAAGCGCAGTCTCGAACGCCTGGAGGGCAACCGCTGGCAACTGGACTTCGAAGCCTCGATGCTGGTGGCCAGCCTCAGCGAACGCAGCCAGTTCACCCTCGACGGCAACAGCTTCCTGCCACAGCAGTACCGTCTCAAGCGCAGCGGCCTGGGTAAAGGCAAGCGCATCGAGCAGGATTTCGATTGGGCGGGCAAGCAGGTCCTCGGCAGTGACCGTGGCGAGCAGGTCAAGCTGCCGCTCAACTCCGGCCTGCTGGATAAGTCCACCTATCAACTGGCCCTGCAACACGACGTCGCCGCCGGCAAGCGCAGCATGAGCTACCAGGTGGTCGATGGCGACGAAATCGAGACCTACGACTTCCGCGTACTCGGCGAGGAAAAGGTCAGCACCAAGGCCGGCCAGGTCGACGCCATCAAGGTCGAGCGTGTGCGCGACCCCACCCAGAGCAAGCGTGTGACCATGCTCTGGTTCGCCAAGGACTGGGACTACCTGCTGGTCCGACTGCACCAGATCGAGAAGGACGGCAAGGAATACCAGATCATGCTGGAGAACGGTCAGGTCGACGGCAAGCCCGTACAAGGCAACTGACCGCCCTCGCGCGCCGGGCCTGACCCGGCGTTTCTCTTGCCGGCATCCATAGACAGGTATCCGTATGCGCCCCTTGTTGTTCCTGCTGTTCCCCCTGCTCGGCGCCTGCCAGAGCCTGTTCACCACGGAGCCATCCGCCCCGGCCCTGGAGCGCCTGCAAGGCGAAGTACGCAGGGACGCGGGCAACCTGCTGCTGAGCACCTGCAAGGGCGACCAGACACTGCAAGTGCTGGACCAGGGCGACAGCGGTTTCAACGACGATGCCGCCGCGCTCTTTGCTGACGGTGCCAGCCGCCTGTTCGTCGACCTTGGCGGCGTCAAGCTGGGCAAGGCCAGCGCCGACGGACAGCCCCGCCTGGACGTACGCAAGGTCTATCGCCTGCAGAACGAAGGGCACGGCTGCGACGACCCGCAACTGGCAACCCTCGCCCTGCGTGCCAGCGGCAACGAGCCTTTCTGGACGGTTTCCATCAGCCCACGCGGCCTGTTGCTGGAGCGCCCGGACCAACCGCCCCTGGCACTCCCCTACCTGGAAGAACAACTGCCACAGGGCCAGATCAATTTCAGCAGCGAAGCCAACCAGCAACGCCTGGAACTCTGGGTTGCCCCGCAACGTTGCGTGGACAGCGCCAGCGGCGCCGTCAGCCATCTCAGCGCCGTGCTGAGCATCGACGGCAAGCGCCAGAATGGCTGTGGCTACTTCGGCGCCCTGCGCACCCCGTGACCCGCACAACCGATTTCGAGACAAGACACAGATGAACCAAGCACTCGACCTGCTGCAACCCTACCCCTTCGAAAAACTGCGGGCGCTGCTGGGCGGCGTGCAACCGGCGCCTGGGCTATCCCCCATCGCCCTGTCCATCGGCGAACCCAAGCACAAGTCCCCCGATTTCGTGGCCCAGGCACTGGCTGACAACCTCCAGCAACTGTCGGTCTACCCGACCACGCTGGGCATCCCGGCCCTGCGCGAGTCCATTGCCGCTTGGTGCGGGCGGCGCTTCGCCGTACCCAGCGGCTGGCTGGATGCCGCACGCCATGTACTGCCGGTCAATGGCACCCGCGAGGCGCTGTTCGCCTTCACCCAGACAGTCGTCGACCGCCAGGCGGATGGCCTAGTGGTCAGCCCCAACCCGTTCTACCAGATCTACGAAGGCGCGGCGCTGCTGGCCGGCGCCACGCCTCATTACCTGCCCTGCCAGGAAGAAAACGGGTTCAACCCGGACTTCGACGCGGTAACAGCAGAAACCTGGAAGCGCACGCAGATCCTGTTCCTCTGCTCACCCGGCAACCCCACCGGAGCGCTGGTGCCGCTGGAAACGCTGAAGAAACTGATCGCACTGGCTGACGAGCATGACTTCGTCATCGCCGCCGATGAGTGCTACAGCGAACTCTACTTCGACGAAGAAAACCCGCCGCCCGGCCTGCTCAGCGCCTGCGCCGCCCTGGGCCGCAGCGATTTCAAGCGTTGCGTGGTGTTCCACAGCCTGTCCAAGCGTTCCAACCTGCCAGGGCTGCGTTCAGGCTTCGTCGCGGGCGATGCGGATATCCTCAAGGCCTTCCTCCTCTACCGCACCTACCATGGCTGCGCCATGCCGGTGCAGACTCAACTGGCCAGCATTGCCGCCTGGAACGACGAACAGCACGTACAGGCCAACCGCGAGCTGTACCGCAGCAAATACGATGCGGTGCTGGATATCCTCGCGCCGGTCCTCGATGTGAAACGCCCGGACGGTGGTTTCTACCTGTGGGCCAGGACGCCCGGGGACGACGCCCAGTTCACCCGCGACCTGTTCGCTCGCCAGCATGTCACCGTGGTCCCTGGCTCCTACCTGTCGCGCGAGGTCGATGGCGTCAACCCCGGCGCGGGCCGCGTGCGGATGGCGCTGGTCGCCCCGTTGGCCGAATGCATCGAGGCGGCGCAGCGTATACGTGCCTTCGTGCAAGGAGCCTGAGAGCCTGCCCACGATCTGCTGCGCGTCGGCCCTAATGCGTTAAAAACAGGCTCGGAATGCTCATTTACACCGGTAAACTCCGCTTCCTCGCCTGTTTGATTCGCTAGCGCTCACCCTTCGGGCCAGCCTACGGCTGTTACTCCCGTTGGTCGTTGCGCCTTGCAGGGCTCTAGCTCGCGAGATCGTGAACAGGCTCTGGGAATCCGTCCTGGCTGTCACAATTCATGCACAAAGGCCCGGTAAAAAGCCTGAATCCCTGGTCGTTGTAAGCTGTACCACGCCCAATACAAGAGAAGTAGCCCATGGCCATGAACGATACCTATGCCGAGTCAGAACCCAGGCGCACCGAGGTCGATGCGCTGCCGGGCCATGTCCTGCTGGAATTCGGCGCCCCCTGGTGCGAACACTGCCAGGCCGCCCAGCCCTTGCTGGCCAAGGCGCTGCATGGCCAGCCCCTGCATCACTTGAAGATCGAAGACGGTCCGAAGAGACGCCTGGGGCGTTCGTTCCAGGTCAAGCTCTGGCCGACGCTGATCCTATTGCGCGACGGCCAGGAAATCGCTCGTTGCGTACGCCCGACCGGGATTGAAGAACTCCAATCCTTGCTGCAGAGCGTGAACGCGTGACGGCAGCCAGACTTTTTCCACTGCCGGTCATGGCATAATCCATGGCCCAGTGATGCCCAAGGAGAACTATTCCATGGCCGAAACCAGAGCCGGCCTGCGCCTGTACGGAATCAAGGCTTGCGACACCATGAAAAAGGCTCGCACCTGGCTGGAAGAGCAGGGACTGCCCTACGACTTCCATGACTACAAGAGCGTCGGTATAGACCGCGCCCACCTGGAGCTCTGGTGCAGCGAACATGGCTGGCAGACGGTACTCAACCGCGCCGGCACCACCTTCCGCAAACTCGACGAGACGCAGAAGGCCGACCTTGACCAGGCCAAGGCCATCGAACTGATGCTGGCCCAGCCGTCGATGATCAAACGTCCGGTACTCGAACTGGGCGACAGGACACTGATCGGCTTCAAGCCCGACACCTACGCTGCCGAACTGGCCAGCACGAACTGAAACCACGCCCGCATGGCGAGCGTGCACCGCACAAGGATAATCCGATGTCCAGTAACACCTTCAGCCTCGCCTTCGGCGTCGGCACCCAGAACCGCCAGGGCAACTGGCTGGAAGTCTTCTACGCTCAGCCGCTGCTGAACCCGGACGCAGCGCTGGTCAATGCCATCGCCCCCCTGCTGGGCTACAGCGGCGGCAACCAGGCCATCGCCATCACCACCACCCAGGCTGCCGAACTGGCCGACGCGATCAAATCCATCGATGCGATCCAGCATGCCTTGCTCACCCGCCTGGCCGAAAGCCATCGCCCGCTGGTGGTCACCCTCCTGGCGGAAGACGCGGCCCTGACCTCCACCCCGGAGGCCTACCTCAAGCTGCACCTGCTATCCCACCGCCTGGCCAAACCGCACGGCCTGAACCTCGCCGGCATCTTCCCGCTGCTGCCCAACGTCGCCTGGACCAACCATGGCGCGGTGGACCTGGCCGAGCTGGCCGAACTGCAACTGGAAGCCCGCCTGAAAGGCGACCTGCTGGAAGTCTTCTCGGTGGACAAGTTCCCCAAGATGACCGACTACGTGGTGCCGAGCGGCGTGCGTATCGCCGACAGCGCCCGTATCCGCCTGGGTGCCTATATCGGTGAAGGCACCACGGTGATGCACGAAGGCTTCGTCAACTTCAACGCCGGTACTGCCGGCCCGGGCATGATCGAAGGCCGCGTTTCAGCGGGTGTCTTCGTCGGCAAGGGTTCGGACCTGGGTGGCGGCTGCTCGACCATGGGCACCCTGTCCGGCGGCGGCAACATCGTCATCGCCGTCGGTGAAGGCTGCCTGATCGGCGCCAACGCCGGCATCGGCATCCCGCTGGGCGACCGCAACACCGTGGAATCGGGCCTGTACATCACCGCGGGCACCAAGGTCGCCCTGCTGGACGACCAGAACCAACTGGTCCAGGTGGTCAAGGCCCGCGAACTGGCCGGCCAGGCCGACCTGCTGTTCCGCCGTAATTCCCAGACCGGCGCCGTGGAATGCAAGACCAACCGTTCCGCCATCGAGCTGAACGAAGCCCTGCACGCCCACAACTGAGCGACTGCCGCGCCATGCGCCCCAGCATGGCGCGGCCCATGATTCGAGCCTCCTCCCGTGTCCATCCTGATTGTCGATGAGTTCGTCAGTTTCACCCTGGCGATCATGCTGCTGTTCGCCGGGAAGATCCTCACCCTGCGCACCGAACTGCTCCGCCGCTACAGCATTCCCGAGCCCGTGATTGGCGGCTTCATCTGTGCCGCGGTGGTCGCTTTCGCTTACTACGTGCTGGACACGCAGATCCAGTTCGAACTCCAGGTACGCGACCTGCTGATGCTGTACTTCTTCGCCGGCATCGGCCTCAAGGCGGACCTGCGCACCCTGCTCCAGGGTGGTCGTCCACTGCTGGTCCTGCTGCTGTTGGCCAGCCTCTTCATCATCATGCAGAACCTGCTGGGCATGAGTGTCGCCAGCGTATTCGGCCTGGCGCCGCAAGCCGGGCTGATGGCCGGTTCGATTTCGCTCACCGGCGGCGTCGGCACCACCCTGGCCTGGGCACCACAGTTCGTCGAACGCCTGGGCATCGCCAACGCCATGGAACTGGGCATCGCCAGCAATACCCTCGGGTTGATTGCAGCCTGCGTGATCGGCGGCCCTATCGCCCGCTACCTGATGCAGCGCCATGGCCTGCAACCTTCGGACAACACCCACCTGGACATTGGCCGCGCCTACGAAGAAGAGCAACCCAAACTCACCTACTACGGCGTCCTCTGGGCCTGGATGGGGCTCAATGTCGCCCTGTTGCTGGGACAGGGCATCGCCGAAGCGCTGGAAAGCGCAGGTCTCAACCTGCCCCGCTTCGTCAGTTGCCTGCTGGCCGGCATCCTGATTCGCAACCTGCTGCCATACCTGCTCGGGCGCAAGCTGGCGCGCAACTGGCCAGGGGCGCAACAGGGGCTGGCGCTGATCTCCGACATCTGCCTGGGCATGTTCCTGACCATGGCACTGATGAGCCTGCGGCTCTGGGAGCTGCAATCGGTGTTCTTCTTCATACTGGTAGCCATCGGCCTGCAACTGGTGCTGTGTATCGCCTATATCCTGCTGGTGGTCTTCCGCTTTATGGGCAAGGACTATGAAGCAGCGGTCATCTGTGCAGGCTTCGGCGGCATCAGCCTGGGCTCGACCGCCACCGCGGTCGTCAACATGACCGCAGTGACACAACAATACGGGGCAGCGCACCGGGCCTTTATCCTCGTACCCCTGGTATGCGGATTCTTCATCGACCTGGTGAATGCGCTGGTCATCCACTTCTTCGCAGGATTCTAGGCATGCCGTCACTCGCCTCGCCCTGGCGCCAGGACTTTCCCGGCATCGTCGCCCTCCAGGCAGAAGGCCAGGTCTACCTGGACAGCGCCGCCACGGCGCAGAAGCCGCAGGCGATGCTCGATGCCCTGCTCGGCCACTACAGCCAGGGGACGGCCAACGTCCACCGCGCCCAGCACCTGCCCGCCGAACGCACGACCCGCGCCTTCGAAGCGACACGGGCAAACGTCGCGCAATGGCTGAATGCCCGCTCGAGCAGCGAAATCGTCTTCACCCACGGCGCCACCGAGGCCTTCAACCTGCTGGCCTACGCACTGGAGAGCCGCTTCGAGGCTGGCGACGAAATCGTCATCGGAACCTTCGAGCACCACGCCAACCTCCTGCCCTGGCAACAACTGGCACGCCGTCGCAATCTGGCATTGCGCGTGCTGCCACTGGATGCCCAGGGCGAGATCGACCTGGCACAGGCACGCACGATCATCGGGGCAAAAACCCGGCTCCTCGCCATCAGCCAGCTTTCCAACGTACTGGGGCGCCAGCAGCCGCTTGAGGAACTGCTGACGCTGGCGAAGCGCAACCATGCCCTGAGCGTCGTCGACGGAGCCCAGGGCGTGGTCCATGCACGCCAGGATGTACGCGCCCTGGGCTGCGATTTCTATGTATTTTCCAGCCACAAGCTGTATGGACCGGACGGGCTGGGCATCCTCTATGGCCGGGAAGAAGCCCTTGCATGCCTGTCGCCCTGGCAGTTCGGCGGCGAGATGCTGCAAGAGACCGACTACCAGAACGCCAGCTTCCGCGCCGCCCCCATGGGGCTGGAGGCCGGTACGCCCCCCATCGGTGCGGTGATCGGCTTCGACGCGACCCTGCGCTACCTGGCATCGCTGGACCCACAGCAGGTCCAGGCCCACGAACGCCAACTACACCAGCACCTGCTCGACGGGTTGCAGCAATACCCCCGCATACACCTGCTGGGGACACCGGACACCGCGCTGGCCAGCTTCACAGTGGAAGGCATTCACCCTGCCGACCTGGCGCACTTGCTGGGCGAGCAAGGCATTGCCATACGCAGCGGCAGCCACTGCGCCATGCCGCTGGTCCGCAGCCTGGGGCACGAAGGCGCCCTGCGCGTCTCACTGGCCCTGTACAACGACGGGCACGACCTGCAGCGCTTCTTCGAGGCACTGGAGCAAGCACTGGAGTTGCTGTTATGAGCGCTCTGCCAGACAGCGCCCAAGAGGCGCTAGCGGCGTTTTCCACCTGCAAGGGCTGGGAAGACCATGCGCGCCTACTGATGAAATGGGGAGCGAAACTGGAACCGCTGAAGCCATTCGAGCGTTGCGAGTCCAACCGGATACAGGGTTGTGAGAGCCAGGTCTGGCTGGTGGCAGAGCGACCAAATGGAAACTGGCATTTTCGCGCCGACAGTGAAGCCCGCTTGCTGCGAGGCTTGCTGGCCCTGTTGCTGGCTCGTATCCAGGGGCTGGATGCTATGGCCCTGGATACGCTCGACCTGGTCGACTGGTTCCAGCAACTGGGGCTTTCACGACAGCTATCGCCCTCACGTAGCAATGGCATGAACGCCGTATTGCAGCGCATCCAGGCCATCAACCACGAACACCTCCAATAATCTCTAAAGGCATGAAAGCCCCCTGACGGAAACCATGAGGGATGCTGTACTGCCATTCGCAGGCAGGCTGTGCAGGCCCTGTATGCCAATCAGAACATGCGCGGCTTATCCCAAGGCCCTGTCGCGGGAGCGGCACCAGCGTGCCGGCGATACGCCGAACGCCTTCTTGAAGTGCCTGCTCATGTGGCTCTGGTCGAAGAAGCCGGCGTCTACCGATGCCTCACTCAGTGGGCGCCCCAACAGGATCGACGCTTTCACGAGGTCCAGGCGGCGCATAGTGATGTAGCGGTGGGGGCTAGTGCCGAAGTACAACCGGTAGTCTTTCGACAAGCTCCACTTGTCACGCCCCGTGCATTCGGCCAAGTCGTCCAGGCTCACGGGCAAGTGTAGGTTGTCGTTCATGTATTCACGCGCCAGGTTTGCGGCCGTGAAGCAATTGCCATTATTGGCTGGCTGTCCACCGCACATGGCTTGTAGCCGGGTGAACAGCTGGAAAATCGCGTCGTCCTCAGCTAGGGAGTCGACTGGATCATCGAACGAATTAAGGATGCTGTCGGCAGCGGCGGCCAACTGCGGATCGCTCGAAATGCCCCCCTTGAGGAAGGGCAAGGGTTTGCCGTGGAGCACCTCCTGCGCAAGCTCCGGGGTGATGTAGAGCATGCGATAGCGAAAGCCTGACTCACTGCCGGCATGGCCGTCGTGCTCTTCGTCAGGGTGCAGCACCATGGTGCTGCCCGGCAAGCTGTTACGCGCCTCGCCGCGGTAACGGAAACTCTGCACACCTGCCAGGGTACGGCCGATTGCGTAGGTGTCATGCCGGTGCGGATCGAAACCATGCCCACTGAAAAAAGCCTCCAATCGCTCCATTTTGGACGCCGGATGGAGGTGCCGTACCCAGTCTTTGGAGGAAGGCAGTTCAATCATGACGCTGATCCTTAGCAAGTTGTTCCATCTTGGGGCGTATCGCATGAAGAATTTGAAGGAGGCATGGAGTCAAATTAACATTTGGATCCTACAGCTTGAAGGCCATTGGTCGATCGTCATAAAAAACCTCATCAAGGAATGAGCACGATCGAGCCTGTCGCTTTACGGCTCTCCAGCAGCACGTGCGCACGCTCAGCGTCGGCCAGGGCGAAGGTAGCGCCGATGTGCACGTCCATGCCATCTCGAAGGCACTGAAAAAAAGTTTCAGCCAACGCCTGCAACGATGCCGAGTCACTGATGTAGTCGAACAGCATCGGGCGGCTGACGGTCAGTGACCCCGCCTGTGCCAACTCGGCTAGGGCCACGTTCTCGACCGGCCCGGAGGCATTGCCGAAGCTGATCAGGTGGCCGCGGGCAGCTGTAGCGCCAAGCGAGGCCCTCCAGGTACTGCGGCCGACTGAATCGTAAACGAAACGCACGCCCTCGCCGCCAGTCAGTGCCCGTGCTCGTTCAGCGATGGATTCATCGGCTAGCAAAGTGGCCCATGCTCCGGCTTGTTCAGCTTGCGCTGCCTTGACCGTACTAGACACCACACCGATCAGATGGATGCCACGGCACCTAGCGTATTGGCAGGCGAGCAACCCAACCCCGCCGGCGGCCGCATGAAAGAGCACCGTGTCACCAGGCCGGGGTTGGCTGACCTGGTTGAACAGGCACAGTACCGTCAGTCCTTTGAGCAACCCGCCCGCGGCGGTAGTGAAGGAGATGTCGTCGGGCAGGTGAACCAGCCGATGCTGATCCACGGTGTGGTAAGTGGCGTAGGCTCCCAAGGCGGACTGCACGTACGCCACGCGGTCACCCACATCGAAACCTTGGGTGCCAGCCGCGCATTCCACCACCGTGCCGGCACCTTCGGTGCCCAGCCCAGAGGGCAGGCACGGCGGTGGGTATAGCCCGGAGCGGAAGTAGGTGTCAATGTAATTCACCCCGACCGCCTCGTTGCGCACACGCACCTGGCCAGGTGCCAATGGCTTCAGCACAAGTGGCTCGTGTTCGAGCACCGAGGGTGCGCCGTGGCTGCGAAATACAGTTCGATGAGTGTCACAGACGTTCATTTGAGGGCCGAGTAAGTCAGGTAAACGGAAAAGGACAAGAGTGACAGCCCGACCAGCTTGGGCACCCATCGGTGCACGTTGTGGTGGGGCGTGCGGCTCACCACGGTGCCCAGCCATGCCCAGGCGAAACCGATCGGCACCAGGATGAGCAGAAACGAGAGCAGCGCCCAACCAAAGCGCTCAACGGTGGCATACACCTCGCGGGGAAACACCACCGACGCCAATATCAATGCCTTCGGGTTGAGCAGCGTGAGCATCAACAATGCCCGGCAGCTGACCACGCTGCCCCTTGGCTCGCTCGCCAACTGCCTCAGCGAGGCGATGCGGTAGGCCAACAGACCCAGGTAGCCTGCACACAACAGTTTCAAACCGATGCCGAGGTCGGGGTAACGCGTAGCCAGCGCGATCAGCACGAAGCCCCAGGCACTGATCGCAATGCTGTAGCCGAACGCCTCGGTGGCGATCAACGGCGAGGTGCGGGCGGGCCCGCTGGAATAGCCAGAGGTCATCAACAAAGTGTTGGTAGGCCCCGGCATCAGCAATATCAATGCGGCTCCGGCAGCGATATTGAACGAAGCAGTCAGATAGTCCATTACAGTTGTTATCCCTTCCTGGTGGTCACACGGCGGCGAAGCTTCGCAGGGCTTGCAGCACACCTGGCAGGTTCTGGCGAACGAAAAAGTGATCCCCGGGAAATACCTGCTGCTGCGTAGGTTGAGTGGTCTTGGCGGCCCAGGCCTGCAACCCGTCGACCGGCACCGAGGGATCGTGGTCGCCTCCAATCGCCAGGATCGGCAGCGCTACCGGGGCTGCGGTGGGCAAGTCAATACTTTCGGAGAGCGCAAAATCGTGACGCAGCGTTTTCAGGGCGATCGCACGCAAGCCAGGGTTATCCACGACTTCACCAGGCAAGCCGCCCAAAGCCTGGATGTACGCCAGGAACTGCTCGTCGCTCATGGCGGAGGAGCTGACTCGGCTACCCAGCGCTGCGGAGCTGGCGCAGGCGGTCAGGGACTGGATGCGTGCGACCGGGTAATGCTCGGCGCAGTAGCTGGCGAACCGGTGCGCGATCCCCGCCCCCAGACTGTAGCCGAACAAATGCAGAGGCAGGTCGAACAGGCCCGACAGCGCCTGTGCCAACGGCGGTAGCAGTTCGTCGATCTGGGTGAAGAATGGCTCAGCGAAGCGCGCCTCGCGCCCCGGCAGTTGCACGGCACACACCTCGACCTCTGGCCCCAGCCGCGCTTGCCAGTCGCGATAGAACGAGGCGCTGCCGCCACCGAAGGGGAAGCACAGCAGGCGGCTGCGTGCCTCGGGCTGTACGGTCCGGTGCAGCCACTTGTTCGCTGCCGGGCTAGTCATGACCAGCCTCGGCAGGCTGAGCGAAGTAGTCGCTGCCATTGGCCACGAACCAGTCCCGCCGTGGTGGAGTGAACACGTCCAGGTCCACGGTATCCTCCAGGCACTCGGCGGCGTGCGGCATGTTGGCCGCGAGGTGCAGCACGTCGCCGGCGCACAACACGGTGCTTTGCTCCATCTCCCAGCCGTGGGTGAAGCGGATCTTGCCCTTGAGAATGTAGGTCATCTGCTCGTTGGGGTGGCTATGGTGTTTGACCACCGCTCCGGCTTTCATCGTCAGCTTGACCATCATCAGTTCGTCACCGTGCACGATCTGGCGCACGATCAGGTCCCCCAACTGCTCTTTGTCGACGGCATTCCAATTGACTGCCGTATCTGGCTTGATCATCTCAGCCCCCTTGAACATGAATGTAGAAGTCGTGAAACATAAAGGCCGCGCATACCGCCAGCCCCACACCCATCAAACGGTTGAAGAAATTGAAGTACGACTCTTTGGTAATGCGCTTGCCTAGCACCGCGCCCAGGAACGAGTAGATGCCCGGGGCACCGGCGCCCCCCAGCGCGATCATGATCGAGACCACAGCAATGCTAATGCCAGTGACGTGGGCCGCTGGGAACATCACTGTGGTGATCGGCAGCACCACCATCATCCCTTTGGGGTTTAAGGCCTGGATCAGAAAGCCGTTCCAGAACGTCAGCGGTTTCTCGGTCGGCGATGCTGGGTCCGCTTTGCCCGGCAGCACCACCTTGGAAGTGAACACCTTGAACGCCAGGTACAGGGTGTATAGGCCGCCCACCAAGGCCATGTACGGCAGCACCGAGCGCGAGATCAAGGCCTCGCCGGTGTAACCGAAGACCAGGAACAGCGCGAACATAGCGCAGCCCACCCCGATGAAAAAGCCAACCGTGCGGCGGAACTGGCCAGTGAGCCCAGCGTTCAGGCCCATCACGTTGACCGGCCCGGGGCTATACATCACGCTGAAGGCGTAGAGGAAAATTTCCATCAAATGATTTCCTAGTTCAAGCCGACCGAACGCCGAGCGTCGAAAGCACCGAGGTGTAGACGCACTGGTCGATCACTTCATCGTTGGCGACCATTTGTTTTTGCCATTGGTACAGGGAGCGGAACGCCGATACCGCGTCTCCATGTTCCAGTAAGGTGTTCACTTGATCCGGCGGCAGCGTGCCGTTTTCGCCGAGCCGGGCCGAAAGCTTCTGGCAGCCACTAAGAAAGCTGTCGATCTGGTCGATCAGCGCCTTGCGGATCACCAGCACTTTCTCCGGTTCTTCACCCACCAGCAGCGCCAGGTCCACGGTCTGGTCACCGTCGGCGCGGCAGCCGGCGTACTCGACCGATTCGAACAGCGTCAATGGCACGAAAGCCTCCAAGCCCCCCAGGTCGAAGATCAGCGCGGCGAGCGCACCAATGTTCTTTTTCTGGATAGAGGCATCCACTTGCAGGTGGTCCGGGCGATGGGTGACGGTGGTCACTGCGGCCTTGAAACTAGCGCTGAACTCGACGCGAACCGGCAGACCTTGCACCGCATCCTCATGGAATGTGCCCAGGTGCGGGCTCCAGTACAGCTGCGCCTGCTCGGGTGTAGTGGGTTCTATGCGGGCGATGGCTTCGCCAGGGATGCGTTTGTCTTCATACGCCCGGGCACAGCCCTTGCGCAGCAACACGTTGACCGTTTCGTTGTGCACCTGAGGCGCAGGTTTACCGTCCAGAAAGCCCGACCGCACCGCGTGGCCGGTTTTGAGTACTGGAGGAACAGGCATCGCGTGCTCATCAGCCTGCGCCTCGATCGACAGAGCGAAGCGGATCGGCAAACCTACGCGTCGAGCGAAATCCAGGTCGGTCTTGTTGTGGGCGGGGTTGACCAGCACGGCACCGGTGCCGAAATCAGGCTTGACCCAATCAGCGACCCACACCGACATCAAGTCACCGGTCAGCGGGTTGCGCACATAAGCGCCGGTGAAGTAGTTGTCCGCATCGGGCCGGTCGGCGAGGTTGCGTGTGAACCAATGATATTTGTGCACGGCGATGGCGCACGCGGCAGTGCAGGAACTCCAATCGGTCACGAACACATCGATGCTATTGTCGGCATCAAACAGTTGCAGCGAGCAGATGGCACCCTGCGACTGGCGCACACTTTTACGGATTTTCGCGACGATTTTTTCCGACCAGAAGGGAATGCGTGTGGAAACCTGTGCGGTGGCCTCGCACGAGGGGCCATAGAAGGCTTCGAAAGCGCCCCCGTCCAAGGCGTTGAAATGCACATGGCCCTTTTCCAGCAGGCTGTTCACCTGCGCGGCGGCCGCGACGGCGTCGGCACTGACCGGTACGCATTGGGTGGCCCGGTTCATGAATGCAGCGAACAGCGACGCCCTCTTGAGCGTCAGGTCTGCTGGCTCACCGCCGTGAGTGTGCTCCAGCAACGCAAAGGTCCTCATCTTCCTATCTCCTTGAGGGGTGGCCGACTGATAACGGCCGGCCAGCCCGGCATTAACCCACCTGCTGGCTGAACGACGGCTGGATGGCCTTGCTCAGTTGGATTACCGACGAGTTGCGAAAGAGCGACTCCATGTCGACCTGCACCTTCAGTTCCTCGTGAAGGTGGCGCTGGATCTCGGCCATCATCAACGAGTGGCCGCCCACGTCGAAGAAGTCGTCGTCCAACTTCAGTTGCGGGTAATCCAGCGCTTTGGCGCAGATCTCATGAATGGCATTCAGCATGGGGCTTTCTCCTCCAGTGCGGCGAACGAAAACGCCTGGTCTCGGTTATTGGCACTGCGCACCTGGTTGTGCCCGTAGGTGTCGGCGCCCGACACCAGCACGGTGGCGTAGTTAGTCAGGTCGAAGGTTTCACCATGCGCGTTGTAGCTCGACAGGTCTGGATACACCCGCACATGGGTAGGGACGTAACGTCCGGAGATCGCCAGGCGCGTTTGCCGTTCGCTGGTGTTGTTGTGCGAGGCATGTGCACAGGAGGCGGTGAAAATCACGCATTCGCCGGCTTGCAGTTCCATGTCCACCGGGTTGGCGCTTTCCGGGTCCCAGGCCGGGTCGACCTTGAATTCGGAGAAGTCATAGCCGAAGAAGCCGGTGTCGGTCTTGGAGTGCTGGTAATCACCATTGCGACCGGTAGCGACACTCTTCTTCTCGTCGTAGTAGAACTTTTTGTGCGAGCCAGGCAGGAAGCGCATACACGCAGTTTCCTTGGTGGCCGGGGTGAACGCGGTCCACACGGTTAGGTCGATGTAGGCATTCCAGTCCGTTTCTGTCGGCACGATCAGCGGATTGCCGTCGGTATAGCTGTAGTCGCGCACCTGGTGCCACTCGGTGCCGCGGCCACCGGGGAACTTGGCGAACCACTCCGAACGCCAGCACAGTAGGTCGCTACCCAGAATGCCGCGCAGATACTTGAGGATGGTCGGGTGCATTATGTGCCGCGACAATTCGGGAATATCGAAGTGGCGGTCGTAGTTCATGTTGTTGTCGTACAGGATGTGCGAGCGGTCGTGGTTGGCCACGCGCAAGGCCCGCAGGATATCCGCCGCTTCTTCGGGCTCGTACAACTTGATCGGGCCGATGAAGCCGTTGCGCTCGAACGATTCGATGTCTGCCCGAATATCGTCAGTGATCACCGAACTAGCCGGCAGGCCGGTGGTAGCGGATATTTTTTGGTCCATCTGTGTCATGTGAAACTCCTTATTGGTAGTGACGGGTTGTTCAGCCCATATCCAACAGAGCTTGGCGGTCGATCTTGCCGTTCTGGGTCAGGGGGAACTGTTTGCAGGCCACGTATCGCCGTGGGTGCATGTGGTTGGGCAACAGGGCCGAGAGCTGGCGACTGATATCGCGTAGGGTTGGCAGTTCGTCGGTGGTGGTCACGAAAGCGGTGAGTTCGGCTTCCTGACCGGGCTGGGCCTGGGTGTTGAGCACGATCGCGTCCTCAACGGTGACTAGCGCGTTGCGTACGCCGTTCTCGATCTCGGACAGGTTCACCAACATGCCGCGGATCTTGATTTGGTTATCGCGCCGCCCCACGCAGATGAAACTGCCGTCGGCTTTGCGGCGAGCGTAGTCACCCGTGAAGTAAGCGGCACGAGTCACGCCATCGACGGTCATGGGTCTAAAGCGTTCAGCCTGCAGCGTGGGGTTGTTCAGGTAACCCTGGCCCACTCCCATGCCGGAGATCACGATCTGACCGGTTTCGCCGACTGTCACAGGGCAGTCATGCTCATCGAGCACATCGACGCGGCAATTGCCCACCGGCTCGCCCATGGGGATGCCGTCAGTGAGGTAGGTGGCGTAATCGACCATGCGGTGGCAGGTGGCTACGTCGGTACATTCCGCCACACCGTATTGGTGAATCAGGTTGCAGGCCGCCCCCTTGCCTTTGGCCCATTCCACTACCCGAGCGGTCGAGAGGGCTTCACCACCGATGAACAAGTGCCGCAGGCTTGCCAATTGCTCACGGGCCTGTCCCGCCTGAAGAATCAGGTACAACAAACTGGGGGCCAGATGGATGCTGGCGACCCGGTGCTGTTCGATCAAACCCGCGATTTCGTAGCCATCGAACATGCGGCTGCTGGTCAGCGAGATCGCTGCCCCGCTGTACAGCGGCGTGACCAGGCTGCGTTGAGAGATATCGAAACCGTAAGCCGATACCAGGATTCCGTTAGAGTCCTGCCCCAGGCCGTATTCGCGTACGTGCCAATCAATCAGGTTCGCCCAACTACGGTGAGTGATAGCCACCGCTTTCGGCACTCCAGTGGTCCCTGAGGTGAATACGGTGTAGCAAAGGGTGTTTTCCTGCACTGGCCAATGGCTCGGCCGGGCCACCGGCAGCCCCTCCGACAGCGCGCGTACCTGCTCGATGTCGGCCACGGACACAGCTTGTCCATCAAGGTTGGCCATGAACGGCGCCGAGGTGAAGATCAACTTGAGGTCGGCCAGTTGCCCGACCATCTGCGCCAACCGGGCAGAGGGGTTGGCGACGTCCAACGGCACATATGCGGCCCCGCTTTTAAGGATACCGAGCATGCACACCAGCGTGGCGGGCGAGGGTTGGAAATACACCCCCACCAGGCTCCCGGTGCCGATGCCCTGCTCGTGCAGGTAACCGGCCAGGGCTGACGACTGCCGATCTAATTCGGTGTAAGTCAAAGTTTCCGATGCACTGCGAACGGCAACTGCATTGGGGGTCAAGGTCGCCCAGTGAGCGACTTTTTCATGAATCATGGGCGAGCGAAGGCCCTGCTTATCAATAGCAGCCATCGATTCGATACCTGAAGCTGGGTTTAGTGTGTGGTGGACAGCCTGGCGGCGGTCTCCAAGATGATGTCTTCCTGCCCCGCCACCAGTTGGCGTTGGCCTAGCAAGCGGTAAAGCTGGAACTCATCGACCTTGAACTGTTCGGCCGCACGTTTGATGTGCGGCGCGAATCCAGAAAACAGCCCATTGATGCCGCTAGCGATGTTGGCGGTGCCGATGTGCGGGGTCAGGCAGTCCAGGTACTGCTGCGACGCATGCGCCAGCCCGGCCACAGCATCGAAGGTGCAGCGGGTGCGATAGCCCGAACGATTGAGCACGGCGATCAAGGTCTCCAACTGGGTGTTTCCCGCTCCGGCACCAAAGCCCATGATGCAGGCGTCTAGCAATTCAGCGCCCTCTTCCACCGCAGCCATCGAGTTGGCCACCGCCAAGCCAAGGTTGTTGTGGGCATGAAAACCCAGCTTGATGTCAGTCAGTTCCTGGATTGCCTGCACGCGCCAGCGTACGTCGTCGGGGGCTAGGTAACCGGCACTATCCATCAGTATTACGGCATCGGCACCATAGCTGGCCATGAGCGCAGCCTGTTGCGCCAACTCTGCGGGCTCGGCCATATGGCTCATCATCAGTACGCCATACACGCTCTTGCCCTGATTGCGCACCGACTCGATGTAGGGCGCTGTGACGTTGGCCTCGGTGCAATGCGAGGCGATGCGGAACACATCGACCCCGACCTCAATGGCGGTCGAAAGGTCGGTGGAGGTACCCAGCCCGGGAATGAAATGAATCCCAAGGCGGCCGTTCTTGATCACCGATCGGGCTGCTTCGAGCATGTCGCGGTCAGCCAGGCAGCTGGTTCCTAGCAGCGCTGAAGATCCACCCAGCCCATTGCCATGGCCCACCTCAATGATGTCGACGCCGGCGGCATCGGCCTGCTGGGCATACTGGCGAATCTGTGCTTCGCTCAGTTGATGTCGCACGGCGTGGTTGCCGTCGCGCAGGGTGCAGTCAGTGATGGCAATCATGCGGCGGTCCGTTCCCAGCTTACAGCGTTGAATTCGGCGACCGCGATGGCAGCGCAATTGATGATGTCGAGGTTGCCAGCATAGGCAGGCAAGTAGTCGCCGCTGCCGCGCACAGTCACACCCACGGTGAGGTAGCCTTTGCTTTCCACCGGTTCCAGCACCACTTCGTAGCCCGGTACGTAGCGTTGAACACGGACAACCATCTCCCGCACGCTTGCTTTCACCTTCTCCAGACTCTGGTAACGCCCCTTCGCGAATACAGTGGTTTGCATGTTGATGCCGGGCTTGGCCGGGTTGATGTTCAGCACCGCTTTGCTTTTTCCAGTACCACTGAACTGCCGCAGCGCCTGCTCGGTAGTGAGAATGTACTGATTGATGTTCTCGCGCGTCGCCATGCCCGCGCTGTCAGAGGCGATAGTCGAAGCGACTTCGATGTAATCCAGCGTGTCGAAAGCCTGGGCGATGGCATAGGCCAGCGGGATGCTCGCTTGGCCGCCGCAAGTCACTAGGTTCACGTTGCGCTCGGCGACTATGCTGTCGAGGTTGATTGAGGGTACGCAGATCGCGCCGATCTTCGCGGGTGTCATGTCTATGACCATCAGGTTGGCCTTGCGAAAGAATTGGTCGTTGATACGGTGCGACTGCGCCGAGGTGGCGTCGAACACGATGTCGATGCCGCTGGCGTGGTGCGCCAGAAAGTCGATGCCCTCAGCCGAGGTGGCGATGCCCAGATCACGGGCACGGGCTAAGCCTTCACTGGCCTGGCTGCGTCCCACGACCATTTTCAGGTCCAGGTGAGGAGAACGCATGGCTTTGTACATTAGGTCTATGCCGATGCTTCCCGAGCCAATGATCGCAGCCCGCTTGCGAGAAATTACAGCTTCCATATTGTTAATTCCTTCCTGAGATTGAGTACCATCTACTCGCCGAGAAGGCTGTTTCGACGATCCGTTGCTTCATGCGAAAACCATAAGCGTTCAGCCTTGGACATTGCTTGTACGTTCTTGGGAAAAGCGAAAAATTCTGAGGAACCGGTTGGCTTTTTATACTGGCGCGGGTAGGCCGGAGGAAGATTGGATGCGGGGTAGCTCCAGGTTGATCAGCCTGCCTGGATAGCTCATCTAAGGTCAGCCGTACTCCGGGTATTCATCGATTTGCTGAGAGAAATTCAGTCGCCATCTCGTGAAAACCCGTAACAGGGTCTCCGCTGAATCCACGACGCAGTCCTCCTCTTGATACATATAATCAATGGCTCTCGAACGATGACTAACCGAATAGGCTAACCTTATAGCTTGGGATCTTGACCTGCTCTAGGACAAAAACGCAGGGGTTCTTGCCCCCTCAAAATCAGGAAAAATAGACGGTTTCCACCCGGCCGCTGCGCTGGGTGGAGCCTCCGCGATTTTTCCTGATTTTTTCACGACCGCCTTAGTCGCCCTAGTCGGCAGGGGTTCATGCGCAGCGCAAGCGCAGAACCCTGAAGACGAAGGAGTGAAAGCCATGAGCGAAGAGATCAGGATCTGCGTTGCCGACCTAGCCGCCTACAACGCCGGTCACCTGCATGGCGTCTGGATCGACGCAATGCAGGAGCTGGACGACATCCAAGCGCAGGTCGACGCCATGCTGGCGGCCTCGCCGGTTGGGGGTATGGAGGAATACGCCATCCACGACTTCGAGGGCTTCGACTGTCGCGGTCGCGCTTACTTGCTTTCGATGAAGCGTGTCAGCGAAGGGGAAACCTCGGCAAAATTGATCGCCTTGTGGTGCAGGCTGCCATCTTTCGCCTCGACCGTCAGCCAGAGCTGATCCGAGATTTTGGCCGCCGGAGGAATCGGAATCTCGACCCAGCGGTCCCAACGCGTGCCACTGAAGACATTACCGGCCGCGCGCAGCGAACGAGGCTTGCGCACTTTCAGGTAGGCGGCACGGATGTCGGCATCGCATGTCTCGCAGAAGCGAATGTAGAACGACTTGTGGAAAGAGCCAGCGGCCTCCTGTGGACGCTTGTGGTCGACCTCGGCCAAGGTGAACTCCCAGGGACCTATCGCATCGCTGTAGGCATCGTCGCGCAGTGTCGCCTTCAAGGGCGTATTGACGAAGGCCACGGCAAAGCCGACAGGCAGCAACAACAGCAATACGACAGCGATACGACGCCGCCACGGGTTGCTGATGCCGTCGAGGCTGGGGCTTTCCGGAACCTTGACCTCCTTGCCCTTGCGCGCAGGCTGAGGCTGCACCGGTTGCCATGGCCAGTTCGGCATATAGAACACCAGGGCGGCTCCGGCAATCGTCAGCCAGCCGAGCCAGGCCACGCTGCCAACGCTCCAGCCACGCACGTGGAAGTTCATGTAGAGCGCCAACGCCAGCAACGTCCAGCCGACTACCCGCAGCACACGGCTGAGCCGGACGGAAAGCGCTCGCCGCAGGAAATGCTTGGCATGCTTGTCCATCGCCAGGGCCAATGCCACGAAGCCCACCAGGCTGGTCAACAGAATCAGGACATCGATCATCAGGCAGCGCCTCCAGGCAGAAGCGCCCAACAGATCAGGGACAGAACCGCAGTGGGCACGACCATGCCCACCCATGCACGGGTCGCACTCCGGGTGCTGAAGACCCAGACGACAACGCCGGCGTAGACCGCAAAGCTGAGCAGCGTGGCCGCCAGGACCGCATGCGCCTTGGGCAATGGCCATAGCAACGCCAGCAATACTGTGATCGCAGAGGTCAATGCGTACCCGCCAACGACGGCAGCCAGCACCCGCGACGCCACCATCCAGCGATAACGCGCCGATTCACTGATATTCATTGCGTCACCGCTCCCTTTACCGTCGCTTTCGCTGCGTTCTCCGCGGCCTCGACCTTCAGCCATTTCTTCTTCAGTTTGAACGCCGCATAGGCGAACAGCCCCGCCAAGGCGAACATCGTCAGGTCAAAACCGGCCAGGACCCAATCCCCATAGGGCACGGTAACCCCCAGGTGCTTGTCGGTGGTCAATGCGTTGAGCAGAGGCAACAGGGCGTAAGCGACCACGGCGATCCAGAGGATTTCCAGCCAGGCTTTCTTCACCGGACGCAGCGCCGCATAGACGAACGTCCAGCCCCAGACCAGGAACAGGCTGTGCGCCTCCCAGTCGGCACGCTCGGCCATATCGACAGGCAGGAGGCGGTTGGCCCAGAAGTAGGCCGCAACGGCCACCGGCAGACCGACGATGGTGCCGGCGTTGAGAATTTCCACCAGGCGCAGGCCAGCGGCATCGAAACGCGACGCCGCATCCTTCTTCAGATGACGCCCACGCCGTTTGACCGTCCACAGGACCAGGCCGGTACCAATCATCCCGCAGCCCAGCAACCCGGAGAGCAGGTACAGCCAGCGCAACCACCAGTCAGCGAACCGGCCTTCATGCAGGGACAGGATCACGTTACGGGTTTCGGTTGCCGCCGTGCCCTTCTCCTCGCGAATCATCGGTTGCCCGTCCTCGGCGCTGAAGCGCAAGGTCGGTGCCTCGTAGACCTGCAACTGGCCGCCCTTGAGCTTGTGCACGTCGATATAGGCACCCTCTTTCTCGGGGTGGCTCACACTCAGCGATGCGACACTGCCCTCTCCCCACTGTGCCTCGGCCTTCGCCAGGACACTCGCCAGCGACACAGCCGGTTTGCTGACGGGCAGGTAGACCTCGCCCGTGTTGCGATCAAAGATTTCGTCATAGAACTTGGTGCGCCCGGCATCCGAACTGCCATACAGGGTGTCGAGCGCTGCGGGCATGTACTGCGAGGGAAAGAACACCAGGCCGCTGTAGGTGATCATCAGGAAGAAAGGCAGCGCCATCACACTGATGATGTTGTGCGCGTCGAGCCAGGAACGCTGTCCCTTGCCAGGACGGAAGGTGAAGAAATCCTTGAAGATCTTCTTGTGCGTGATCACGCCCGAAACAATGGCAAGCAACATGAGCATGGTGCAGACACCCACCAGGCGAATCGCCACATCGTAGGGAATGTAGTGCAGCGCATAGTGCATCCGGTACAGCAAAGAACCGCCACCGGTGCTACGCGTCTCTACGGCTTCCTTCACTTCGCCGGTGCGGAAGTCGAGCTCCTCGCTGTTGTAACGCCCCCATGTCTGGCCACGCTCGGGCATTTCCTCCCAGGCGATTTCAAGGCCATGCACCTGCCGTGCGCCCTGATCGTAGTGCGGCAGCTCGATGCTCCAGTTCTTGGCATTGAGGCCATCGCGTTCCAGACGCGACAGTGCAAGCTCGAGCGCCGCGCCACGGTCCACGTCCTGCAGACGCTCGACAAGGGGCAACTCGGGGCGCATCCAGCGAGAGATTTCATTCGTCACATAACCAGCGGTACCGGTGACGAACACGAAGAACAGTACCCAGCCAACCACCAGCCCTGTCCAGGTGTGCAGCCAGGCCATCGACTGGCGGAAACCTTCCTTCATTGACTTAACCTTTGCCTTTTCCAGGTAGCGAGGGCAACGGTTCTGAAAACGATCGCCCAGCGTTTCATGAGTCGGGCAGCACCTTTCACGGAAAGGCATCGCGCGCCACATCATATCGGGGCGGTAGGTTAGCGAAATCGACCATCAAAGCCTAGTGAGAATCAGTCTTGAAACGGCTTTTCCGGCAATATGCAATGGATAATTGAGAAGGGATTACAAACACTAGCGACAAAGGTATCGGATCATCGGAAATGGCCTGCCGGAAGGGCTCCGGACAGGCCAATGTGGTGCGGAGAATCAGGACGAACGGACCTGCTCGTCAGCCAGGAAATCCTCTTCCAGCAGGGCATCCTGTTCGGCCCGCGCAAGGCCGTCGTTACCCTGCGGCTGACCCGCCGCCCGCTTGCTGCGCAACTTGCCGAACTGGTGCGTAAGGGCGTTGCCCAGTTTCTCGATGGCGCCGTCCACGGCCAGTTCGAGGGATTCCGCCTTGTGGGTCACGGAAATGGGTTGCAGCCCCTTCGGGCGTGCTTCGATCTGGCAACGCTTGTCCTGGGCACCGGACTTGTCGCCGTTCTCATCGTTCAGATGGACCACGACACGGGTCAACTCTTCGTCGAAACGCTCCAGCCGGTCAGCCACGCTGGCGCTGACCCACTCGACCAGTCGGGCGCTGCCTTCGATATGGTTATCGCTATGAACCTGAATTTGCATAGGTTTTTCCCCTTTCGCCTTCTGGCATGACTGTGCGTGCCTAAAGCTATGCCATTGTTCGACGCTTTACGCAAGCCGGGTCCATTTCCGAACGTCACAAATACGCAAAGATGTGACCATGGGCAAGAAATGGAAAAGTCATTTACCCTCGGCCTGGACAATCTCGACGAAGCGTTGTCACAACGAAGCAGTTCATCCATCACTTCATCCGCAAAGGAATCCTGCAATGAGCCTGTTCAGCACAATCCTGGAAAAACTCGGCTTCGGCGAAAAAGCGCATGCGGCACCCGCCCCCGACGCGGTAACTGCCACGCCTTCCGAAGCGCCGACGACCCAAGCCATCAGCAAGGTGGACGTGACCGCGAAGCTCGAAGAGCTGGCTGCGAAACACCCGGAAAAACTCAACTGGCGGACCTCGATCGTCGACCTGCTCAAACTGCTCGGCCTGGACAGCAGCCTGGGCGCCCGCAAGGAGCTGGCCAGCGAACTCGGCTGCCCGGCGGACAAGCTGGCCGACTCGGCCAGCATGAACATCTGGCTGCACAAGACCGTCCTGCAAAAACTGGCCGAGAACGGCGGCAATGTGCCGGCCGAACTGCTGAACTGATCCACGCGTGATCATCGACCGTCCGCGGCCATAACGGCCGTGGACAGTCGCTCACAGCGCGCTCAACGCCCTGTACTCATCCTGCGCATGCTGATCGGTCATGCCGCTGACGAAGTCCTGCAGCATCCGGGTGCGGTGATAGAACTCCCACAACGGCGCATCCGCCGCATCTGCATCGATCGCCCTGATCGCCTCGTGATAGGCCTTGACCAACTGGCTCGGCAGACGCCGCGCCAGCATCTGCAAATGCGGTTCGCTGCGGCAGGCACCCTCCGTCAGCGACTTGAAGATATCCGGGGTGACCCGCAGCAGACGGCCATAGTCGTCCAGCAACCCCTGCAGAATCCGATACCCCTGCAATTGCAGCGTTTCGACCTCGCGGTGGCAGAACACATGCTCCATCGCCACGTCCTTGAAGGTCTGCACGATGGCATTGGGCAAGCTGTCATCCTCCAGCAGCGCGCGATCCAGCGTACCGTGATAGACCGCCTCGATATTGTCGATGAACTGCCGTGCCGCATGCTGCACCAGCGGATGCACCATGTTCACCCGCAACCAGATGAAAAATTCCCCGACCTTGTTGATCGGCTCCTTGTCAGCGCGCTCCTTGGCGTACTCCAGCATCGAGCGGAAACTGCGTCGCGTCCCCGGCAACGGCGTCTCCGCCGAGGCATGCTGGGCGAACTTGGCCGATAGCAACTGCACCAGTTGGTCGATGCTGAAGATGCCCTTCTCCACCGAGTCTTCGATATCCGCCAGGCAATAGGCGATGTCATCGGCGGCCTCCATGATATAGACCACCGGGTGCCGGGTGCCCACCTGCTGGCCGAGTGCGCTGCGCATGCCCTCGACGAAAGGCTCTTCCGACAGATAGAAACCGGGTTTCTTGTGCAGATAGGCGCCAGGCGTCCCCTTGGCGGGCTTAGCGGCGTAGGCCGGACGCACGTACTTCATCAGGCCAGCCGTCTGCGTATAGGTCAGGTTCAAGCGCAGCAGCGTGGTCACCAGGCGAATCGCCTGGGCGTTGCCTTCGAACTGCTTGAGGTCACGCAGCATCTTCGTGCGCAGCTCGCCCTCGCCATCACCCAGCGGCACTGCACGTTCGAACAGCGCATCCAGCGAACGCTCGAACCATTCACCAATCGCATATTCGCCAAAATGCCCGAAGGGTGGGTTGCCGATATCGTGCATCAGGCAGGCCATTTCGACCAGGCTCTCGAAAGCCCCCTCGAGGCCGTCCAGCCCGTACTCGCCGGCACGCTCGCCAAGCTGCTTGTAGAGTGTTCTGACGATAAAGCGCCCGACCTGCTGCACCTCCAGTGAGTGAGTCAGGCGGCTGCGCACGGCCGCATTACGCTCCAGCGGGAAAACTTGCGTCTTCTGCTGCAAGCGCCGCACGGCCGCCGAGTTGATGATGCGCCCACGGTCGCTTTCCAGTTGGTCGATCACCGCTTGCAGGTTCTCGTCCACCAACGACGAAACAGGCTCCGGCCTGCTGCCATGGGGACGCTGGCGGGAGATCCTGTGCTTGAAATTCACCACTTCCGACATGATGCGACTCGACTCGGACGAAAGCCCGAAGCCTAACGCGATGCCGCACACATACCAATCAACATCTTCGAGGCAAGGCAGTAGCGTCTGCTGCTGCGACCAAATGTCATGCCCGCCAGCCCCGGCGCAGCCCTCACCACGACACGCCTGCATTGCCGGACAGGCCGCTCGGAGCGACGTCCAGCTCATGGCAGGCGCCTGGAAATGCCATGACCAATCTGTTATTCAGGCGCTCTCCAGGTCACGGACACACACATGAGCCGCGCAGCATTCCATCAGCAACATGCCACCCAGGCCGCCGCCGAGGCCGCCCGCCTCTATCGGAAAAAGAGCGAACTGGGTGCGCACTGGCTGTCCTGGGTGGCCACCGAGCTTTACCGACTGACCCCGCCGCCCTATGCGGCCATGGTACGAAGGGAGCTGGAGCGCTTGCAGAACCAGCCATGACGACTTCGGAACCCACCGAAGCGAAGCACACTTGCGTGTAAACCATCGAACGATCCATACGAGGTTTACCCATGAGCACGACATCATCCGACATCTGTGCAGCCGCCGACCGCCTGCAAGGCTTCGTCGGTTTCAACAGAAAGAGCGGGCAGCACATCGTCCGCTTCAGCGAAGACTCCTTCGGCATGGACGTGGCCGACGACAGCATCACGCCGGCCAACGAATTCGTCTGGCAACCGGTCGAGGGCGGCCTGATGGCACTGCGCCGCGAGCTGCTGCAGATATTGCTCGACCAGCATGTGGACGACCGTCTGGTCATCACCACACCGCTGCTGGTCTACATGCGCCGGGACGACCTGCCGGAGATCATCGCCCAGCGCCAGCGGTGCTGAACGCTGCAGACAACCGCAGGACACGCTCGTCGTGATGGCCCCGGCGAGCTAAAATCCGTTCCCCGTTCACACCTCAGCAAGCGAGACCCCCATGGGCGCACAGTGGAAAGCCAAACCCAAAGAAGCCGCAGCCAATGCTCGCGGCAAGATATTCGGACGCCTGGTCAAGGAAATCATGATCGCCGCCCGCAATGGCGCCGACCCGGACATGAACCCCAAGCTGCGCCTGGCCGTGCACCAGGCCAAGAAAGCCTCCAT
This sequence comes from Pseudomonas sp. ABC1, assembly GCF_013395055.1. Lineage (NCBI taxonomy): Bacteria > Pseudomonadati > Pseudomonadota > Gammaproteobacteria > Pseudomonadales > Pseudomonadaceae > Pseudomonas > Pseudomonas sp. ABC1. Next base: position 688,410 of record NZ_CP058349.1, read on the forward strand.
GCCCAAGGAGACCCTGGAACGGGCCATCAAGAAAGGCGCCGGCCTGAGCGGTGAAGTCGTGCACTTCGAGCACACCACCTACGAAGGCTTCGCGCCCCACCAGGTGCCGCTGATCGTCGAATGCGTGACGGACAACATCAACCGTACGGTCGCGGAGATCCGCGTACTGTTCCGCAAGGGGCAGTTGGGCGCCAGCGGCTCGGTCGCCTGGGACTTCGAACACGTCGGCCTGATCGAGGCCTCCAGCGATAACGGTGCCGACCCCGAGCTGGCCGCCATCGAAGCCGGCGCCCAGGATTTCGAAGAAGCCGATGAAGGCAACACCCTGTTCGTCACCGACCCGACGGATCTTGATGTCGTCAGCCGCGCCCTGCCGGAACAAGGCTTCACTGTGAACACCGCCAAGCTTGGCTACAAGCCCAAGAACCCCGTCAGCAACCTGACGCCGGAACAGCTCGAAGAAGTGGAAGCCTTTCTCGAGGCCATCGACGCCCACGACGACGTGCAGAATGTCTACGTGGGCCTCTCGGTCTGAATGACGCAGTGCACTGCAAGCGCCATGTTCCTTGCAGTGCAGCGAAGAGGATGCGATGAGCACGACGAAGAGCAGCACGCCCTATAGCCAGCGCGAGCAGGGTTACCGGGAAAAAGCGCTGAAAATGTACCCGTGGGTCTGCGGCCGCTGCGCTCGGGAGTTTTCCGGAAAGCGCCTGAGCGAACTGACGGTCCACCACAAGGACCACAACCACGACAACAACCCCGAAGACGGCTCGAACTGGGAACTGTTGTGCCTGTATTGCCACGACAACGAACATTCGCGCTACACGGACAATCAGTACCAGGCAGAAGCTCGCCCCGGCAGTGACCTCGGGCCGAAGGAAACCTTCAAGGCCTTCGCCAACCTGTCGGACCTGTTGAAGAAAGGAAAGAACTGAGAGCCCCACGGACTCCAGATAGCAAAACGCCGGAGCGAGGCATTGCGCACTCGCTCCGGCGTTTCATATGACACTTACTTGATCAGGATGACCGGCACCGACACTTCGTGGATCACACGAGTGGTCGCCGAGCCCAGCAGCATGCCGCTGAAGCTGCCCAGACCACGGGTCCCCATCACGACGGTGTCACAACCCAGGCGCTTGACCGTATCGCTCACCTGCTCGGCGACGTTGCCGAAGACTGCATGGGTTTCGTGCTTGATCGAAGCGGCCGCCAGAACGTCGGAAGCCTCCTGCAGCACACCCTTGGCCTTGGCCAGCAGCCCGCTGTTCAGGTTTTCGATGATGTTGGCGGTGAAATACTCGCCATACATGCCACCCTCGTAGTACTGCACGTTGAGTACATGCACGTCGAGTTCGGCGGAGTATTCACGAGCAAAATCCACAACGTATTGAAGGGCACGTTTCGAGTTATCGGACCCGTCGAAAGCAACCAGAACCTTGCGCATTTCCTATCTCCAATTCGATTGATGTGAACAGCATAAAATAGTCGCACTGCCTCGGCAGGCAAGAGTCGACTTGCATTGACCTGGCACAAGACATGAGCGACTAGCAGGCCAACGAGAAACACGGGATACCACTTTTACGACCTGTCGACGATAGCAGACGGAGCCGATGCTCAGCCCCTCTCCTGCACCAGCACCCAGGGTGCAACCACGACCGCCCAGAGTTCAGGGTCCCTCGACAGCCAGTCTTGCGCCTTGCCGGGTTCGACCCTGGCGACCCCGGCAGAACCCAGCCAATGGCTGACGCGCGCCTGGTCGTCTTCGGCGAACGCCAGGGCCACCTCGACCAGATCGACCCCGTCCGCCACATGCAGCAACGCCCCTCGGGCGAAGAAAGGCTGCAGTTCCTGCCAGGAAATGACTGCGGTCTCCCCGAGCAACTTCGCGTAGAGCACGCCCTTCTCTTCCATCATCCAGAACCCTTGAGAAAAACCCGGACATGATAGCGCTTCCCTCCGATGGCTATGCAAGAAAACGGCTACCCCTCTACACTGTACCGGTACAGTTGCCGGAGCATCGATCTCCGGCCCCTTACTGGCCAAGGCCAGTACAAGGACTCAAAGAATAACGATTAGAAGTGGAGCATTTATGCAAACCAGACGACATCTTTCCGGGCTGCTGCTGGCAGCGGCACTGAGTGGCGCCACCAGCGGTGCATTCGCCGCCGATACCATCAAGATCGCCCTTCCCGGCCCGGTAACCGGCTCGGTCACCCAGTACGGCGACATGGTTCGCGCCGGTGCGCAACTGGCCATCGAGCGCATCAACCAGGCCGGCGGCGTCAATGGCGCCCAGCTCGAAGGGGTCGTCTACGACGATGCCTGCGACCCCAAGCAGGCCGTAGCCGTTGCCAACAAGGTGGTCAACGATGGCATCCGCTTCGTGGTCGGGCATGTCTGCTCCAGCTCGACACAACCCGCGTCCGACATCTATGAAGACGAAGGCATCCTGATGGTGACCCCGTCGGCCACCGCGCCAGAAATCACCGCACGCGACTTCCAACTGGTGTTCCGCACCATCGGCCTGGACAACCTGCAAGGCCCGATTTCCGGACGCTACATTCTGGAACACCACAAGGACGACACCATCGCCGTCCTGCACGACAAGCAACAATACGGCGAAGGCATCGCCAGCGAAGTGAAAAGAACCCTGGAGAAGAGCGGCGTCAAGGTCACGCTCTACGAAGGCCTGAATGCCGGGGACAAGGACTACTCATCGCTGATCTCCAAGCTCAAGCGCGCCAACGTCAACTTCGTCTACTTCGGTGGCTATCACCCGGAAATGGGCCTGCTGCTGCGCCAATCCAAACAGGCAGGCCTGCATGCGACCTTCATGGGTCCGGAAGGTGTGGGTAACACCGAGATCAGCGCGATCGCCGGCGATGCTTCGGAAGGCATGCTGACAGTACTGCCGCGCGCCTTCGAGGACGATCCGAAAAACCAGGCGCTGGTCGAGGCCCTCAAGGCCAAGGGCGTCAACCCCAGCGGCTTCTTCATCATGCTCGCCTACTCGGCGGTCGAGGTCATCGCCCAGGCCATCGAGAAAGCCGACAGCACCGAACCCGAGGCAGTCGCCCAGGCACTGCGCACCTACAGCTTCGAGACGCCGACCGGCACCCTGAGCTTCGACGCCAAGGGCGACCTGACGAGCTTCGACTTCACCGTCTACAAGTGGCACAAGGACGGCAGCAAGTCCCTCGCTCAGTAACGCTGACATCCGTTCGCCCAGAACCCACGGCAAGCGCCGTGGGTTTTCTTTGCGGCCCGCCCCAGGCAATCGTTCTGCAGACACCCGGGAACGCTGCGTGATCTGAACCACGGTTGCCGCGATAAACGCTCTGTATCGGTATCGACGAGAGACACCCATGCCCGAGTTCTACCACTACCTGCAACAGTTGGTTAACGGACTGACTGTCGGCAGCACCTATGCCCTGATCGCCATCGGCTACACGATGGTCTACGGCATCATAGGCATGATCAACTTCGCCCATGGCGAGGTCTACATGATCGGCTCCTATATCGCCTTCATCGCCATCGCCGGGCTCACCATGCTCGGTATCGAAAGCCTGCCCCTGATCGTCATGGCCGCCTTCGCCGCCACCATCGTCGTGTGCAGCGCCTACGGCTACAGCATCGAACGCGTCGCCTACCGCCCCCTGCGTGGCGGCAACCGGCTGATCCCGCTGATCTCCGCCATCGGCATGTCGCTCTTCCTGCAGAACGAGGTGATGCTGGCGCAGGACTCCAAGGACAAGTCCATCCCGACCCTGCTGCCCGGTAACTTCATCTTCGGCGAAAGCAGCATGAACGGCGTGGTCATTTCCTATATGCAGGTGCTGATCTTCATTGTCACGCTGCTGGCCATGCTCGGCCTGACCCTGTTCATCTCGCGCTCGCGGATGGGGCGCGCCTGCCGTGCCTGCGCCGAAGACCTGAAAATGACCAACCTGCTCGGCATCAACACCAACGGCATCATTGCCCTGACCTTCGTCATCGGCGCCGCACTGGCGGCCGTGGCCGCCGTCCTGCTGGGCATGCAATACGGCGTGATCAACCCGAGCCTGGGCTTCCTCGCCGGCATCAAGGCCTTTACCGCGGCGGTACTGGGTGGCATCGGCAGCATTCCCGGCGCCGTGCTCGGTGGCTTGCTGCTGGGGGTGGCGGAAGCCTTCGGTGCCGACCTGTTCGGCGACCAGTACAAGGATGTGGTGGCGTTTTCCCTGCTGATACTCGTCCTGCTGTTCCGACCCAGTGGCATCCTGGGCCGTCCGGAGGTCGAGAAAGTATGAACCCCGCCATTAGCAAGAATCTCAAGACGGCTTTCTTCAGCGCCCTGCTGGTACTCGCCGTCGCCTATCCGATACTGGGCCTGAAGCTCACCACCGTCGGAATCCGTCTCGAAGTCCATGGCGCCAGCCCGACCGTACTCTGGAGCGTCGTCGCCTGTGCCATCGGCATGTTCTGCTGGCAATTGCTGCGCGGCTATCTCGGCGCCGCCTGGGGCAAGACGCCGGGCCTGCCCAGGGTCCCGGAAAGCGCCAGCAACTTCCTTACCCTGCCGTCGACCCAACGCTGGGCGATCCTCGCCCTGATCCTGCTGGCCCTGGCCTGGCCGTTCTTCGGCTCGCGGGGCGCGGTGGACATCGCCACACTGATCCTGATCTACGTGATGCTCGGCCTCGGCCTGAACATCGTGGTCGGCCTGGCCGGCCTGCTCGACCTCGGCTACGTGGGCTTCTACGCCGTCGGCGCCTATACCTATGCCCTGCTGTCGCACTACTACGGGCTCGGGTTCTGGATCTGCCTGCCGCTGGCCGGTCTGATGGCGGCCATATTCGGCTTTCTGCTCGGCTTCCCGGTGCTGCGCCTGCGCGGCGACTACCTGGCCATCGTCACCCTCGGCTTCGGCGAGATCATCCGGCTGCTGCTACGCAACATGACGGAAGTCACCGGTGGTCCCAACGGCATCAGCGGCATCGACAAACCGACCCTGTTCGGTCTGTCGTTCGACCGTCGCGCCGCCGAGGGCATGCAGACCTTCCATGAGTATTTCGGCATTGCCTACAACTCGGTGAACAAGGTCATCTTCCTCTACCTGATCGCCCTGGTCATGGTGCTGATCACCCTGTTCGTCATCAACCGGCTGCTGCGCATGCCGATTGGCCGCGCCTGGGAAGCCCTGCGCGAAGACGAGATCGCCTGCCGCGCACTGGGCCTGAACCCGACCGTGATCAAGCTCTCGGCCTTCACCCTCGGCGCTACCTTCGCCGGGTTCGCCGGCAGCTTCTTCGCCGCGCGCCAGGGGCTGGTTTCGCCGGAGTCCTTCACCTTCATGGAGTCGGCGATCATCCTCGCCATCGTCGTGTTCGGCGGCATGGGCTCGCAACTGGGCATCATCCTGGCCGCCATCATCATGGTCCTGCTGCCGGAGCTGACGCGGGAGTTCAGCGAGTACCGCATGCTGATGTTCGGCGCCATGATGGTGCTGATGATGATCTGGCGCCCACAAGGCCTGCTGCCCATGCAGCGTCCACACATGGAGTTGAAACGATGAGCCGCATCATTCTGCAAGCCAGCGGCCTGTCCATGCGCTTCGGTGGACTGTTGGCCGTCAATGGCGTGAACCTGAGCGTCAAGGAGAAACAGGTCGTGTCAATGATCGGCCCCAACGGCGCCGGCAAGACCACGGTGTTCAACTGCCTGACCGGTTTCTATCGCCCGACATCCGGCAGCATTCTCCTTGACGGCGAAGCGATCGAAGGGTTGCCCGGCCACAAGATCGCCCGCAAGGGCGTGGTGCGCACCTTCCAGAACGTACGCCTGTTCAAGGACATGACCGCGGTGGAAAACCTGCTGGTCGCCCAGCATCGGCATATCAACACCAACTTCCTCTCCGGGCTGCTGAAGACCCCGGCCTTCCGTCGCAGCGAGCGGCAGGCCATGGAAAACGCCGCCTACTGGCTGGAGCAGGTCGACCTGCTGGACGTCGCCAACCGCAACGCAGGGACACTGGCCTATGGTCAGCAACGGCGCCTGGAAATCGCCCGCTGCATGATGACCCGCCCTTCCCTGCTGATGCTCGATGAGCCGGCGGCCGGCCTCAACCCCCGGGAAACCGAAGACCTCAAGGCATTGATCGGCATGCTGCGCGACAAGCACGGCGTGACCGTGCTGCTGATCGAGCATGACATGAAGCTGGTCATGAGCATTTCCGACCACATCTTCGTCATCAACCAGGGCACGCCGCTGGCCGATGGCAGCCCACAGCAGGTCCGCGACAACCCTGACGTGATCAAAGCCTACCTGGGAGAGGCGTGATGCTGTATTTCGAAAACATCTGCACCTTCTACGGCAAGATCCAGGCGCTGCACGACATCAATATCGAGGTGCGCCAGGGCGAGATCGTCACCCTGATCGGTGCCAACGGTGCCGGCAAATCCACCCTGTTGATGACACTTTGCGGCAGCCCACGCGCCAGCAGCGGCAGCATTCGCTACCAGGGCGAAGAACTGGTCGGCCTGGAAACCCCGCTGATCATGCGCAAGAGCATTGCCGTGGTCCCCGAAGGCCGGCGCGTGTTCGCACGCCTGACCGTCGAGGAAAATCTGGCGATGGGGGGCTTTTTCACGCAGGCAGAGCCGTTCCAGGAGCAACTGGACAAGGTGCTGCACCTGTTCCCGCGCCTGAAGGAACGCTTTCATCAGCGAGCCGGCACAATGTCCGGCGGCGAGCAGCAAATGCTCGCCATCGGTCGCGCACTGATGAGCAGGCCGAAACTGCTGCTGCTCGACGAGCCGTCCCTGGGACTGGCGCCGATCATCATCCAGCAGATCTTCGACATCATCGAACAGCTGCGTGAGGATGGCGTGACGGTTTTCCTGGTCGAACAGAACGCCAACCAGGCGCTCAAGCTGGCGGACCGTGGCTATGTGCTGGAGAACGGTCACATCGTCATCCAGGGCAGCGGTGAAGAGTTGCTGAACGACTCGCGGGTACGCGACGCCTATCTGGGCGGGTGAACCCGTGGTTTCGAGCGGCAGGCGGAAGCTGCCGCTCGGGATCGTCAGGCCTTGGGCAAGGTCACGCCACGCTGGCCCTGATACTTGCCGCCACGGTCACGGTAGGACACTTCGCATTCCTCGTCCGACTCCAGGAACAGCATCTGCGCCACGCCTTCATTGGCGTAGATCTTCGCCGGCAGCGTGGTGGTGTTGGAAAACTCCAGCGTCACATGCCCTTCCCACTCCGGCTCAAGCGGCGTGACATTGACGATGATCCCGCAGCGCGCATAGGTGCTCTTGCCCAGGCAGATGGTCAGCACATTACGCGGAATCCGGAAATACTCGACGGTGCGCGCCAGTGCAAACGAGTTGGGCGGAATGATGCAGACATCACTCTTCACATCGACGAAGCTTTTTTCATCGAAATGCTTCGGGTCGACCGTGGCCGAGTTGATATTGGTGAACACCTTGAACTCATCGGCGCAGCGCACATCGTAGCCATAGCTCGATACGCCATAGGAAATAAGCGCATTCGCACCTTCCGCACGCACCTGGCGCTCGACGAAAGGTTCGATCATGCCGTGCTCAAGCGCCATGCGGCGAATCCACTTGTCCGATTTGATGCTCATGTGGGCGTCCCGATCTGGATGATAAAAATTGCAATGGCGCATCTTACCGAGGCACCGCCCTGCTTCAAAGGGCCATGACCAAGGTCGCCAGCGTTACACAGGGCGCGCGACGGGCAAAAGGCCTGCTGGGCGCCACGCCACACCTGGAAGCCACCCCATCTGAACCGACCAGCCCCACGAAAGAGCCTGCCTTGAATGGGGCGTGGGCAACTATTTCCTGAGCTCGCCAAGAACTGAATCCAGAGGGCTGCGCATGACCAGTGAAAATAAATTCGCATTACCACGCAAATGAGGTATCTTGCGTCGGCTGCTGCTGCATGTGTCACCGTGAATCGCTACATGTTTAGATCTCGATCCAATCATTGGTACGACTCCTTTTACTCCTTGCACACAGTCACGGTCGGGTAACAGCCCGTCCACTCTTCATTTACTTCGTTCAAGGAGACATTCAAATGTCCAATCGCCAAACCGGTACCGTTAAGTGGTTCAACGATGAAAAAGGCTTCGGCTTCATCACTCCGCAATCCGGTGACGACCTCTTCGTACACTTCCGCGCCATCCAAGGCGACGGCTTCAAGACCCTGAAAGAAGGTCAGAGCGTTTCTTTCGTCGCTACCCGCGGCCAGAAAGGCATGCAAGCCGAGGAAGTTCAGGTTATCTGAACCCTCCCAGCTTCATGAAAAAAGCCCCGCACTCGTGCGGGGCTTTTTTTTCATGGCAACTTCAGGCCACCTCCAGTTCATCGAGCATGCTCGCGAGGCGCTGCCGCACGTCCCCGTGCAGCGACTTAACCGGCAAAGGCAGGCAAGGACGGGAAACCAATCCGCGAAGCTCGGCGGCCGTGGCCGTAACGCGCAAGCTGCCGTATTGAAGGAACAGCGCCCACAATGGCGCGAGCCGCTCGGAGAGGCGCGAAGCCTCCTCCACACTCCCCGCCTGTGCATTCCGAATGATCGCCAAGGCGATTTGCGGAAACAGGCCAGCAATCACCGAGTACCAGGCTTCACATCCAGCGTTCAAACCCGTGGCGGCGAAGGCGTCACCGCTGACACCGATCGTCACATGCCGGGGGATCAGGGCACGCAGCTGTTCGATACGCACTTGCGCCGCGCCGGGGGCGGTCGGCACACCCGGAATCTTGATCGAGGCGACATTGGGAAGTTGCGCTATTCGGCCATGCAGTTCATCGCTGAACTCGAAATGCGTGGTAGCCGGGTTGTCATATACACATAGCGGTACGGACAAGGAACGGGTCACTGTGTCGAAGAGATCGAACACCTCGTCGTCAGAGAGTTTCTGATAGGACACCGGTGCCAGCAGTACGCCACGAGCGCCGGACGTCTGCGCATCTTGCGCCAGCTCCAGGACATCGCGCGTTCGCAAAGCACCAATGCCGACGACCACCGGAACGTCGCCCGCATGCTGGACAGCAAGCCGTGCAATACGCAGGCGCTCGTGCCGCGAGAGGTAGGCATAGCTGCCGGTCGATCCCAAGGCACCGATGGAGTCGACGCCAGCCGTAGCCAGGCGTTCGATCAACCGAGCGAACGCAGCTTCGTCGATACCGGCCTCACTCAAGGGAGACAGCGGGAAAGCACTCAAACCGGAAAACATGGTTTCATCCTCCAAAGTATTACCCTCGCGGTACTGCGCAGAAGGCGCCCAACGCGTCTGGTGGCCTGCTTGCCCGGCACAGAAGGAAGTGCGCTCCAGAGCAGCCCCAGGCATGGCGCATAGCGGCTCACTTGGCGTACTTCTTTGCCCCTGCGACGCAGACGACCGCGGCCACCGTCACCAACAGCATCGTCCAGCTCACCTTTTCGTGAAGCAGCAGCGCAGCCAGGCCAAGCCCCATGAAGGGCTGGAACAATTGGAGTTGCCCGACCGCCGCGATACCGCCCTGCGCCAAGCCGCGATACCAGAACACGAAGCCGAGCAACATGCTGAATATCGAGACGTAGGCGAGGCCGATCCATGCGGGGGTGCCTACAGAGTCGAATGAGGCAGGCAAGGTCAGCAGCGCGATCGGCAGCATGATGGGCAGCGACAACACCAGCGACCAACTGATGACCTGCCAGCCGCCCAGCGTGCGGGACAGGCGCGCGCCTTCCGCATAGCCCAGGCCACACACGACAACGGCGGCCAGCATCAGCAGGTCGCCTTGCAGCGAAGCCTCACCATTGCCCATGAGTGCGTAGCCGACGACAAAGGCTGCTCCGATGGTCGAGAACAGCCAGAAAGCCAGACGGGGGCGCTCGCCGCCGCGAAGCACCGCGAAGACCGCCGTGCAGAGCGGCAGCAGCCCCAGGAAAACGATCGAATGGGCGGATGTGACGTGTTGCAATGCCAGCGCCGTCAGCAGTGGGAAGCCGATCACGCCACCCAACGCGCTCAATGCGAGAGAAAGCATGTCGACAGCCTTCGGTCGGGGCTGTCGCAGCAGAAGCAGCAGCGCAAGGCCCAGCACGGCGGCAATGGTTGCACGCGCGCAAGTCAGAAACGTCGGGGCGAAGTCAACAACGGCTACGCGAGTTGCAGGCAACGATCCCGCAAAAATCGCCACGCCGATAAATCCGTTGATCCAGCCGCTCGTTGTTTTTTCCATCAGGAACTCCTTGGTTGACGGGTTCCAGTAGAGCGCCGACAGTGCAGGTCAAGCCAGGTACAATCCAATACAATTGAAAATATCTGTATTGGATTAGACTCCAGTACGGTGAGGAAAAAATGGCACGGAACGGCACGAGAATCGAAGCGGTAATGACGGACATCCAATCGCGGATTGCCTCTCGCACCTATCTGCCGGGAACTCGCCTGCCATCCGTGCGCGCACAGGCGCGGGCCCTGCGGGTTTCGGTCTCGACCGTGGTGGAAGCCTATGAACGCTTGACCGCCGAAGGCGTCGTCGCTTCGCGCCCAGGCTCGGGGTTCTATGTGAGCGGGCCGGTCGCTCCGCTCGCATTGACGCAACTCGGCCCCAAGCTCGACCGGGAAGTCGATCCGCTGTGGGTATCGCGCCAGTCGCTGGAAGCGGACGCCACCGTCCTCAAGCCGGGATGCGGCTGGCTACCCTCCACGTGGCTGTATGAGACAGGGATGCGCCGCGCCCTGCGGGCGCTGGCGCGGGCCGACACAGTGGAGCTGACCGAATACGCCACGCCGCTTGGCCATCCGGCGCTACGCCAGTTTCTTTCGCGACGGCTGGCAGTAGCGGGCACCGAGGCGGCTCCCGAGCAGATCATGCTGACAGAATCGGGCACGCAGGCCATTGACCTGATCTGCCGTTTCCTGCTGGAGCCGGGCGATACCGTGCTGGTGGATGACCCTTGTTATTTCAACTTCCATGCCTTGCTCAAGGCTCATCGTGTGCAGGCCGTGGGGGTGCCCTATACGCCGAACGGGCCGGATGTGGAGCGGTTCGAGGCCGCATTGAAAGAGCATTCTCCCCGCCTCTACATCACCAATTCGGGCATCCACAACCCTACGGGGGCGACACTTTCCCCCGTGACGGCGCACCGGCTCCTGAAACTGGCCGACAGTTCCGATCTGGTGATTGTCGAGGACGACATTTGGGCGGACTTCGAGATCGCTCCCGCCCCAAGGCTGGCTGCCTTTGATGGCCTCTCGCGGGTGATCCAGATCGGCGGTTTTTCCAAGACCATCTCGGCCTCGCTTCGCTGCGGTTATATCGCGGCACGAAGGGATTGGATCGAAAGCCTTGTCGACCTGAAAATCGCCACGACCTTCGGGGGCGGACGGCTGGCCGCTGATGCGGTACTGATGGCATTGACCGACAGCGGCTACCGCAAGCATATGGAGACGGTCCGGCAACGGCTGGCAACGGAAAGGATGAAGACCATTGCACGGCTCGAAGCCCTTGGCATTGAGCCCTGGCTGGTTCCCCAAGCGGGCATCTACCTCTGGTGTCGGCTGCCGAAAGGGATAGATGCCGCAACCATTGCCCGATCCTGCTTGAAGGACGGTGTGGTTCTGGCACCGGGCAATGCTTTCAGTCTGTCATTGGGCGCGAGTGACTTCTTGCGTTTCAACGTCGCGCAATCCACCGATGAGCGGGTTTTCGACGTGCTGGCACGTGCGCTTTCTACATAGCAAGGCGTGGCGGCAATCCGCCGCCCCAGCCGTTGCTCAATCACCAGCCCTCACCGCACCAAGCTGGAACCCTTGCCATCAAGCATGACTGCGTCTGCCCGCCAGCATGACAGAACGCCGGAAAATCCCGGCCACCCGCAACCCATCGGCTGCGGACGATGCCCCCGCGTTCGTCAACAGTGTTCTTGACGACTTGCGCCAGAGTTCGCTGCAGCGCTGCGCGAGCGACACATGGCTCGATACCGGACACGTTTCATTCTCGGGCCGACAACGATCAATCGTCAGTGATCGTGATGTTCGGCATGCCATGCCCAGCATTTGCCCCACCCTGGGAAATGCGCGCCCCGACCGTCCGTGCCACTTGCTGGTAGATCATGGCGATCTGGCTCTCCGGATCGGCGATCACCGTCGGATGCCCCGCATCCGCCTGGCTGCGAATGGCCATGGACAGCGGCAACGAAGCCAGCAACTCGACATCGAACTGCTCCGCCAGGCGCTCACCGCCGCCCTCGCCAAACAGATGCTCAGCATGGCCACAGTTGGAGCAGATGTGCACGGCCATATTCTCCACTACCCCCAGGATGGGGATATTGACCTTGCGGAACATCTCCACGCCCTTCTTGGCGTCCAGCAATGCCAGGTCCTGCGGCGTGGTGACGATCACAGCTCCAGCCACCGGAACCTTCTGCGCCAGTGTCAGCTGGATATCACCGGTGCCCGGCGGCATGTCCACCACAAGGTAATCGAGGTCGTTCCAGGCCGTCTGGTTGATCAGTTGCAGCAAGGCACCGGAGACCATGGGGCCACGCCAGACCATCGGGGTACGATCATCGGTCAGGAAGGCCATGGACATGACCTGTACACCGTGGGCTTCCAGCGGCACGAACCACTTCTGATCCCGCACCTGCGGCCGCGTACCCTCAGGAATACCGAACATGATGCCCTGGCTGGGGCCGTAGATATCGGCATCCAGCATGCCGACCCTGGCCCCTTCGCGCGCCAGCGCCAGCGCCAGGTTGGCTGCGGTGGTGGACTTGCCCACACCGCCCTTGCCCGAGGCCACCGCGATGATGTTCTTCACCCCCGGCAATTGCGCCTGCGCCTTGTGCGGCTCGATCACGCACTCGACCTGCACCTGGGCACTCTTCACCCCCTCGATCCCTTCGATGGCACCCGCGAGCAACTGCGACCAGCCCTTGCGGAACAGCGCTGCCGCATAACCCAACTCGAGACGAACATCGACCTGCCCACCACGGATATCGATCCCTCGCACACAGCCGGCACTGAGCGGGTCCTGACCAAGATGTGGATCGGTGTACTGACGCAATACGGCTTCAACCGCCTGACGAGTCACGACGCTCATGGGTACTCCAGAAAGACCGAGTAAAACAGGCGGCCATGATAACAGCAGCGTCGCCGCATGCAGCGCAACCGGTTGCCGCAACCACGTATAGCCTCTGCCTCGGCGCTTCCTTTATAGTGATCGGTCTTTCCGTGTCAGCCATGTAGCCTTGATCACCATGTCCGAAACTCGCAAGATTCTCGTCACCAGCGCCCTGCCCTATGCCAACGGCTCGATTCACCTCGGCCACATGCTCGAGTACATCCAGACCGACATGTGGGTGCGCTTTCAGAAACTGCGCGGCAACCAGTGCATCTATGTCTGTGCCGACGATGCCCATGGCTCGGCGATCATGCTGCGCGCGGAAAAGGAAGGCATCACCCCCGAACAACTGATCGCCAATGTGCAGGCGGAACACAGCGCCGACTTCGCCGACTTCCTGGTCGACTTCGACAACTTCCACTCGACCCATTCGGAAGAGAACCGCGAACTGTCGGAACTGATCTACGGGCGCCTGTCAGCCGCCGGTCATATCGCCACACGCTCGGTGACGCAGTACTTCGACCCGGACAAGGGCATGTTCCTCGCCGACCGTTTCATCAAGGGCACCTGCCCGAAATGTGCGGCCGAAGACCAGTACGGCGACAACTGCGAGAAATGTGGCGCCACCTATGAGCCGACCGAACTGAAGAACCCACGCTCGGCCATCTCCGGCGCAGTGCCGGTGCTGCGCGATTCCAAGCATTTCTTCTTCAAGCTGCCCCAGTTCCAGGCGATGCTGGAGCAGTGGACCCGCAGCGGTACGCTGCAGGAGTCGGTAGCCAACAAGTTGTCCGAGTGGCTGGACGCCGGCCTGCAGGAATGGGACATCAGCCGCGACGCACCCTACTTCGGCTTCGAGATCCCCGGTGAACCCGGCAAGTACTTCTACGTCTGGCTGGACGCGCCGATCGGCTACATGGCCAGCTTCAAGAATCTCTGCGCGCGCCGCCCCGAGCTGGACTTCGACACATTCTGGAGCAAGGACTCGAGCGCAGAGCTGTACCACTTCATCGGCAAGGACATCGTCAACTTCCACGCCCTGTTCTGGCCAGCCATGCTCGAAGGCGCAGGCTTCCGCAAGCCCAGCGGCATCAACGTGCACGGCTACCTGACGGTCAACGGCGCGAAGATGTCCAAGTCGCGCGGCACCTTCATCAAGGCTCGCACCTACCTGCAGCACCTTGACCCTGAGTACCTGCGTTATTACTACGCGGCCAAGCTCGGACGCGGCGTGGACGACCTGGACCTGAACCTGGAAGACTTCGTGCAAAAGGTCAACTCGGACCTGGTCGGCAAAGTGGTCAATATCGCCAGCCGCTGCGCCGGTTTCATCCTCAAGGGCAACGACGGTATTGTCGTGGCCGAGCGTGCGGCCCCCGAACTGAACGAGGCCTTCCTCGCCGCGGCGCCGTCGATCGCAGAAGCCTACGAAAACCGCGACTTCGCCCGCGCCATGCGCGAGATCATGGCGCTGGCCGACCGTGCCAACGCCTGGATCGCTGACAAGGCGCCCTGGTCACTGAACAAGCAGGAAGGCAAACAGGCCGAAGTCCAGGCGATCTGTGCCCAGGGCATCAACCTGTTCCGCCAGTTGGTGATCTTCCTCAAGCCGGTCCTGCCGAACCTGGCCAGCGCCGCAGAGACCTTCCTCAATGTGCCGCCGCTGACCTGGAACGATCATCGCAGCCTGCTCGCCGAGCATCGCCTCAACACCTTCACGCCGCTGATGACCCGTATCGAGCCAGCCAAGGTCGAAGCCATGGTGCTGGCCTCCAAGGAAGACCTGGAGGCCAGCCAGAGCAAACCGGGTAACGGCGAACTGCTGAAGGCGCCCCTGGCGGCAACCATCGACTTCGATGCCTTCGCCGCAGTCGACCTGCGCATCGCGCTGATCGAGAAGGCCGAATTCGTCGAAGGCGCGGACAAGCTGCTGCGCCTGACGCTGGATATCGGCGATGCAAAGCGCAATGTCTTCTCCGGCATCAAGAGCGCCTACCCTGATCCGAGCAAGCTCGAAGGCCGCCTGACCCTCTACGTGGCCAACCTGGCAGCGCGCAAGATGAAATTCGGCCTGTCCGAAGGCATGGTGCTGGCCGCCGGCCCTGGTGGAGAAGAAATCTACCTGCTCAGCCCGGACAGCGGCGCCCGCCCAGGCCAGCGCGTGATGTGATGCAACAGGACAGCACCGGCAGCCAACCCGTCGACCAGAGTCGCTGCCCGCTCTGCGGGCAATCGAATACCTGCGACCCGACGGGCGACTGCTGGTGCTTCCACACCCCGATCGAACGCCAGGCGCTGGAGCGCATTCCGCAATCCTTACGGGGCCAGGCCTGCCTGTGCCCCGCCTGCGCAAAAGCGGCAGAGTCCCATACGCTGTAAGCAGATGCTTGCTCGGGAACGGCACACCGCTAAACCCGAAAATCCTGCCACTGGCTCCTCCGGATACGCGGCCCCATCGCGACAAATGCTCTCTGATAGCACGCCAGGCTTTTTTTCGACGACCGCTTCTGGTAAAAAGCACCCTGCAATTCGCGGACAGCCCTGGCTACCGCTTATAGCGGGCGTCGTATAATGGTAATACCCTAGCTTCCCAAGCTAGAGCCGTGGGTTCGATTCCCATCGCCCGCTCCAGATCGCGTCACCTAAGGCCCTGAAAATCAAAGGATTTTCGGGGCTTTTTGTATTCAAGGGGACACAGGTGTCGAAAAAGTGTCGAAAACGGCAAAGGGTTACGCGGTAACGCCGTTGGATTCCAGATCGGAAAAGTTGCTGATCCTCACTGCGCCATCAGGGAAGCGAGCAATCACCTCAAGCTCACCGCCCATTGCCTCAATGTGGCTACGCAGTGTGGAGATATACATATCCGTACGTCTCTCCATCTTGGCGATGGCCGGCTGCTGTACATGCAGCAACTCGGACAACATCTTTTGCGACAAGCCACGCGCCTGACGCAACTCATGCAGGGGCATTTCAGCCAACAGCGCTTCCGCCTTGGCCATCACACGCTCTTGAGACTCAGCGGGCATTTTGGCTCGCAGGTCCGCAAATTTATTAGCCATCGAGCAAACCCTCCTTTTTCAACTGATCCAGGTGCTCATCGTATAAACGATCAGCGATCGGTACATTGACCTCATACCAACGCCCGTCCCCCGTCTTGTCGCCACCCAGCAGCAGGATTGCCGAACGCCTGGGATCGAACGCATAGAGCGTGCGCAAAGGCCGTCCATCATGCTGTGTACGAAGCTCCCGCATATGACCATGGCGAGAACCGTTGATACCCGAGCTATGCGGGTACCCCAGCGAAGGCCCACGTGCCTCTAGAAGTTGAACAGACACCGCGACCGATTCCTGCTCATCAACCGAGAGAGTTGCCCACCACTCGCCAAACTCATCGGTGTATTCAATATCCCATGTCATGGCTGAATATAGCCCCCCACAAATATTCCGTCAAAGGAATGTATTCTCATCACTTCTTTCCCCCTGCCTTGATAGGGTTCAAGCGCAAGGCATCGAGCAAATGGTCTGGAGACAGATGCGCATAGCGCATAGTCATCGACAAAGAGGCATGGCCCAGGATTTTCTGTAACGTCAGGATGTTCCCGCCGCCCATCACAAAGTGACTGGCAAACGTATGACGTAGAACATGCGTGGCTTGGCCTGCTGGGAGCTTGATCGAGGTCGACTCCAGAACACGGCTGAAATGCCGCATGCACTTGGTAAATGGGCCATGGGTCTTGAAGTGGTCGAGCAATGCCTGCTCAAGCGCCGTATCAATCGGGACAGTACGGGTTCGCCGCGACTTGGTATTGGCAAAGGTCACCATCCCATTCTTGACACGCTCAGCCGTCAGATTCTGAGCCTCTCCCCAGCGCGCTCCAGTAGCCAGGCAGATACGAGCGATCAGGCCGATATGAATGCAGATCGGTCGTGTATCCAGGGCAGCCAGAATCTCTTCAATCTGAGCATGAGTCAGGAAGGACAAAGGGCGCTCTTGCAACCGCAGTGGCCGTACCTTGGCCAAAGGATTCGGATAGTCGATCTCGCCAAGGCGGATCAGCTCATTGAACATTGATTTCAAATAACCCAAGCGGTTATTCAGTGTCTTGCCATGCACCCCAGCAGCAAGCGACTGGCCACGCAGTGCACAGAACTGGTCGGCGGTGAACTTTACGCCTACAGGGTTTCCAAGCTCGACAACCAACTTGGCCAGCACCCCACGCAAGCGCACAGAATCGGCCAAGGTGTGGCCGTGCAGTTCGTAATAACGCTCACTCAGTTCGGAGAGCCGCCGCTGATCCTTCGGCTTGGGCGACCAATCAGGCGTATCGATGCACTTGGCCCTACAGGTAGCCTCGAAGCGCAACGCTTCAGCCTTGGTCTTGAGCGTCTTGCGGAAACGCTTACCTTTGATCGGTTCTATGTCAGCTTTCCAGCGGCCATCGGGCAGTTGCTCAATTGCCATCAGACCGCCCGCCCCCATCTGACATGCCGCTCTTCCAGAAGCATCTCGATATGGTGGAACAGCATGGCTTCGGTCATATCCTTGGCCGCGTAGTGGTCGCGGATTACTGGCCAGCACTCCCACTGCTTCAGGCACCTATAGGCCTTTTTTGCCGGGACACGCTCGCGAGCCAGCAGGCTAACGAAGTTTCCCAGGAACAGTTCGACGTTCTTGCCGCTGAAGCCCTTGCTGGTCTTGTAGTAACGCTTGTAGGCGGTGTCGTCGATCAGCGAGAACACCGGCAGATCGACCTTCACGTCTTCACGAATCAAGGTCCAGATTGGTTCGAAGTACCCAGGACGGCTCAGCAACTTGAACTGGAGCATGCCGTAGCGCCACAGGCCGTCCAGATGCCCCGAGAAGGCCGAGAACGTGCGCGTGTCGATCACCACGCCGGTATGGATATCCACCGAGCCACTGGCGAATTGCTGGATGATCGAGTGGTGGTAGCGTAGCTCGACACGCCACACGTCCTGTTCCGAGTCATAGTTGGCCGGGTCGCTTTCGTCGAAGCTGTCACCGCGTTTCCAGACGCTTTCCCAGTAGTCGAGCTTATCGGTTGCCCTGGCCTGATCGGTCTTGTTGTAGATGGCCAGCTGGACGCCACCCGCAGAGCCGAACATGAAGGTTTCCCCGCGGCCGTAGACGCTGCTTTTTGTGTCCCAGTGCAGTTCGTTGATGCCGGAAATATCCCGCACGTTGCGGGCACGGCAATGCATCCGGGCAATCAGGTCGACAGGAGGCACCCAGCCTTGCAGGTCCAGCGCGAGGTGGACAGCACACTGGTTCTGCTCGATATGCGTCATCACCTCCCCGGCCAGTTCATCCAGGCGCGCCTGGAGACTTTCCGGTGACTGGCTGTCGATGGCATGGGGCGAGACTTCGACTTTCAGGTGTGGACCGACGTTCTCCAGCTTGGCGTTGAAGTTCTTGATCAGCAGGATGATGCCAAGGTCAGCGTTCTGCAGCTTGTACTGGTAGCCCGAGTCGCGCCCGACACGACCGGCATGCCACGTCTCGCCAGCGAACTGGACCAGGGTGCCTGGTTTCTCAAACAGGCACATGACTTCGGGACGAAGCATCCCCCGGTACAGTTGGCGGACCGTATCCACTCCGCAACGGAGCAACCGAACCCGGCTCAGGTCGGTCATTTTCTGAGAACCAGGGCAAATGAACAGACGCCCCTTCGGGTCTTCCAGGGCTGTCTCAACATCCAAACGAATTTGATCTTTTGCCTTGCTCATTCTCTCATCCAATGCTGAATACTGCGGAAATGAAGATTGGTTTATAAGACGTGTTACAGGGACGTCACGGGCGCGTAGGCGCGCGTGCAGCTCGTGCCTCGCCCACCCGCCCGCCGCCGCGCCCGATCCTTGTCTTGTTCATCAGAACAACCCCATACGCGGGTCTGAGGCCGCTACAGCACGCCCCGACGCCCCTTCCACCGGCACCACCCTCGGGGTCAGGAATATCAGCAGTTCCGAGCGCTCCCGGCTTTGCGCCCGGCGCTTGAACAGCCGACCCATCAGCGGGATTTTCGAGAGCACCGGCACATCGTCCGCCCCCTGCTGCTGGTTCGTCGTATACACACCGCCCAGGACCACCGTTTGCCCGTCAGCAATGCGGATTTTCGCGTCGAGTTGATTGGTCGATACCGGGGGAACCCCGTTCATGGCTGAGCCGAAGTCGGGCATGTCGCGGTTGATGGAGACGTGCATCACCACCGCATCATCCGGCGCAATCGCGGGTGTCACCGAGAGTTGCAGGGCGGCGCGCTTGAACTGGACACTGGTCGCACCATCGCCCGCACTTTGCTGGTAGGGGATTTCAGAGCCGCGCAAGATCGTTGCGGTTTCCCGGTCGAGCGTCAGCACCGTAGGTCTGGACACGATCTCGCCCTGGCCGCTGGACTCCATCGCGCTCAGTTGCAGATCCAGCGACAGGCTGCTGCTCAGATAGCCGAAGCCACCGAGTGTCGAAGCCGATGCAGCGGCTACTGCTGTCGAAGCTGATCCGCTCCAGTTGCCCAGGTTGGCCGAGCTGGCCCAGCGCACACCGAGGTTCTTGGACCAGTCGGTATTGGCCTCAACAATGGACGCCTCGATCACCACTTGCCGCACCGGTACATCGACCGCCGCAATCACACTGCGCAGGCTGTCGATATAAGTGACTGGCAATGCCGCAAAGATGCTGTTGGTTCGCTCATCGACCGCTATCGACAGCCCCGGCATGTCCGCCGCGTTCAGGTACGACGCCCGGAACAGTTCAGCCACGCTGCTGGCATTGGCGTGCACGACCGGCAGCACTTGGCGAATCACTTCGCCCGATAGTTCATGGTGCAGCTCGTAGTTCCGCGACTCCCGATCCTTGGCCACACTGTCAGCCATGGCCGTGACCATCAGCACATCACCGAAATAGCGACTGGAGAGGCCATTGCTCTCCAGCAGCATGTCGATGGCGGCATCACATTCCACATCCTGGAAGTTAAGCGACACGATGCCTTGCACCGATGGTCCCAGGAGGATGCTACGGCCACAGAAGTCCGCCAGTAGCGGGATAGCCACCCGAATATCAACGTCCTGATTCGACAGGGATACACGATCAGCAGCGGTACATGTCAACGAGCCGCACAGCAGCAAAAGCCAGAGATAGCGCATATCAACGCCTCCAGGGTCGGTTGTTCTTTTCAGCATCCGAAACCGTCGAAACGGAGATCGGCAACGAGGAAAACCCAGCGGAGGCGGAAGGCATAAAAGCCCCCTGGCCTTGTGCCTGCTGGGAGGAAGGACGGGCATGGTCGAAATAGCCGTAATCGACCAGGGCAAAGCAGGTCAGCGGATCAATACGGACCCGAGTGATTTGCCGCGTGTAGCACATGCAGGAAATGGCACCGGCACTGCTCTTGAGTACACCGCAGTTGAGGTCCGGGTATGAGGCGGGCTTGGTCACGTCATCGTAGACAGGCGCACTGGACGGGAGAAAGTCCAGGCGTGGCGTATGCGCCGCGTAGTAGGAAAGCGTTGTCTCAATCTGGGGGACTTCGGCTCCAGCAGCGCTGGCAAGTCCTGCCGCGATCACCTGTTCAACCGTTTCCGGGCTGGCCTGTTCAGCCTCACCAGGGTCGATCTTGTCCGTAAAGAACGTGACCAGGTAGTACACCAGCAGCACGAGGATGATCGCCAGCGCAGGAAGCGCATAGAAGATCAGAGGTAGCTTGGCTTTGACGTTGTGGTGGGAGGCCGACTTGTAAACGTCGAAGTACTTCTTATCAATCTTGACGCGGGTGAACTGGCCATCCTTTCTGGCCGTCATGTTGCCGAAGTCGGTCGCACACTGAAATTGATAGCGGGACGTGGACTTGAGGCCGAAAGGTCTCCAGTAGTGGATATGCGAATCGCACAAGCGCCGCAGGTGAACATCCAGCAGGCGGAAGTCCTGAGTAATCAGGTTCAGTTCAAAACCCTTGTGCCGTGCCGTTT
Organism: Pseudomonas sp. ABC1; assembly: GCF_013395055.1. Classification (NCBI taxonomy): domain Bacteria; kingdom Pseudomonadati; phylum Pseudomonadota; class Gammaproteobacteria; order Pseudomonadales; family Pseudomonadaceae; genus Pseudomonas; species Pseudomonas sp. ABC1. Next base: position 709,511 of record NZ_CP058349.1, read on the forward strand.
CGACCTCAGAGCAGTATGGCGGCACTGGCGTACCGGAAGACCTGGGCGGAAAGAAACGCTGGGCCTCATCGATCACGATGATGGAGTTGTCCGGCAGTTCGTACCACTTGAGCGGGTCATCGAACTCCAGCCACGTGGCCTTGAGCTTTTGCGGGTCGAGGCCATCGATATTGTGGAAGTAGACCAGCCGCGTTTCCTTGCTGGCCTGCTGGTCGATCTCTTTGATGGAGTTAAGGGTTTTACCGTGCCCCATCAGCCCCGTGCGAAAGACTAGAGTGGCCATCAGGTGAAGGTCCAACTCTTGATGGTGTCAGACATGGCACTCAGGCCCATCAGTGTCATTCGAACACTGACAGCGGCGAAGATGATGGAGATCGCATGGTCGAAGCCCATCAGCGACATGATTTGAGGAATGCCCGCCAGTGCGCCGTTGTAGGACGTTCGAATAAGGGTTTCGATCTGATCGACGATCCAGCCGAGGCCGGTATAGGTAGCAATGCCGACGCCCAGAGACCACAGGACGCGAGCGGCAAGATGGCCAACGATGGACAGCAGGATGGTTACGACAAAAGCAGGCATTACTTATCCCTCCTCATGATGATGCGAAGTGCCAGCAGATAAGCGAGCAGGATGATGACCGGACGCAGGTAGATGGCCAGTTGGCACAGCGGCTCATAACTCCATTCAATGGTGATGGGCCTGCCAGCGAGCGTGAAACGGGCATAGAGCGGTGGCGGGCATGAGGCACTACCCCAGCCGCCAATGTTGGAGAACGCGGCACGAAGGTCACCGCCATTCTTTTCTTCAACCTTGCCGTTAGGGTCGCCGTTGAGAACGCCCTGGACGGCTTGCATGGAGTTGCCACCGGCATTACGCCATTCATCCGCCACGCCCTGAGCCAAGCAGGCGTTTTCATGCTGGCGGCGCAACATGGCGCATTGCACGGCATCGCCCTTACAGGAGAAGGTCGAGCAGCTTTCTACGGAGGCGGAGCTTTCTTTTCCATTGCCCTCACCTTCGCCAGCTTCACCAGGATCGCCATTGGATGATGCGATCTTTTCAACAGCCCCCAAGGTTTTACCGGATATATCAACCAGCGCACCGAGTGCGCCCGCAAGTTGACCAGTTTGCCCATTCAGCGCCCCAGAGACTTGGGCTGTATGCTGGCTTAATTCACGAGTGAGTTGCTGAGTTTGATTGCTTAATGAGTCAACAATCTGATTTGAATAGTGTGATATTAAGGTTGCATTATTTGCAATCTGGTTGGTGATCTGGGATGAGGATTGTGAAACCGCGCTTTCAAGAGAGCCCATTGAGCGAAGAACTCCGCTGTACTGCTCGCCGTCTATCTTAGAGTCAGGCACCACCCCCGGGCTATTGCTTTTTATCTCAGATAAAATAGAGCCCAGTGAAGAAAGCAGCTTGCTGCTAAGGTTATTAACGTCCGCAGAAGTAGCCCAGTTACCCGTCACCTCGGATGGCCCGCCATTACTGCCACCACTATTGTTTCCACCGCTGTCACTGCCGCCGCCGTTATTACCACCGCCTGAGTTACCGCCACCCGTATTTCCACCGCTGTTATTGCCACCACCGGTATTTCCACCCCCGGTATTACCGCCACCCGTATCACCGCCCCCGGTATTTCCACCTGGGTTGTGATTGGACCAGTCGTAATCGACCGGCATACCTTGCTGGGCCCCATCGAATTGTTTGCCTGGAATAGTCAGGCATAACTTGCTGGTCGGAGCGGCAGTAAAATTGCAAAATCCAATTCCTGGGGCAGACGAGTAGCAATCTGAGCGACTTTTATATGTATAAGAACATCCAAGGTAACAGGCATTAGTCCCTGACTGCTCTGGTGCGGCAACATAAAGGCGCCCTGAGCTATCTTTGATGATGATGCCGTTCTCACCACGCAAGTTAACGAGACGGTCAGGATTATGCATATCCCATGCTTCTTTGCCGCAATCCTCCTTAAAGACTGTTCTGTAGCCCAAAATAATCATGCTGCTTGAGTAGGGGTCAGGCTTTCCAAAACTACAGGTAAGAGCCATGCCGTTGTCGTCAGACATCTCTATTGTCGAGCCAGGGAATTGAGGCAAATAAGCTTGGCAAACTTCCATCGGCGTTGAAAAGAAATGTTCTCTCACATTGGAGTTGCTAATTCCATAATAAGAGACTTCCGCGAGTGCGAGAGGAGAAAAGGAAATGGCGCTAATAGCGAGAAAGCAGGAGAGACGCGAAGGCCAGCGTAAGGACGATAAGAACATAAGAGTTAAGGTCTATGGACATACGCACACCAAAGTTAAACCCCCTGTACGAATACAGGGGGTACCCGGTTAGACGGCCCGGCGAACCAGGCGGAACACGGCAGCAGCAGCGATGATGACCAGGGCGGCACCGCCGAGAGCGGCAACCGCAGCGGTACCGCCAGACAGTTCAGCCAGAGCTTCGGTAACATCGACCGCAGCGAAGGAAACAGCAGGAACGGCGGCAGCAGCAGCCACACCAGCACGAGCCAACAGCTTTTGAACGTTTTTCATGTAACACCTCACTTGATAGCTTTGCCCGCCACGCGGATAACGAACACTGTTGCGAAGAGCAAAACAACATACGGCATGAGTTCGTTAATCTCGGCGGAAGTTATGCCGGGATGCCCGGCGTTTATCTGATCGCTTGCGACAACTTGCAGAGTTCCGGTGCAACGAACAGCGCCGCTGCTATCGGTGGTCCATTGACCGTCGCAAGCAATCAAATTCATTGCAGGGCCTGATCGATGAAGTTCACGCCAGCCAGGAACCCGTCAGCACTACCCATGGCATAGCCACTGGCGAAGACCAGCGTTGCCAGCAGCAGATCGAGGATGGTTTCCCGGTTCATCGGTCAGGCCCCTGAATCAGGACTTGGCAGCGTCGCCGGGTTTGGCGGCAGACTGTTGCTGGCCAGCAGGAGCAGCCGTGGTGCCCTGGCTGATCGGTTTCTTGGGATTGACGGCCTCGATATGCAGGGCGAGGTTCTTGCCCTTGTTCTGGCCACCACGCGCCACGTCGAAGGTGATGCGGACCAGCTCCAGCGGTTCGAACTGGGCACCGGCGGCGAAGACTTCATCCGCGACTTCATCCGCAGCGGATATGCCGATGATGGAAAGGCCGTGTTCGGTCTTGCCGTCCGGTTCGTCACCGTAGAAGACCTTTACATACTTGGCCCCTTCCATTTCGGTCTTTTGAGTACCCAGGAATGCAACTTCCATAGTCGAACGTGCCATCTGTTGTTACCTCACTTAGTTGCGCTTGTGCGCGTTTCAAAGACAAAGCAGCCCCGGTGCGCCAACTTCACGCAGTGCGTCGTATTGCTTGTGAGCCGGTTAGTTAGGCGCTGCTTTGGGTTTCCTTAATCCCGTACTTGCGTTGTTTACTTCGGTGCGGTCATCGCGTTGACTGGGACACATACCCACCGGCTTTGCCCGTGGATATGTATCAGGCCTCGACCCCGCGAGCGGGGCCCCACTCGGCCCCAGTACAAAGCGGATCAATAGTTGATCCTTGAAAGCAGAAGCGAGAGCAAGCTTCATGCTGTCGCCCTCTCCGATCCGTCGCCGCGCAGTGCCTGGACGATCTCGGTCCACAGCGTCACGCCCCAGTTCTCGCGACGGCCTGCCACGTCAGCAGCGGTCTGCTGGCGTTTCAGGTGTTCAAGCCGGGCACTGGCCAAGGGCAGCAGTTCGAAGGCTTGCGCGGGAGTCAGGACGATGGCTGTAGGCATGGGTTAGCCCTCAAGCTCGAAGGGTTCGTGGATTGGCACGAAAGGTGTGGGTTTGCCACTGTCGTGCACAACGTGCCACCACTTCGGCGGACGCTCGCTTGGCGTGTGTTTCTCGCAGTACGAAGCAGGCGTAACGACCGTCTGGCCATTTGCCCTGGATACGGTTGAAGGGCGGCACTGGTTGCATCGTGTGGATTGGGAGAGAGCGTGTTTCGCCAGTTCGCGTTTCGACCAGCAGACAGAGCAGTCGCAGTCCAGTCGATGCGGTTGATGCAGGTACTTGCTGAGATTCATCGGCGGGTACCTCGATAGAAGGGTCGGGCTTGTTCATTCCATTTACTCCCGCTCCAAAAGCTCTTTTGTCAGCAGTGCCACGTTGACCATCAGCCGCCGCCCGACCTTCAAGCTTGGCAGGTAGCCCCGCTCTACCCAGGTGCGGACCACAATCGGTTCCTCACCCATACCGATCCAATCAGCGAATGCCTGCCACGGCATCATCGGTGGGGCACCGTGCAGCTTTTGTGGGTCAAACCCGTCTGGTGGTAGCATCCTTCTAGCTCCGCTGTGTTTCGCACTAACCAGCTTTACTGGCTGGGCAATAATTTCCCATAGGGCAAATATATCCCAGCTCCCAGCTTATGGGAAGCTATTGCCCAGCTATTAGAATGAAAATTATCTATATGGATACGGCAGGCGATAGAGCCAGGGCATTGATAAAACGCCTAGGTCCTAAAAGAGCTAGTGAGCTAGGTGGCGGTAACCACGACAGATGGCGCAGTGTCAGCAAGGGCGCCGTCCGAGTAAGCACGGAAGAAATCGACGTGCTTGTGAAAGCGTATCCACAATACGCACTATGGCTGGCCAGCGGACAGATACTCCCTGAGGCCGGACAGACCAGCCCGGAATATGATGAAGCCAATGCAAAATTGGCCGCACCCGGCGCGGGATAGCTCTTACAAAAGAAGCAGCACAACGCTGGTTCAACCGCCCCGGAGCACCAGCTAGCCAAGACGTGTAAACCGCATAGGACCTATGCGACAGGATGCAACAGCAAGGCAAGGTATGCCTTGAAAGGAAGCTACATGGCAGAACACCCAGACAGCATCCGTCCTGACCAGGACGAGATACGTACCTATCACCACACGCACAGAATCCGATCCCAAGGTATCAGCCAGGGGAACGCTATTGTCCTGGCGGCCATCATTGGCATTGGCGGCTTTTGGGGCGGAAAAATTGCCTACGACCGTTTCCAGGAATGGCGTGTCGAGCAAGCGCTGAAAGAGTTTGCACAGCAGTTAGAGATCGCAGACCGCAAAGCCCGGCTAGAGCAACAAAGACGCCAGCAAGCTGCCCAACGTCAAGTACAAGCCCATAGAGAACAGAAACGCCAGCAGGCCATTGCAGCCGAAAAGGCACGATATGACGAAGTGTGGAACTCCAGAGCCTGTAAATTCTGGTGGGAACATGATCCGAAAAACCCGGCAGTTATTGCTAAGGCGAGGACGATGCAGACGTGTAAGAGTTAGTCCATGTTATCGCCAAAGGTAGACCACAATACATAACGCAAGAAACCCAACCAAAAGCCATGCAGCTTAGCTACATGGCTCATTCAAAAGCCTACCTCTTATTCATTATCGGCCGTCACCCGACTAGGAATAGTTGGAGTATAGCTTTCGAAAGAATGCTGATTCTGTGGAAAATCAGGCTTACTCAACTGTGGCGGTGGTGGTTTGGGTGTGGGTGTGGGTGTGGGTGTGGGTGTGGGTGTGGGTGGCAACGGATTTTGGGGTTGACTAGAACTTCCATTTTCATTACTACCAGACATGGCCTCACTCCTTTCATGGATAAAAAATTTTAACAATTTATCCACAGAAACACTAAGCTCGTCAAGATTATTTGCCACCGGGGACTCTTCACCAAGAGACACTGAAATTTTTCGAGGGGAAGATGAATCCATATCTGCAGCAACAAAAATCAATACAGCGACAAACAAAGCCCCCCCAGAATAAAGCATATTTAACAGCGCAGTCCTAATCAAGCCATATCGATATTCATTTACCCTACGGTTATGATCAATACACTTACTAGTAGCATCATTCAAATAAAACTCAAATCTTGCATCACGATCCGGTATAGGAATATTCTCCTCATGTTCAGAGTTATAATTCCTAATCTTATCACAATCCGACAAGAGCACTTTGTCGAAAGCATACATTTCCCCAGCCTTTGGAAGCAGCTCATATTTATGCCCGATCAAAGCGTTCCAAGTCGCACGCACAGATTGAAACAAACAAAGTAGAGATAATAAAATAAAAATATAAAAGTTAAGCAGAAAACAAAGCGAAACAGAGTAATCAATCATTCTTCCCATATAAAAAATAACAGCAACAACGCTAGCATATACCGCATAATGCAACTGTAACCTAGAAAAAATGCTCGCCCTAACGCGCAACTCATAAAAATACAACTCCGAAAGGGCCTTACCAATAACACTCATACACTCACCTCAAAAATTCCCGAAAACACATACAACATTAAGTACAGCGCATTAATTTAATGACAAAAAACACCATAATACGAAGGTATTACTCCCTATCCAACCCTTGCCTAGAGTAGTGTCGAAATCACAGCAAAGCACTGAACATGGTTCGATTTACTCGGTTGCCAACTATGCCCCAAAAAAAGGCACAAGCACAGCAAGATATAGCAGATCAATGCAATAGCGCTCAGGCCACAAGAGACTGATTCACGTGGGGAAGCAGACGAGAGCGGAGCAAAGCGAACTTAGCCCGGAGAGGTGTCGAAAAAGTGTCGAAATCAGTGCAAGAGAGAGCCGAAGAAAGCAGCTTGAGATAGGCGGTAAGCCTCGAAAAGCAAGGCGTTGCGGATCACAGCAAGGCGCCGGAAAGGGTTCGATTCCCATCGCCCGCTCCAGATCGCGTCACCTAAGGCCCTGAAAATCGAGAGATTTTCGGGGCCTTTTGCTTTTCTGGGGGCGCAGGTGTCGAAAAGATGTCGAGAACTGCAAACGGTATGCATGGCAACAGCAGGCTGACCTCGACGCAGCGGATCAGTCGTCTTCCTTCTGTTCGCCCAGTGACTGGAACCACTCTGCATAGGGCGTCCGGGTGACGCGACGGCGGTTGTAGTCGGGGCTGCCATCGCTCCACCAGGGTTCGCCACGCTCGCCCAGGGCGACCTTGGCGGCATCGACGCCCGCCCTGGCCTTCTTCAGCGCGACGGCATCGCCGTTGGCCTTGGCGTGCTTCACCTGCCGGCGTGCCTGCATGAGCTCGTTCACCAGTTGCTGGCGCTGCTCTTCCGGCAACGCCGGATTGGTGCAGCGCCAGAGGGTCTCGTTGACGACGAAGTAACGACCATCCGGCGTTCTGGGGTACATGGCGAAGGCTCTACTGACGATGTCTCTATAGAAGGACAGCCTTGCCAGAGGTCGGGTTCAGACGGGACCCGGCACGCTCCTGGCCCGTGCCGCATGCAGTTTCTTGTAGCTGTCGATCAGCCGCTGGTGTCGCTCCAGCCCTTCCAGCTTCATGCTCGTGGGGGCCAGGCCGAAGAAGCGCACACTGCCGTCCAGCGAGCCCAGCACGGCGTCCATGCGCGCCTCACCGAACATACGGCGGAAGTTGGCTTCGTAGTCGTCCATGTCCAGCTCGTCATCCAGTTCAACCTCCAGCGCCACGTTCATGGCCTGGTAGAACAGGCCGCGCTCGACGGTGTTGTCGTTGTACTGCAGGAAGGCTTCGACCAGCTCTTTCGCCTCGTCCAATTGCCGCAGTGCGAGATGGATCAGCAGTTTCAGCTCCAGGATGGTCAGTTGGCCCCAGGTGGTGTTGTCGTCGAACTCGACGCCAATCAGGGTGGTGATGTCGGTGTAGTCATCCAGCTCACTGTCCTCCAGACGCTCGACCAGCGCCAGCAGGCTGGCGTCGTTCAAGCGGTGCAGGTTGAGGATGTCTTCACGGAACGCCAGCGCCTTGTTGGTGTTATCCCAGATCAGGTCTTCCACCGGATAGACCTCCGAATAGCCCGGAACCAGGATGCGGCAGGCCGTGGCCCCCAGGTGCTGGTACACCGCCATGTAGACCTCATGGCCCATGCCTTCGAGGATGCCGAACAGGGTCGCGGCCTCCTCGGCGTTGGCGTCTTCACCCTGGCTGGAGAAGTCCCATTCGACGAACTCGAAATCGGCCCGGGCACTGAAGAAACGCCACGACACCACGCCACTGGAGTCGATGAAATGCTCGACGAAGTTGTTCGGCTCGGTCAGCGCCTGGCTTTCAAAGGTCGGTTGCGGCAGATCGTTGAGACCCTCGAAGCTACGGCCCTGGAGCAGTTCCGTCAGGCTGCGCTCCAGCGCCACCTCGAAGCTTGGGTGTGCGCCGAACGAGGCGAACACGCCGCCGGTGCGCGGGTTCATCAGGGTGACGCACATCACCGGGAATTCGCCACCCAACGAGGCATCCTTGACCAGCACCGGAAAGCCCTGCTCCTCCAGCCCCTGGATGCCGGCGAGGATACCCGGGTACTTGGCCAGCACCGCTGGCGGCACGTCCGGCAGCGCCAGCTCGCCTTCGAGGATTTCCCGCTTCACCGCCCGTTCGAAGATTTCCGACAGGCACTGCACCTGGGCTTCGGCCAGGGTGTTGCCGGCGCTCATGCCGTTGCTGAGATAGAGGTTCTCGATCAGGTTGGAGGGGAAATACACCACCTCGCTATCCGACTGGCGCACGAACGGCAGCGAGCAGATACCCCGCGCCGTGTTGCCGGAATTGGTGTCGTACAGGTGCGAGCCACGCAGTTCGCCCTCAGGGTCGTAGATCGCCCGGCAGTGCGCGTCGAGGATTTCCTTCGGCAGTGCGTCCTTGCGCCCCGGCTTGAACCAGCGCTCGTCCGGGTAATGCACGAATGCCGCGTTGGCGATGTCCTCGCCCCAGAACTGATCGTTGTAGAAGAAATTGCAGTTCAGCCGCTCGATGAACTCGCCCAGCGCCGAAGCCAGCGCACTTTCCTTGGTGGCGCCCTTGCCGTTGGTGAAGCACATCGGCGAATGCGCATCGCGCACGTGCAGCGACCACACGTTGGGCACGATATTGCGCCACGAAGCGATCTCGATCTTCATGCCCAGCTCCGCCAGGATGCCGGACATATTGGCGATGGTCTGCTCCAGCGGCAGGTCCTTGCCTGGGATGCGGGTAGTGGTGTCCAGCACCGGCAACAATAACGCCTGGGCATCGGCATCGAGGTTTTCGACATCCTCGATGATGAATTCGGGGCCGGTCTGCACCACCTTCTTCACGGTGCAGCGGTCGATGGAGCGCAGGATGCCCTGGCGGTCCTTCTCGGAAATATCCTCGGGCAACTCGACCTGGATCTTGAAGATCTGCTTGTAGCGGTTCTCCGGGTCGACAATGTTGTTCTGCGACAACCGGATATTCTCGGTGGGGATGTTGCGCGTCTGGCAGTAGAGCTTGACGAAATAGGCAGCGCACAAGGCCGAGGATGCCAGGAAATAGTCGAACGGCCCCGGCGCCGAGCCGTCGCCCTTGTAGCGGATCGGCTGGTCGGCGATCACCGTGAAGTCGTCGAACTTGGCTTCGAGCCGGAGGTTGTCGAGAAAGTTGACCTTTATTTCCATGCGGGGCACCAGAATAGCGAGCAAGACAAATCGGCCGGCATTATCCGGGTTTTCCAGGGGAAATACCGGCCTTTCGGCTGGGATGGCGCGACGCCGTGTCCGGACTCTGTTGCCGTAGGCCAGGAATCAGGGCATGTTATCGCCCCCTTCACCGCCCGCCTCGCCCACGATGCCTGACACCCTGATACCACGCCGCCTTGCCGTGCTGCTTCTGCTGACGCTGGGATGCGCCTTTGCCGGCAACCATATCGCCGCACGCATCGCCTTCGATGACGGCGCGGGTGTGCTGCTGGCAGTGCTGATCCGTTCCGGTGCCACCGCCGTGGTACTGGGGGCGATCATTTTCTGGCAAGGCCATGGGATCCGCCTGGGGCGGCATGCCTGGGGTTGGCAGCTCCTGCTCGGTCTGTGCATCGCCGGGCAGAGCATTTGCCTCTACTCGGCGGTGGCACGCATCCCGGTCGCACTGGCACTGCTGGTGGCCAATCTGTTTCCCATCCTGCTGGCACTGCTGACCTGGGCGCTCGGCGGCCCCAGGCCGAGCCTGCGCCAGGGCCTGTTGATGCTGCTGATCCTGGCGGGCCTGATCTGCGCCCTCGATGTACCCGGCCAGCTTGCCGGCAACGGCCCTATCTCCTCGACCTGGAAGAACGGCGTGCTACTGGCACTGTGCGGAGCTCTGTTGTTTGCCTCGGCGCTTTGGGTCTCGGACCATAAATTGAAGGACATGCGCGGCTCGGTACGCAGCCTGCTGTCCATGTGCGTGGTGTTCTCCAGTGCCGCATTGGTCAGCAGCACCGAACTGATGCCCTCGGCGCTCGAGCTTCCCCAGCACCTGCACGGATGGCTGGCACTGGGCGTGCTGGCATTGCTTTACGGAACCGGGTTCTCCGTCCTGTTCGTCACGATGCCGCGGCTGGACATGCCGCGTAACGCGCCCGTGATGAACATCGAGCCGGTCGCGACCCTGGCGCTCGGCTGGCTGATTCTCGGGCAAACGCTGAATGGATTGCAGATGCTGGGCGGCGGTATCGTACTCAGCGGCATCCTGCTGCTGAGCTACCGGCATCGCTGACGGTGCGTTGCACACCGCCAGCGAACTGGATGGCCGGCAAAGTGCGGGCCATCCCGATAGCAGGTGATCAGAACGCCAGGCGAACGCCCACGGTCAGGTTGCGTCCCGGCAGCAGCACTTCGTCCTTGATCAGCGAGGTGTGGTTGCGGGCCTTTTCGTCCAGCAGGTTATTGCCCTTCAGGTAGAGGGTGTAGTCGGTCTGGCTCAGCGAACCGCTGTAGCTGAGGCCGGCACCCAGCATGTTGTAGCCGGCGGTCTCGCTTTCATAAGCGGCAATGCTGTCCTGGCGCTGGACACGATAGAACTCCAGTTGGCCGTCGATGGCCTGGCTGAAACGCTGGTCCAGGCGAACGCCCAGGCGATCCGCTGGAATGCGCGGCAGGTCGCCACCACCATCACGCAGCTTGCCACGCACATGGTCACCGAAGAGGGTGAACGCCGTAGCATCGGTAGCCTGGAAGCGCACTTCGCCCTCGACACCGGTCAAGACCGCATCCTGCTGCCGGTACTCGATCTCGCGATAACCACCACCGACATCGTGGCCGGTGTCGGCGGCGTAGATGAAGTCGTTCACCTGGTTGCGGAACAGGCTGACGCTGAAGGTCGTGCGGCCGGCGAACTTGCGCAGGGTCAGTTCGGCGTTGTGCGAGGTTTCCTCGTCCAGGTCCGTATCGCCCAGTTCGACGGTACGCGAGGCGGCGTGCGGGCCGTTGGCATAGAGTTCCTCGGCCGTTGGCAGGCGCTGCGAGCGTGACAGCGAGAAGCCCAGGGAATACTCGGGGGCGAACGTCCAGACCGCGCCAGCCGAGACCGAGGTGCCATAGTGGCTCGTATCACGGGCGCCGTCGGCGTCGATGCCCTGCCACTCATGGCGCAGGCCCAGCTCATAGCGCCATGCGCCGGCAGTGTACTCCTCCAACAGGAAGAGGCCATGGTTGCGCGTGATCGTCGGCGGAACGTAGGCCTCCTCGCCGGTGGTTTCGAAGTCGCGGCGCAAGGTCTGGGCGCCCAGTACGCCACGCCAGCCGAACAGGGGCTGGTGGGTCAGTTCGATACGGGCGTCGGTTGCGTCGTTCTTGAATCGGGTGCCAACTTCGCTCCCTTCGATCTCATCGTGCCGGTACTGATTATGCCCCACGCGCAGCCGCGCCTTTTCGAAGCCTGGCAGCGGATCGTAGAGATCACCGCGCAGGTCCCAGCGTTTCTGCTCCATGTCGATGTAGGGCACGCCCTCGTGCTCGTCATCATGGCTGTGCCCATGCCCGTGACCATGGCTGCCGCAGTGCCAGTCGCTCGGCCCGTGCGTATGGCAATCGGCATGTTCGTGGGCCAACAGGCCATAGCGCTTGTTCTGCTCGCTGTAGGCCAGACCGATATAGCCACGCTCGCCGATGAAACTGCCACCGATGGAGAAGCTGTCGGTGTCGTTGTAGGCCCCCTCCTGCTTGCCCGGAGAAGACGGAATATCGTACTCGTTCGCCTGGCTCTTGCTGCCTTCGGCACGAACCGCAAAATTGCCGCTGCCCGCGGTGATACCGAACAGGCCAGCGCCTTCGTTCGCCACGCTGTTGGCACGAACTTCCGCCTCGCCCTCGTAGCCTTTTTCCGGCACCTGGGTCGGCACCTTCTTGTCGATGACATTCACCACACCGCCAATGGCACCACCGCCATAGAGCAGGCTGGCCGGCCCCTTCAGGACCTCGATGCGCTCGGCCAGCAAGGGCTCGATAGTCACCGCATGGTCGGCGCTGATGCTGGAAGCATCCAGTACCTCGACGCCATCGCTCAGCACCTTGACCCTGGCACCGTCCAGGCCACGGATCACCGGCCGCCCGACACCTGGGCCGAAGCTGCTGGAGTTGACACCGGGCAGCCCTTCCAGGGTTTCACCGATCGTAGCGCCACGACGCTTGATGAGTTCGTCGCCTTCAAGCACCTCGACCGGGGTGGTCATTTCATGGCGCTGGTTGGCCAAGGGGCTGGCGCTGATGACCGATGAGTCCAACCTGACCGGTTCGTCGGCCCAGGCGCAGGAAGCAAAGGCCAGGCTCACGGCCCAGGCCAGGGGATGACGCATGAGTTGCATGTAATCCTCCAGAAGACACCTTGTCCGATGCACGGGCAAGGCGGGTAAATCGCAGAACACGAATGCCCAGGAAGGGCGTCAAGAAACGAAGCCCGAACAAGCTACCATGTTATTACATAACAATTAAAGCCTCTCAATTACCCCTCGGAGATACCTTCGGACGCCCGTTGAAAAGCCCAACCGCCCGCCCCATCTATATCGGTATGTATGAATCCAAGGTGCAGTAATGAACGACAATGCCGACCGGAATGCCGATCAGGAACTCATCTCCGCCACCCAGTTGGCGCTGCCGGATCAGGAACACCCTGACAAGCTCTACATCATTCCCATCCACAACCGCCCGTTCTTCCCGGCCCAGGTGCTGCCGGTCATCGTCAACGAAGATCCCTGGGCGGAAACACTGGAGCGGGTCGCCAACACGCCGCACAAGCGGCTGGCACTGTTCTACCTCGACAACCCGCCCCAGAACGGCGAACCCTTCGACCCGGACAGCCTGCCCGAACATGGCACCATGGTGCGCATCCACCATGCCTCGCGCGAAGGCGGCAAGCTGCAGTTCGTCGCCCAGGGCATGTCGCGGGTACGCATCCGTGGCTGGCTGCGGCGCAAGCCGCCCTACCTGGCGGAAGTCGAGTACCCACAGGGCGACGAAGATGCACGGGACGAGGTGAAGGCCTACGGCATGGCGCTGATCAACGCCATCAAGGAACTGCTGCCGCTCAACCCGCTGTACAGCGAGGAGTTGAAGAACTACCTCAATCGCTTCAGCCCCAATGCGCCTTCCCCGCTGACCGACTTCGCCGCGGCGCTGACCACCGCCCCCGGCAAAGAATTACAGGACGTGCTCGATTGCGTGCCGATCCTCAAGCGCATGGAGAAAGTGCTGCCGCTGCTGCGCAAGGAGGTCGAGGTCGCGCACCTGCAGAACGAGCTGTCTGCCGAAGTGAATCGGCAGTTGGGCGACCGCCAGCGGGAGTTCTTCCTCAAGGAACAGTTGCAGATCATCCAGCGCGAACTGGGCATCACCAAGGATGACCGCAGCGCCGACACCGACGAATTCCAGCAGCGCCTGAAAGGCAAGGCGCTTCCTCCGGCGGCACGCAAGCGGATCGACGAAGAACTGAACAAGCTGTCGATCCTGGAAACCGGCTCGCCGGAATACGCCGTGACGCGCAACTACCTGGACTGGGCCACAGCCCTGCCCTGGGGTGTCTACGGCAAGGACAAGCTGGACCTCAAGCGCGCACGCAAGGTGCTGGACAAGCACCACGCCGGGCTGGACGACATCAAGAGCCGCATCCTCGAATTCCTCGCCGTCGGCGCCTTCAAGGGCGAGATCAGCGGCGCCATCGTGCTGCTGATCGGCCCTCCCGGTGTCGGCAAGACCAGCATCGGCCGCTCCATCGCCGAATCCCTCGGGCGCCCCTTCTATCGTTTCAGTGTCGGCGGCATGCGCGACGAGGCCGAGATCAAGGGCCACCGCCGCACCTACATCGGCGCCCAACCCGGCAAACTGGTGCAGGCGCTCAAGGACGTCGAGGTGATGAACCCGGTGATCATGCTCGACGAGATCGACAAGATGGGCGCCAGCTACCAGGGCGACCCCGCTTCGGCGCTGCTGGAAACCCTCGATCCGGAGCAGAACGTCGACTTCCTCGACCACTACCTGGACCTGCGCCTGGACCTGTCCAAGGTGCTCTTCGTCTGCACCGCCAACACCCTGGACGCGATCCCCGGCCCGCTGCTCGACCGTATGGAAGTGATCCGCCTGTCCGGCTATATCACCGAGGAAAAGCTCGCCATCGCCAAGCGCCACCTCTGGCCGCGGCTGCTGGAAAAGGCCGGTATCCCCAAGGGGCGCCTGGCCATCAGCGACAGTGCCTTGCGCCAAGTCATCGAAGGCTATGCCCGCGAAGCCGGGGTGCGGCAACTGGAGAAGCAACTCGGCAAGCTGATACGCAAGACCGTGATACGCCTGCTCGAAGACCCCGAACTGACCGTGCGCATCACCCCGAAAGCGCTGGAGCAACACCTCGGCAAGCCGGTGTTCCGCACCGAGCAGGTACTCAGCGGAACGGGCGTGATCACCGGGCTGGCCTGGACCAGCATGGGCGGCGCCACCCTGCCGATCGAGGCCACGCGCATCCACACACTCAACCGGGGCTTCAAGCTCACCGGGCAACTGGGTGAGGTGATGAAGGAGTCTGCCGAGATCGCCTACAGCTACGTCAGCTCGCACCTGGCGGACTTCAAGGCGGATGCCACGTTCTTCGACGAGGCGTTCGTCCACCTGCACGTACCGGAAGGTGCCACGCCCAAGGACGGCCCCAGCGCCGGTGTCACCATGGCCAGCGCCCTGCTCTCCCTGGCCCGCAACCAGCCAGCGAAGAAAGGCGTGGCCATGACCGGCGAGCTGACCCTGACCGGACACGTACTGCCGATTGGCGGCGTGCGCGAGAAAGTCATAGCAGCCCGCCGGCAGAAAATCTTCGAGCTGATATTGCCCGAAGCCAACCGCGGCGACGTCGAGGAACTGCCCGACTACCTCAAGACAGGCTTGACCGTGCACTTCGCCAAGCGCTTCAGCGATGTGGCCAAGGTGCTCTTTTGAAAGCACGCGGGCCTGACCTTTTCACCCAGGCCCGCTATCCTGTCGGCACATAATCCAGATGGAAACGATCATGTCCGGAACCTCCTTGCGCCTGCTCGCCCCAATTGCCGCACTGCTGCTCGGCGCCTGCGGCACGACACCCACCGGCAGCGGCCTGGTCGTCAACGATGACAAGAACTGCCCACTGAAACTGCAGAACGGCCAGACACTGACCCTCGACCTGACCAGCAACCCCAGCACGGGCTATCGCTGGAAAATCGAAGAAGCCTCCAGCGACATCCTGAAAAGCCTCGGCCCGGAAGTCTTCCGCTCATCGCGCAAGGATGTGGTCGGCGCGGACGGCATCTCCAGTTGGCGCTTCCAGGCCGTACAAGCCGGCTCCGGTCGCCTGATCCTCAGCTACCAACGCCCGTGGGAAAACAACAGCGAACCGGCCGACCTGTTCGATTGCCGGATCGAAGTGGAATAGAGGTAACGCAGCCTCAGGTGCCGCAGCCGTGCAGGCCAGCCTTCGGCTCGCCAAGCATCCGCTGCTGCTTCGACGCTTCGCGTGGCCTGGTAGCCTGGGTCGGTCGCTGCTTCTATAATGACCGCCCCGTTCCAGTAGCCGACCCGCCGTGAGCCACGATCCCGACCGTCTCTTCGCCCAACCGTTGGGCCAGGTAAACGACTTCGTATTCAATGAGGACGTCGCGCGCGTCTTCCCCGACATGATCAAGCGCTCGGTGCCCGGTTACCCCACCATCGTGGAGAACATCGGCGTACTCGCGGCCAACTTCGCCCAACCCGACAGCCACCTCTACGACCTGGGCTGCTCGCTGGGCGCGGTCACCCAGGCGCTGCGCCGCCATGTGCGCAACGACAACTGCCGGGTCATCGCCGTGGACAACTCGCCGGCCATGGTCGAACGCTGCCGCGAATACCTGCATGCCCAGGATGCGATGTTCCAGGAACTGCTCCCGGTGGACGTGCTGGAAGGCGATATTCTCGAACTGGACTTCCAGCCGGCATCCCTGGTGGCGCTGAATTTCACCCTGCAATTCGTACCGCCGCCGCAACGTCCCCAATTGCTGCGCCGGATCCGCCAGGCCCTGCTGCCCGGCGGAGCACTGATCCTCTCGGAAAAACTGCGTTTCGAAGACCCACAACAGCATGAGCTGCTGACCGACCTGCATGTCGGGTTCAAACGGGCCAACGGCTACAGCGAACTGGAAATCGCCCAGAAACGCAGCGCCATCGAAAACGTGATGAAACCCGACAGCCTGGAAACCCATCGGCAACGGCTGCTGGAGGCTGGTTTTTCCTCCGTCACGCCCTGGTTCCAATGCCTCAACTTCGCCTCATTGATCGCCCTGCCATGAACCTCGACCTCTCTTCGCTGGCCAGGCACATGGCCCGCACACCGCTGGCCGACTGGAGCCAGTCACAGCAGGCCTTGCTGGATGCCCGGCTGGCAGTCGGCCACGGCGACCTGCCGCGCTGGAGCCGGGCCGTGGCTGCACTCCCGGCCATCACGCCACGATCCATCGAACTGCGCGATGGCTTCCAGCTTCATGGCGAATGCGATGAGGCGACCCAGGAAGCGGCCCGCCAGGCGCTCATGGGATTGTCGCCCTGGCGCAAGGGGCCTTTCGACGTGTTCGGTATCCATGTCGACACCGAGTGGTGCTCGGACTGGAAATGGAGCCGTGTTGCCCCGCACCTGGAGCTACAGGGCAAACGCATCCTCGACGTGGGCTGCGGCAATGGTTACTACATGTGGCGCATGCTCGGCGCGGGCGCAGACAGCGTGGTCGGCATCGATCCGAACTGGTTGTTCTTCTGCCAGTTCCAGGCCATGAAGCGCTACCTGCCGGACGCTCCGGCCTGGCACCTGCCCATCGGCATCGAGGAATTGCCGGCCCGGCTCGAAGGCTTCGATACGGTATTCTCCATGGGCGTGCTCTATCACCGGCGCTCGCCCATCGATCACCTGCTTGAGCTGCGCGACTGCCTGCTCAAGGGTGGCGAACTGGTGCTGGAAACCCTGGTCATCGAAGGCGACCAGCACAGCGTGCTGGTGCCGGAAGATCGCTATGCGCAAATGCGCAATGTCTGGTTCCTGCCGTCGGTGGCAGCACTGGAACTGTGGCTGCGCCGGGCCGGTTTCGCGGATATCCGCTGTGTCGATGTCAGCGTCACGCGCATCGAAGAACAACGCTCCACCGACTGGATGCGCTACCAGTCCCTGCCCGACTTCCTCGACGCCGACGATCACAGCCGGACGATCGAAGGTCTACCTGCCCCGATGCGTGCGGTTATCGTCGCGCGCAAGGCCTGAGCAGCGGCTGCCAGACGTATCCCGCCCGGCATTCCTCTGATGGCTATACGCCTTTCAGGCGCTGGCGAAACAGCGCCTGGTGCTCGCGACACTGACTGGCCGCCAGCAGGAACACACCATGGCCACCCTGCTGGAATTCCAGCCAGGTGAAGTCAACCTCAGGGTACAACGCCTGCACATGCACCTGGCTGTTGCCGACTTCGACGATCAACACACCGTTATCGGTCAGGTGATCGGCCGCCTCGGCCAGCATGCGACGGACCAGGTCCAGTCCGTCCTCGCCACAGGCCAGTCCCAGTTCAGGTTCATGCTGGTACTCCTCGGGCATGTCGGCGAAATCTTCGGCATCCACATACGGTGGATTGGAAACGATCAGGTCGAAACGCTGCCCGGGTAATCCATCGAAACCGTCGCCCTGGACGGTGTAGACACGATCCTCCAACTCATGCTGCTCGATGTTCCTGTTGGCCACCTCCAGAGCCTCGAAGGACAGGTCCGCCAACACCACCTCGGCCGCGCCGAATTCATAGGCACAAGCGATACCGATGCAACCCGAGCCGGTACAGAGGTCGAGAATGCGCGCAGGCTCCTGCGCCAGCCAGGGCTCGAAACGCTGGTCGATCAGTTCGGCAATCGGCGAGCGCGGAATCAATACCCGCTCATCGACCACGAAAGGCAGGCCGCAGAACCAGGCCTGTCCCAACAGGTAAGCCGTCGGCACGCGCTCATCGATACGCTTGCGCAGCAGTTCGTGCAGCGTTTCGCGCTCATCGTCTTCGAGACGGCAGTCCAGGTAGTGGTCCGCCATCTGCCAGGGCAGGTGCAATGCACCCAGGACCAACTGGCGCGCCTCATCCCAGGCATTGTCCGTACCATGGCCGAAGAACAGGTGCTCGGCATGAAAGCGGCTGACGGCCCAGCGGATATAATCGCGCAGGGTGCGCAGGCGGGAGGGCGAAGCGATCACAATGGCAACTCCTGTGATAGAAGGAGCGCCAGTTTAGCCCAAAGGCGACTGAGCTTTCCTCTGTGCTTCCCCTAAGATAGCCTTTCGCCCCTCGTAACAAGACGATTGCGCCGACAAGACGGGACATTGGAGCCCGCAGAGGTTCACAACCCTCGAATCCAGCGCGACAATCAGCCCCAGAACCTCAACAAGGAGCCCGAAATGTCCAAGCCACAGACCCTGCTTCAACTCAGTGGCCGCAGCTACGCCCCTGCCAAGTGGGCCAATGCCACCCTGCTGGTCATCGACGCTCAGGAAGAATATCGCAACGGGGCCCTTGCCTTGCCGAACCTCGAACCCTCGCTCTCGCAGATCACCCGACTGCTGAAGACCGCACGGGAGGTCGGCGCACCGGTCGTTCACGTCCATCACCTCGGCATCACCGCCGGCCTCTTCGACCCTCAGGGCCTGCGCGGGCAGATCATGCCGGAAGCCGCGCCACTGCCTGGCGAGTCGGTCGTCGCCAAGCGCCTGCCCAACGCCTTCGCCGGCACCGAACTGCATGACCTGCTGCAGAAGCATGGGCGCCTTGACCTGATCGTCTGCGGCTACATGACCCACTCCAGTGTCAGTACCACCGTGCGCGCCGCCAAGGACTACGGCTACCGTTGCACCCTGGTCGACAACGCCTGCGCCACCCGCCACCTGCCCCAGGGCGACGGGCAGATAGAGGCAGAGCTGGTGCATCGGGTGGAGATGACCATCCTTGCGGACAATTTCGCCGTCTGTGTCGACGACGCTGACGCGCTCATCTGAAATACCGCCCTTCTCCAGGCAGGTGAGTGAACCTGCCCCCCCTGTTCCGGTCATAGCCCTGTTCATGCAAGAGGTGACCGGAATGAGACTATCCGACAGGTTCGATGCGCGCCGCCTGCGGCCACGTGACCCGAGAAAGGGCTGGCGCTGGCGCCTGGGCCTCCTGCTGGCGCTGCTGATCGTCGCTACCGGCCTCGCGCTCTCGTTCAGCGGTACCCTCCTGCTGTTCGAACGCGGGGATATCCTCGCCATGCAGGCCAATCGCGCCACCGGCAGTACATTGCTGATCAGCGGAATCGTGCTGCTCTGGGGCGGAATAGCGTTCTGGCGTCGCCTGCGCCGCCGGCTGCGCCAGACCGGTTCGTTGAGTCTGTCCCCGGAACTGATGAAAAAGCGTGACTGAAATCCCGTAGCGGATGCCATGGAGTAAACTGCCGCCACTTTGGAGGCCCCCATGCAAGACGACGACTTTTCACTGTTCAAGGACGCGGTCCGTGGCGTGAAGCCCATCACCGACGACCGCGCCGATACCGGCAAGACTCGCACCAATCAACAGCAGATCGCCAAACGCCGCGCTCATGCGGTGACCAGCCAGGTATCCGTGCAGATAGACGGACTCTCCGATCAGTTCGTCATCGACGTGACGGCGGAGGAAGAACTCTACTGGGCCCGCGATGGCGTGCAGGACAGCCAGATGCGCAAGCTCAAGGCCGGACAGATCGCTTTCGAA
This sequence comes from Pseudomonas sp. ABC1, assembly GCF_013395055.1. Lineage (NCBI taxonomy): Bacteria > Pseudomonadati > Pseudomonadota > Gammaproteobacteria > Pseudomonadales > Pseudomonadaceae > Pseudomonas > Pseudomonas sp. ABC1. The sequence continues at coordinate 729,513 of NZ_CP058349.1, forward strand.
GGCAGTCTCGACCTGCATGGCTTGTCGGTGGAAAAAGCCCGCGAACAATTGTGGGCCTTCATCGCAGAAGCCAACCGCTATGAAATCCGCTGCGTGCGTATCACCCACGGCAAGGCCGCGCGACTGGATGGCAAACGCCCGCTGATCAAGAGCCACGTCAACACTTGGCTGCGCCAGCATCCGCAAGTCCTCGGCTTCAGCTCATGCCTGCCTCGCCATGGCGGCACCGGCTCGATCTACGTGATGCTCAAGCGAACCATGCTCGAAGGGCGCGACGAGTAACCTGGCACTTTTATACGGGCGCAGGGCGACCACCCTGGATACGCACCGCCAACTGTAGATTTAAACGTCAACAGCCCCTAGCATTGCTGCCCTCGCAGAGCGACTGACAGAACCATGGCCGAACACGACTTCCGCTACACCCTCTTGAGCCCCGCCCATACCCTGACCGAATGCCGGGCATTGATGCCAGGCCGTTATCAGGTCACGGGCAGCGGTGGCTCGATACGCCCCGAAGACACCCTGATCGTCACCCTCAAGGGCAGCCGCGACCTGTCGCAACGCCTGGTCGTGGAGAAGGTTCGCCACCTGATCAATCCGCCCGGCCAATGGATCGCCGTGGCCAAAGGACCGGTCTTCAAAGAACTGGAAATCCTCAACTGGCAGGTCAACTGTGACGCCTGCGAGAAAACCCTCGACTTCGAGTTCGCCCACGACGCCGCCACTGGCCAGGCCCAGCGGGCGCAGAGCGCGGAAGCACGAATCACCGAACTTGGCTGGACCAGCCTGCAAGGACGCCATCTATGCCCCACCTGCAAGGAACACGCACAGTGAGATCTGCCCTCCTGCCCATCACCCTGCTGGGCCTGGCGGTCGCGGGCTGCACCCGTGAAAGCGCCTCGCCTTCCCAGGCACCGCAGCCGCCTCAGACTCACCTGACCTATATTGCCGAATGGGTCGGCGAGGATGCCGTCATTGGCCGCAACCCTGTCTCCCTGACCCTGGCGGATGATCGCGCCTATGGCAATGCGGGTTGCAACCACTGGTTCGCCAACTATCAGTTGGAGGGGGAATCCATTCGCTTCACCGACATCGGTAGCACGCGCAAGCTCTGCCTCGATGAAATCATGCAGCAGGAGCGGCACTTCCTTGACCTTCTGGGCAAGGTCGAACGCTGGGATATCTCCAACATCGACCAATTGCGCTTCTGGCCTGCCGAAGGCAAGCCGCTGCGCTTCTGGCCTGCCCAGGAATAGAGCCAAGGCCACACAGCCACCAACGAAAACGCCCCGAACCAGTCGGGGCGTTTTCGTTTAGCGCATTCCCAAGGCCGGGCAGGCTATTGCCTGCCCGGCAAGTGTCACTCAGCCAGCTTGAACGTAATGAAACTGGCGCGCCCTTGACGCAGTACGCGCATGGAAACCGAACGATTCTTCGGCAACTGCTCGGCGACCTTGCCAAAGGTACTCGCACTGTTGATCGCCTGATTGTTCAGGTGCGTGATCACATCGCCTGGACGCAGACCGATCATCGCTGCCGGGCCATCCATGACCTCGCTGATAACCACACCACCCTGCAGGTCGAGGTTGCGTTTCTGCTCGGCAGTCAGTTCGCTCACCTTGACGCCCAGGCGATTGCTGCTCTTGGCCGGGCCACTACCGCTGGCCGCGACCTCTTCGCCATCCTCGGGTAGCGCGCCGATAGCCAGGCTCAGGGTCTTGCGGTCACCTTCACGGACAACCTCCATCCTCGCCTTGCTGCCCGGTTTCAACGAACCGACCAGATGCGGAAGATCGGCGGACATGATGATCGGCTTGCCATTCAGGCTGAGGATCACATCACCCACCCGCAGGCCGCCTTTGGCAGCCGGGCCGCCATCGAGCACCTGGGCAACCAGGGCACCAGCCGGACGCTCGAGACCGAAGGACTCGGCCAGGTCCTTGTTCACTTCCTGGATGACCACACCCAACCAGCCACGATTGACCTTGCCTGACGTGCGCAACTGGCCAGCGACATCCATCGCGACATCGATTGGAATCGCGAAGGAAAGCCCCATGAAGCCACCGGAGCGGGTGAATATCTGCGAGTTGATGCCAACGACCTCGCCCGCGAGGTTGAACAGCGGTCCACCGGAGTTACCCGGGTTGATCGCGACGTCGGTCTGGATGAAAGGCACATAGCTGTCGTTCGGCAGGTTGCGCCCGGTGGCGCTGACGATGCCCGAGGTGACCGTATGATCGAAGCCGAATGGCGAACCGATGGCCAGGACCCACTCGCCCACCTTCAACTTGCTCGAATCTCCGAGCTTGACGGTCGGCAGCCCCTTGCCTTCGACCTTGAGCACTGCCACGTCGGTCCGCGGGTCGGCGCCGATCAGTTTCGCTTCCAGTTCGCTACGGTCAGGCAGGCGCACGATGATTTCATCGGCATCCGCCACTACATGGTTGTTGGTCAGGATGTAGCCATCGTCGGAGATGATAAAGCCCGAGCCAAGGGACTGAGCCTCGCGCTGCTGCCCTCTACTACCCGGAGCCTGCGGGATACTGCGCTCGAAGAACTCACGAAAGATCGGCGGCAGCCCTTCAAGGTCCGGCATCTGCGCGCTGGCGCTGCGCACCGGGACATTCTGTTTGGTACTGATATTGACGACGGCTGGCGAAGCATCCTCCACCAACGAGGTGAAGTCCGGCAGCTCGGCATGGGCAAGCAAGGCCTGGCCCAGCAATGCGATACCGGCACAAAAGGCCAGACAGGTCTTTCGATTGAACATGATCCAAGTCCCCACTGAATAAAGCCAAGAAAACAACTACTGGATCAACTTCCAGTACAACACATTTCCGATATGGCGGCAGATACCCCAGGCTATCCGTCCTCCACACCCCGGCAACCCAAGGGACAAACGATAAACAAGGTGCATTCACACAGCAAGGCAGCCATCGCGTCCATCAAGGCTCGACTCCCCCGGCATAACGCATGGACCACACCACCCGCTCCGCCACCAGCAACGGGACATCCCCAAGCACCGTGGCCATCACCGCCCCCTTCCTCGTACTGAGTCGATGGGAAACGGTCACTGTCGAGCCTGCCTGCCGAGTCACCTCCTCGCCAGCAGCACCACTCAAGGGTTCGAGAAAGATCGAAAACCTGGCCAGGCCATCACCGTAGCCAAGCCATGTGACCGGCTCCCCGGAAGACGGATCAGGCGCGGTATCGCTGGCCAGCAGTTGGAACCCTGGAGGCACCCAGTCCGAGTACCAGCCGGATGCCTGGTGCCTGGAGCGCGGTACCAGGGGCTTGCAGGCAGCCCCAGACGCAAGCTCGCTGGGGGCAGGTACGACCGATGTATTGAAACTCACGAATTGAAGCCGCTCCAGTGGCCTCTGCTGCTCGTCATGGAGAACGGATTTGAGCAACAAGGCACTGTCACGGTCCAGATGCAGCTCGAGGCTATGCCGAAAGCGGTCCTTCGCCGTAACGGAAAGTACCACGGCCGGCCTTGCCGCAACCCTGGACTCACCGATCAGGCGGAAATCGTAATACCGGGAAAGTGCTTCCAGATTGGAAGGAAAGGTATGCAGCACCTGAAAGAGACCCACTGACGCAGTCATTTCATCGGACATGCAAACGGAGCCACCTTCACTCCTGGCCAACTCGGCGGGCGCTCCGTCGAGTTGCAGGATCCGCTCCCGAGACACCCCATCGCCGACCTGCTGCCATATGGCATGTGTCGACAGGTTGCCATCTTTCTCATGGATGAATGTGCCGGAGTAGCTCTGCCGGTACTCGGCATCGATAAGACGGTTTATCCATTCATCGGCGTCCGTTGCAAAGGCTGGCGTCGATAGCCAGCCCCACGCGAGAACGAACGACAGGGAGCGACGCATTCAAAATCTACTCAGCGCTCTTCCATGCTCGCGGCCTGAGCATGGGGCGTGACAGCCTTGGCTTCGTCGCCAAAGGCAGCCTGCTGTGCATGCTGGCGGATATAGGAAGGCAGGCGCTGCTCATGCCAGCCGGAGGCCGGTTCGGTTTCGGAAACCGTCTGCACCTTGGCGCCACCCTCTTCGCTGTAACCCGCCAGAATGGCAGGCCCTTGAGGCACAGCGGACACATTCAGGCCTGGCTGAACGGTTTGTTGCGCCAACTGAGGAGCGGAGACATCGTCCTGATTGTACAAGCGCACTCCGGCAAGCACCGCGACCGTCACGGATGCAGCGACAGCAATGCGCCCGACACTGCGCCAGGCAGAAGCCGCCCGTGCAACGGGAGTTTCCGCGCGGGGTGCCTCGACGTGGTCGATGGACTCGTTCGCCAGGGCTGCGGATACGGCAGCCGCGATATCCAGCCGCGGTTCGATCAGATCCTTGTGCATGGCGGCACGAGCGATCTGGTATCTCAACCAAGTCGAACGCAACTCCTCGTCACCATCGCCTGACTCGCCATCCACGGCGAGTACCCGGCGCAACTCCAACTCGTCCGCTTCGTTATCCATCACCGCGGACAGCGATTCATGCAGTGCTTCACGACTCATTGCGATTCCTCTCTTGGCTGTCGCCGCTGTCTCAGGACTCATGTAACAAGGGTTGCAGCGCCTTATCGATGGCTTCGCGCGCACGAAAGATTCGAGAGCGCACCGTTCCCACCGGACACTGCATGACACTGGCAATCTCTTCATAGCTGAGGCCATCGAACTCGCGCAGGGTCAATGCCGTGCGCAAATCCTCGGGCAACTGCTGAATCGTGCGATGCACAGTGCCTTCTATCTCGTCCCTGAGCAAAGATCGCTCCGGTGATTCGATATCCTTGAGGGCGTGATCGCCTTCATAGAATTCGGCATCCTCGGAACTCACATCGTTATCTGGCGGACGCCGTCCACGTGCGACCAGATGGTTTTTCGCTGTATTGATGGCAATGCGGTACAGCCATGTATAGAAAGCACTGTCACCACGAAAATTACTGAGTGCACGATAGGCCTTGATGAACGCTTCCTGCGCCACGTCCTGAGCCTCATGGGAGTCGTGCACGAAACGCACGATCAAACCGAGGATCTTGTGCTGGTACTTCAGCACAAGCAGATCAAAAGCCCGCTTGTCTCCTCGCTGCACTCGTTCGACCAACTGCTGGTCCTGCTCCTGGGTCAGCATGAGTACGCCTCCATCGACATGAAGGGTATCCGCTCACACCAGCAAACCGACCTGCCTGAATAGACTCGGGCTTTCTGCAAAAGTTCTCCCCCTCATAGCACGCTTTCCACAATGCATCTTGGCATTGCATGCGGTCTCCTCGATGAGCCAAGGATGCCGTTCTGATTGGCAAATATTGCGGCAACTACCCATAGCAGGGAAGCGATGGCAGTTTGCATCCATCATCCGTCTATAGAAACAGCCCCAGAACAAAAGTTCCCACATACTGCCGAGACTATTTTGCCGCAGGGTGCCATCTATATACTAGGCGGTGACATTCTGCCCGGACATCCACATGAGCCACTACCATCGATACGACGTTCTGGTCATCGGCAGCGGCGCTGCCGGCCTGACACTGGCACTCAACCTGCCCGAACATTTCCGGATCGCGGTACTCAGCAAGGGCGACCTTGCCAATGGTTCGACCTATTGGGCACAAGGCGGCGTCGCTGCTGTCCTGGACGAAAGCGACACGGTCGACGCCCATGTCGAAGACACCCTGGATGCCGGCGGCGGGCTTTGCAGGGAAGATGCCGTACGCTTCACCATCGAGCACAGCAGGGAGTCCATCGAATGGCTCATCCAGCAGGGGGTTCCCTTTACCCGCGACACGGAGGGCGATGAACACGGCAGTTTCGAGTTCCACCTGACACGCGAGGGCGGCCATAGCCATCGGCGCATCATCCATGCAGCCGATGCAACGGGGGCCGCAATATTCAACTCGCTGCTCGAATGCGCCCAGGCCCGGTCGAATATCGACCTGCAACAGCAACGTGTCGCGATAGACCTGATCACCGAGAGCAAACTGGGACTGCCCGGAAAACGCTGCCTGGGCGCCTATGTACTGGACCGCAACAGTGGCGAAGTCGATACCTACCAGGCTCGCTTCGTCGTGCTTGCCTCGGGCGGAGCCGCCAAGGTCTACCTCTATACCAGCAACTCCGACGGTGCCTGCGGCGATGGCATCGCCATGGCCTGGCGCGCCGGCTGCCGGGTCGGCAACCTGGAGTTCAACCAGTTTCACCCAACCTGCCTCTACCACCCGCAAGCGAAGAACTTCCTCGTCACCGAAGCCCTGCGCGGCGAAGGCGCGCAGCTCAAGCTGCCGACCGGCGAGCGCTTCATGCAGAACTTCGACCCACGCGCGGAGCTGGCACCACGAGACATCGTCGCCCGCGCCATCGACCACGAGATGAAGCGCCTGGGCATCGATTGTGTCTACCTCGACATCAGCCACAAGCCAGCCGACTTCATCACCAGCCACTTCCCGACGGTCTACGAGCGCTGCCTGAGCTACGGAATCGACATCACCCGACAAGCCATTCCGGTCGTCCCCGCCGCGCACTACACCTGCGGTGGCGTCCTCGTCGACCAGCGTGGCCGCACCGATGTGCCAGGGCTCTACGCCATCGGCGAAACCAGCTTCACCGGGCTGCACGGAGCCAACCGGCTGGCCAGCAACTCGCTGCTGGAGTGCGTGGTCTATGGCCGTTCGGCGGCACTGGATATCACTCGCCAGGCAGACATGCCCGACCCGTCGCCCACACTGCCAAACTGGGATGCCAGCCAGGTCACGGATTCGGATGAAGATGTGATCATCGCCCACAACTGGGACGAGCTACGGCGTTTCATGTGGGACTACGTCGGCATCGTGCGCACCGACAAACGCCTGGCCCGCGCACAGCACCGGGTTCGCCTGCTGCAAAGCGAGATTGACGAGTTCTACAGCAATTACAGAGTCAGCCGCGACCTGATCGAACTGAGGAACCTGGCGCTGGTTGCCGAGCTGATCATTCTTTCAGCCATGCAGCGCAAGGAAAGCCGGGGCCTGCACTATACGCTGGACTATCCAGACACCCTCCCCGTTGCCCAGGACACTATTCTGCAACCGCCCACCTATGGCGACTGAATCGGAGCAGAACACGCAGGCGCCGGTGATCGTCGGGCGACATGGCGTCAGCAGGCAGGCACAGGCTTTCGGCAAATAGACGGCCCGGGCGGCGCAAACGCAAGACGATGAGCAAGGGAGAAGCCAGGGTGTCCGTGCACAGTGTCACATCCTGCCACCCCTGCCCGGCACACCACAGGTGCCAACCCTGCGCATCATGTCGCAGCCTGCACCATGCGCCAGGGTTGTTCGGAAAGACAAAACGAAACATGAACCAGACTGCGTGCACCAGGCAGAACGCCAACATCGCGCCCATCAGCACCAGCGGCGCACCACTCTGCAAGACCGCCACGCACGCCACCACCCAGAGCATCAGGTAAAGCCCCAGCAACCCGGGTGAAGGTCGCCAGGCACATTCGAAGGTGCTATGGCTGTACACGATCGAGAATCATACGAACCATGCGTTGCAGGTCCGCATCCTCCGGCTCCGAACGCTGCATGAACCAACCGAACATATCCTGGTCCTCACAACTGAGCAGCTTGCGATAACGGCGCTGATCCTCTTCATCGAGGTCGCTGTAGACCTCTTGCAGGAAAGGGACCAGCAGTACGTCGAGCTCCAGCATGCCCCGACGGCTCTGCCAGAAAAGACGATTGAGTTCGGATTGATCGACCATGCCACACAACTCCTTTGAACAGGCCGCACAGTATATAGCTGCAGCCATCAACCACCATGAAAAGAAAGCGTTGTTTCGCATGCCCGACCTTACCAGGCAGCCACTGCTCACTGCTATGATGCTTATCTCGGAATCACAATGACGGCACCCATGACCGACACCGCTTCTTCCTGTCTCCTGTCGCATGAAGGCGTCCTTGCCGTACGCGGACCGGACGCAGGCAAATTCCTGCAGGGTCAACTGACCTGCAACATCAATTACCTGAAGCCTGAACAGTCCAGCCTTGGAGCGCGCTGCACCTCCAAGGGGCGCATGCAATCGAGTTTCCGCATCTGCTCCCATGAGGACGGCTACCTGCTGGCCATGGCCCGTGAACTGCTCGCTCCCCAACTGAGTGACCTGGGGAAATACGCCGTTTTCTCCAAGTGCAAGCTGAGTGACGAAAGCGAGTATTGGACACGCCACGGCCTGTTCGCCTGCGAAGCGCAACTTGCTGCATTGGACCTGACCAGCCCTGGCGTGGCCAACCAAGTGACTCGCACCGACGGCCTGTTCGCCATCGGGCTTGGCAACCGCCGGGTAGAATTGTGGGTATCGCCAGAAAAGGCCGAACAGGTTGCGAAGATCCTGCAGACGACCACCCAAGCACCACTCAACGAATGGCTACTGGGCCAGATTCGTTCAGGGGTCGGCCAGGTATTCGGCGGGACGCGCGAGTTGTTCATCCCGCAGATGATCAACCTGCAAGCCGTAGGCGGCGTAAGTTTCAGGAAAGGCTGCTATACGGGGCAGGAAATCGTTGCGCGCATGCAGTACCTGGGCAAGCTCAAACGCAGGCTGCAACGCCTACGCGCAGACCTGCCAGGACACGTATTGCCGGAGCCAGGCAGTGAGCTGTTCTCCCCCGTGCATGACTCCAGTGTTGGCGAAGTTGTCCTCGCAGCAACCGACGCGGCAGGCTTCGAACTGCTGGCGGTACTGCAGGAAAACGCCGTGAGCGATGGCCGTATCCACCTCGGCGCACCGAACGGGATCGAGCTGAAGCTACTGGACCTGCCCTATGAACTGGACAGCGACCGGGAAATTCAGCGCTGACGAGCCGACGACGAGGAACAGCATGAGCAGCCTAGCGGAAAGAGTTCAGTGCGAACTGATTCAGGCCATCGAGAACGATGACCTGATTCTGCCTACGCTGCCGGAAGTGGCGCAGATGGTCCGCGAGGCTGCGTCCAACCCTGAAATACGCACCAGCGAGCTGTGTCGGGTGATCGGCAACGATGCGGCCCTGAGCGCCCGTATCATCAAGGTGGTCAACAGCCCTCTGCTGCGGGCCAGCAAGGAAATCAACGACCTGCACGCAGCCATCAACCGCCTGGGCATCAACTACACGAGCAACCTGGCGACCGGCCTGGCCATGGAGCAGATGTTCCGGGCGACCACCGATGTGGTCAACCGGAAGATGCGCGAGGTCTGGAAGAAGAGCACCGAAATCGCCGGTATCAGCCATGTCCTGTGCAGAAAGCACGCCCGGCTGATGCCAGACCAGGCGACCCTGGCCGGCCTGCTCTACCAGATCGGCATCCTGCCCATCCTGACCTACGCAGAAGAGAATCGCGCCTTGCTGGCCGACGAGATCAGCCTCAACCATGTGATCGAGAAGATACACCCGACCCTCGGCGAAAAACTGCTGCGCACCTGGGAGTTCATCGACGGGATCGCCCTGGTGCCCACCCAGTACCAGGACTTCAACCGCGACTCCGGCTCACCGGACTACACCGACATCGTCCAGGTCGCCATCCTGCAGAGCTACCGAGGCACGTCACACCCTTATGCCAGCCTCCCCTGGGCCGAAGTACCGGCATTCCAAAAGCTGGGCATAGACCCTGTCAGCCAGTTCCGCCACGGCGACGAGTCCGACATCGACATCCAGGAAGCCAAACACCTGCTGCGCTGACAGCGCCCCAGAACGTCCGGCCTGCGGTTTCAAACCTGTGCCGGCAGTTGCCAGTCTATCGGCTCCATCCCATGCTGCTGCAAGAACTGGTTGGCACGACTGAAGTGGCCATTGCCGATAAAACCACGGTGGGCCGAAAGCGGTGACGGGTGCACGGACTTGAGCAGCAAGTGCCGGGTAGGATCGATCAGATGCGACTTGCTCTGGGCATGCGAGCCCCAGAGGATGAAGACTAGGTGCGGGCAACGCTCACTGACCACCTGAATGATCCGATCGGTGAACGTCTGCCAGCCAATCTTGGCATGTGAACCCGCCTGCGCACGCTCGACGGTCAGGGACGTGTTGAGCAGCAGGACACCCTGGTCAGCCCAGTGTTGCAGGTAACCGTGATTGGGAATCTCCAGGTTGAGGTCACGCTTGAGCTCCTTGTAGATGTTCTGCAAGGACGGCGGCGCCGGCACACCGGGCTGTACCGAGAAGCACAGGCCATGGGCCTGACCGGGACCGTGATAAGGGTCCTGGCCGAGAATGACCACCTTCACCCGATCCAGCGGCGTGGAATCGAGCGCACTGAATATCTTCGGCCCAGGTGGGTAGATGACCTTGCCCGCCTGCTTTTCTCGTACGAGAAAATCCTTCAGCGCCTGCATGTAAGGCTGCTGGAACTCCTCATGCAGGGCCTCTTTCCAACTGGCATCGAGCTTGATGCGATCATCCTGGCTCATGCGCCTCTCCTCACCACATCAGATCGTCCGGCACCTGGTAGGCGGCATAAGGATCGTCGGCATCCGGCTCCTGCGTGCGCTCGTTGAGCAACACGACACGACGCGGGTCGCGCTCCTGCACCTTGAGGGCCGCATCGCGCGGAATGACTTCATAGCCACCGCCGTGACGCACGATGGCCAGGGAACCGCTGGACAGCTTGTCGCGCATGAGTGCGTTGACCGAAAGGCGCTTGACCTTCTTGTCGTCGACGAAATTGTAGTAGTCGTCGATATCCAGCTTCGGCAGGCGGCTGGTTTCGATCAGTTGCTTGACCTGTGCGGCGCGGGCCTTCTGCTCGGCCTTTTCCTTCTGCTGGCGATTGAGTTCCTGATCGCGCGCCAGCTTCTCGGCCTGGGCCTGCAACGCAGCCTGGCGTTGCGAGTCATCTTTCTCGACCTGACCTTTTTTCTCCAGGCGCTGCTGCTTCTGTTGCTGCTTGCCCGCCTGCTTGGCCTGCTTCTCGTTGACCAGGCCTGCCTTGAGCAACTGATCGCGTAATGAAATACCCATAACCTCCCCCAATCAGGTGACAGTCACCGCCAGACGAAAGGCCGGATCATAGCCTGTCCGTCGATGCCTGCGCATGCTTCTCATGCTGTTTGGACAGTTCCCACAAAGCGTCCTGCTCCGCCAGGGAAGCCTGTTCGACGGCTTTGCCCTGAAGGCGCAAGCGCTCCTCGATAAAACGGAAACGTCGCTCGAATTTCTCGTTGGCGGCCCGTAGCCCGGCCTCAGGGTCCACGTTCAGATGACGCGCCAGGTTCACCACGGCAAAGAGCAGGTCGCCCAGTTCCTCGGCCACCGCCTGCGGCTCGGAGGCATTCAGCACCTCATCCAGTTCTTCACGAACCTTGTCCGCCACCGGCGCCACGTCGGGCCAATCGAAACCGACCCGTGCCGCACGCTTCTGCAACCTGGCCGCGCGGTTCAGCGCCGGCAGCGCCACAGGCACGTCATCCAGTAGCGACAATTGCTGAGGGCTCTCGGCCCGCTCCGCACGCTCCTGCGCCTTGATCTCTTCCCAGCGCCGATTGATGGCGTCCTCGTCCAGGCGCGGCAGGTCGACGGCGCCATAGAGATCGCCATCGGGAAAGACATGGGGATGACGGCGCACCAGCTTGCGGACGATGCCATCGACCACATCGGCAAAGGCGAAACGCCCCTCTTCGGCGCCCAGTTGGCTGTAATACACCACCTGGAACAGCAGATCGCCCAACTCGCCCGGTAACTGACCAAGATCGCCTCGCTCGATGGTGTCGGCCACCTCGTAGGCTTCCTCCAGGGTGTGCGGCACGATGCTGCGATAGTCCTGGCGCAAGTCCCACGGACAACCGTGCTGCGGATCACGCAGGCGCGCCATGAGGTGCAGCAGGTCATCCAGGCGGTACATCGGCTTCTCCCTATCCATCACGAGGTCCGCTGGCGGCGCGCTTCGATGATGTTAGGCAACTGGGAGATACGCCCAAGCAGTCGCCCCAGAGCGCCCAGGCCGGGAATCTCGATGGTCAGCGACATCTGTGCGGTGCTGTCTTCCTTGTTCGAGCGGGTATTCACCGAAAGCACGTTGATGCGCTCGTTCAGCAGCATCTGCGAGACATCGCGCAGCAGGCCGGCGCGGTCGTAGGCACGGATGACGATATCCACCGGATAGGTCTTCTCCGGCACCGGCCCCCAGCTCACCTGAATGATGCGCTCTGGCTCGCGCCCGCTCAGTTGCAGCACCGAGGCGCAATCCTGGCGGTGGATACTGACGCCACGCCCCTGGGTGATATAGCCGACGATCGGGTCGCCCGGCAGCGGCTGGCAACAACCGGCCATCTGCGTCAGCAGGTTGCCGACGCCCTGGATCTGCACGTCGTCGCGACGGCCCGGCTTGATCGGTGTCGGCCGACGCGGGATCAGTTCCAGCTGGTCCGAGCCGCGCTCCGGCTCCACCATCTGCTGGGCCAGGCCCACCAGATGCGCCAGGCGCAGGTCACCAGCCCCCAGGGCGGCGAACATATCCTCGGCGGCTTTCAGGTTGGCCTTCTCGGCCAGGCGCTCGAAGTCCACCGAAGGGAAATCCAGACGCCCCAGCTCACGTTCGAGCAGCACACGCCCGGCAGCAACGTTCTGGTCACGCGCCTGCAACTTGAACCAGTGGACGATCTTCGCCCGCGAGCGGTTCGAGGTGATGTAGCCCAGGTTGGGGTTCAGCCAGTCACGGCTGGGCGCCCCCTGCTTGCCGGTGATGATCTCGACCTGCTCGCCGGTCTGCAGGCTGTAGTTGAGCGGCACGATGCGCCCGTTGACCTTGGCCCCCCGGCAGTTATGGCCGATCTCGGTGTGCACACGGTAGGCGAAGTCCAGCGGCGTGGCCCCCTTGGGCAGGTCGATGGCGTGGCCGTCGGGGGTGAACACATAGACCCGATCCGGCTCGATGTCGCCACGCAACTGCTCGGCCAGGCCACCGATATCGCCCAGTTCCTCGTGCCATTCGAGCACCTGGCGCAACCAGGCGATCTTCTCTTCGTAGTGGTTGGAGCCGGAATTGACGTCCGTGCCCTTGTAGCGCCAGTGCGCGCAGACGCCCAGCTCAGCCTCCTCGTGCATCGACTGGGTGCGTATCTGCACCTCCAGCACCTTGCCTTCAGGGCCAAGCACAGCGGTGTGCAGGGAGCGGTAGCCATTTTCCTTGGGGTTGGCGATGTAGTCGTCGAATTCCTTGGGGATGTGTCGCCACAAAGTGTGCACGATGCCCAGCGCGGTGTAGCAATCACGCACCTCCGGCACCAGCACACGGACGGCACGCACATCGTAGATCTGGCTGAACTGCAGCCCTTTGCGCTGCATCTTGCGCCAGATCGAATAGATATGCTTCGCCCGACCATCGATCTCGGCCTGGATGCCGGTGGCCGCCAGTTCGTCCTTGAGCTGCTTGACCACATTCTGGATGTACTGTTCGCGGTCGAGGCGACGCTCATGCAGAAGCTGGGCGATCTTCTTGTATTGCTCGGGCTCCAGGTAGCGGAAGGACAGGTCTTCCAGCTCCCACTTGATATGGCCGATGCCCAGCCGGTGGGCCAGCGGCGCATAGATATCGAAGACCTCGCGGGCCACCCGCAGGCGGCGCTCGTCGTCGGCGTTCTTGACCGCGCGGATGGCGCAGGTGCGCTCGGCCAGCTTGATCAGCGCGACACGCACGTCGTCGACCATGGCCACCAGCATCTTGCGCAGGTTGTCCACCTGGGTCTGGCTGCCCAGCACCAGCGAATCACGCGGGTTGAGGCTGGCACTGATGGCGGCCATGCGCAGCACGCCTTCGATCAGCTTGGAGACGACCGCCCCGAAGCGCCCACGCACGGTTTCCAGGCTGATCTTGCCTTCACGCACGCCCCGGTAGATCAATGCCGCCACCAGGCTTTCCTGGTCCAGCTTGAGGTCGGCGAGGATGACCGCGATGTCCAGCCCGGTCAGATAGCAGAGTCCTTCGCGGCCAGGCGTCTTCTTCTGCGCATCGGCCTGCTGCTCGGCATCGCGAGCGAACTCGCAGGCCTGGCGTAATCCTTCTCGGTTCAGCGCCGGGTCCATCGACAACACATGGTCCAGCCAACCCTCGAGGTTGACGCTGCCATCGTCGTTGATCGTTTGGAGCGCTCTAACCTGTACCATCTCGCCATTCCTCTACGCAGATGCTGCGTACACATGTCGGCATTCTCGATGCCGACCGATTGAACCACAAGCAGGGCGTTCGTCGAACGCGACCTCAACGCTCGAACAGCGCCATCGCCTCCACATGCGCGGTCTGTGGAAACATGTCCAGTACGCCGGCCTGTTTCAACCGGTAGCCCTGACTGACCAGCTCGACACTGTCACGCGCCAGCGTTGCCGGGTTGCAGGACACATAGACCAACCGCTGCACCCCCAACGCCGCCACCTGCCGCACCACCTCGAAAGCGCCGTCTCGCGGCGGGTCCAGCAGCGCAGCGGAAAAGCCGCCCGCCGCCCATGGTGCGTCGGCCAGCGGCTTCGACAGGTCGGCCTGGAAAAAGTGCACATTATCCAGCCCATTGAGGCGCGCATTGTCCCGCGCCCGCGCCACCATCGCCTCGACACCCTCGACGGCCACTACCTCGGCACCGCTACGCGCCATCGGCAGGGCAAAATTACCCAGCCCACAGAACAGGTCCAGCACCCGCTCGCCGTCGCGCAGCGCCAGCCACTCCAGCGCCTGCTGCACCATGGCCTGGTTGACGCTGGCATTCACCTGCACGAAATCCCCCGGCCGCCAGGCCAGCTCAAGCGCCCAAGGCTCCAGGCGATAACCGAGAAACCCATAGTCCTCGGCGGGCTGCGGGCCCTCCTCGCCCTGCAACCACAGTTGCAGTCGATGCTGCCGGGTGAACGCCAGCAGACGCTCACGGTCCGCCACGGCCAATGCCCCGACATGACGCACCAGCAGCGCTTCACCGGCACCGCTGAACAGCTCGATATGCCCAAGCGTCCGTGGCCGTTCCAGCGAATGCAAGACGCCCAGCAAGTCCGGCAGCAGGTTCTGCAAGGGCTGTACCAGCACCGGGCACTGTTCCAGGGCAATGATGTCCTGGCTCGAACGGGCACGAAAACCGACAGCCAGCCGGCCATGGCGCTCATCCCAGCGCGCTGCCAGCCGCGCCCGTCGGCGGTAGCCGAACTCTGGCCCGCTGAGAGCGGGTGCCCAGGCTTGCGGTTCGAGCCCGGCTGTTCGTTGCAGGTGCTCGGCCAGGGCAGCCTGCTTCAGCGCCAACTGATCCTCAGCGGAGGCGTGCTGCAGGTTGCAACCGCCACACTGGCGGGCATGCCGGCAGGTTTCGGTACGCCGGGAAGGACTTGATTGCAAGACCTGTTCGCAACGGGCCTCGACGATCTGTCGCCGTGCGGCCAGCACACGCGCCTCGACCTGTTCACCAGGCAATGCACCTTCGATGAACCAGGTCCGTGAGGCATTGAAACCGATGCCACGCCCGTCATTGGCCAGGCGCTCGATGCTCAGGCGCTGCTTCTTGCCGACCGGCAACTGCTGCGCCTTCTCGCCACCACTGGGTTGGAAGCGCAAGCCGGATGTACGCCTGGCCATCAGCGTGTTCCCTCAGGGCGTTCAGACAGGTGCGTCATAGACACCGGTCGACAGGTAGCGATCACCGCGATCGCAGATGATGGCGACGATCACCGCATTCTCCACCTCCTCGGACAGGCGCAGAGCCGCCGCCACCGCGCCACCCGAGGACACACCACAGAAGATGCCTTCTTCACGGGCCATCCTGCGCATGACCTGCTCGGCTTCGTCCTGGGACATATCGACGACACGGTCGACACGCTCGGCGTCGAAGATTTTCGGCAGGTAGGCTTGCGGCCAGCGGCGAATACCGGGAATGGCCGAACCTTCCAGCGGCTGCAGGCCGATGATCTGGATCGCGTGGTTCTGCTCCTTGAGATAGCGCGAGACGCCCATGATGGTGCCCGTGGTGCCCATGGAGCTGATGAAATGCGTGATGCTGCCGTGGGTCTGGCGCCAGATTTCGGGGCCGGTACTGCTGTAGTGGGCCTGGGGATTGTCGCCATTGGCGAACTGGTCCAGGACCTTGCCGCGCCCTTCGGCCTGCAATTTCAAGGCGAGGTCGCGCGCGCCCTCCATGCCCTCCTCCTTGCTGACCAGGATCAGCTCGGCGCCATAAGCGGTCATCGCCGCCTTGCGCTCGGCACTGGAGTTGTCCGGCATGATCAGGATCATCCGGTAGCCCTTGATCGCCGCGGCCATAGCCAGGGCGATGCCGGTGTTGCCGGAGGTGGCCTCGATCAGGGTATCGCCGCTCACGATGTCGCCACGCAGTTCGGCGCGGGTGATCATCGACAGCGCCGGGCGGTCCTTGACCGAGCCGGCCGGGTTGTTGCCTTCGAGCTTCACCAGCAGGGTATTGCTGGTCTTGCCGGGCAGGCGCTGCAGGCGCACCAGAGGCGTGTTACCAACGCAATCGGCGATGGTCGGGTAATGGGTAGTCATGACGTCGTTGAACCGCACGGCCTGAAAAGTCGCACATGATACCGGCAAGCGTCCGCTCGCGGGCAGCGCTCAGGCAGGCAATTTACAGCGGCCGTGCGAGAATCTTCGGCGCGGCCTCGATGATCTGGCGCGACAGCTGCTCCATTCGCGGCGACTGCACCGTCCAGGTGTGCCAATAGAGCGAGATGTCCAGGGGATCGTCCGCCGCCAGGTCGAGCATCTCCCCCGAAGCCAGGGCATCGCACAGCAGCAGTTCGGGCACCATGCCGTAACCCAGGCCATAGCGAATGGCATTGAAGTGCGGCTCGGCACCGGGCACGTAGTGGCACGGGTAAGCGCCCTCGGGCAAGCCGAAGCGGCTCAGCAGGAAAGAAGACTGCAGGGTGTCCTTGCGCGTGTAGGCGACCACCGGCGCCTTGCGTGCCGCATCACGGCTGAATCCTGCCGCAAAATGCCGCTGGGCGAAGTCCCGTGACGCCACCATGCGATAACGCATGCGCCCCAGGGCACTAGCGCTGCAACCGCGCATCGGCTTGGCCTCGGTGCCGATACAACCGATCGCCAGGCCGCTTTCCAGCAGGCTGTAGGTGTGGTCCTGGTCCTCCACCGTCAGGTCGAGCAGCACACGCTCGCGGATCAGCACTTCGGCCAGCGCCGGAAAGAACCAGGTCCCCAGACTGTCGGCATTCAAGGCGGCAACCACCACCAGCGGCGCGTCCTCCCGCTGCGCCAGCTCGGCCAGCAGATCCGCCTCCAGCAGCATCGCCCGGCGCAGGTATTGCAGCAGGCGCTGGCCCGCCTCGGTCGCCCGGCACGGTCGGCTGCGCACGATCAAGGCGCTGCCCAGCGCGCTTTCCAGCGCGCGCACCCGTTGGGAAATCGCGGGTGGCGTAAGGTGCAGGCGCAGGGCCGCCTGCTCGAAACTGCCCGCCTCTATCACCACCCGAAAAGCCTCGGTCTGGCGCGGATCGAGATTCATGCCGCCATCCTTTATTAAGAAAAACTTTGCATAGCCTATAAATACTTAGCCATGCCTATTCAAGCGCCAGTCTGCCCCATAATCGCGCACCTTTCAGCCCCCATGCCGCCCCGGAGTCGACCGTGACCCTCCTGCACACCATCTACCTGATCGCGATTACCGCCGAGGCCATGTCCGGCGCCATCATGGGCATGCGCAAGGGCATGGACCTGTTCGGCATCTGCCTGCTCGGCACGGTCACTGCGCTCGGCGGCGGAACGGCACGCGATGTGCTGCTCGGGCACTACCCGGTAGGCTGGATCGCCAACCCCGAATACCTGACCTTCACCATCGGCGCGGCCATCGTCACCGGCTTCATCGCCCGCCACCTGCACCACCTGCGAATGGTCTTCCTGCTGGTCGACGGTCTTGGCCTGGTGGCCTTCACCGTGATCGGCTGCGATGTCGCGATGAGCATGGGGGCACACCCGTCGATCGTGGTACTGGCCGGTATCATCACCGGCATCTTCGGCGGCCTGCTGCGCGACATGCTCTGCACCCAGGTCCCCATGGTGCTGCAGCGTGAGCTCTACGCCACCGTCGCGCTGTTCACCGGCGTGCTCTACGTGGCACTGCTGCACGTCGGCATCGGCAGCAACAGCGCGTCGCTGGTAGCGCTGGGCAGCGGCTTCCTGTTCCGTGTCCTGGCCGTCGCGTTCCACTGGCGCCTGCCCAGCTTCCAGGACAAGGACATCCGCGGCCTGGACTGAACCACATAATGTCCCCGCCCGCGTATCGAGCCGCTACACTGAGCGGCTCAAGTCAACGCCTGGCCGGAGGATATGGAACGTGCTCAAAGACCTGGGGATCAGAACGCGACTGCTGGTACTGACCCTGCTGCCAGGCACCTTGCTGGCCGTGGCGATTGGCGGTTATTTCTCCTGGCTGCAACTTGCCCAGATGCACCAGCAACTCGACGAGCGCGGCCAGTTGATCGCCCGGCAACTGGCACCCCTGGTCGCCTCACCCATCGCACAGGGGCATGACTGGCGCCTGCAACGCATCCTCAATCAGGTACTCGACCATCCGGATGTCCGCGCCGTGGCGATTCTCGATCCCGAGCGCGTGCTGAAAGTCCATGCCGGGCCGAACATGCTCACCCCGCCGCCACCCAGCGACCCGCAAGACCTGACGCATGTCAGCAGCCTCGACACCACGCGCATCCTGATGCCGATCCAGGCCCGCCACCTGCACCTCGAAGACGATATCCGCGGCGACGATGTGCGCCTGATCGGCTGGCTGGACCTGGAACTCTCGCACCACGCCACGCTGGTCCGTGGCTACCGCAGCCTGTTCACCAGCCTGCTGCTGATCGTTGCCGGCCTGATCATCACGGCACTGCTCGCCCTGCGCATGGGCCGCAGCATCAGCCAGCCCCTGCAGCGCATCAAGCATGCCGTCGGACAACTCAAGGAAGGCCATCTGGAGACGCGCCTGCCGGCACTCGGCGGGCATGAGCTGGACGAGCTCGCCTCGGGCATCAATCGCATGGCCGAGTCCCTGCTCAGTGCACGGGAGGAACTGCAACAGAGCATCGACCAGGCGACCGAGGACGTGCAGCAGAACCTGGAAACCATCGAGATCCAGAACATCGAACTGGACATGGCACGCAAGGAAGCACTGGAGGCGAGCCGTATCAAGTCCGAATTCCTGGCCAACATGAGCCATGAAATCCGCACACCCCTCAACGGTATCCTCGGATTCACCCACCTGTTGCAGAAAAGCGATCTCACGCCCCGCCAGCAGGACTACCTCGGCACCATCGAAAAATCGGCCGACAACTTGCTGGCCATCATCAATGAAATCCTCGATTTCTCGAAAATCGAAGCCGGCAAGCTGGTGCTGGAGAACATTCCCTTCAACCTGCGCGACCTGATCGAAGACACCCTGACCATCCTCGCACCCGCCGCCCACGAGAAGCGCCTGGAACTGGTCAGCCTGGTCTACCGGGATACACCGCTGTCCTTGATCGGCGACCCCCTGCGACTGCGCCAGGTGCTGACCAATCTGGTCAGCAATGCCATCAAGT
The DNA here is from genome assembly GCF_013395055.1 of Pseudomonas sp. ABC1. Lineage (NCBI taxonomy): Bacteria > Pseudomonadati > Pseudomonadota > Gammaproteobacteria > Pseudomonadales > Pseudomonadaceae > Pseudomonas > Pseudomonas sp. ABC1. The sequence goes on from NZ_CP058349.1 coordinate 749,046, forward strand.
TCACCAGCCAGGGTTCCATCACCGTGCGCGCCATGCTCGAAGAAGAGGACAGCGACAGCGCACAACTGCGTATCAGCGTGCAGGATACGGGCATTGGCCTGACCGAACAGGACATCCGCGCACTCTTCCAGGCCTTCAGCCAGGCGGACAACTCGCTGTCACGCCAGCCGGGTGGCACCGGGCTGGGCCTGGTCATCTCAAGGCGGCTGATCGAGCAGATGGGCGGCGAAATCGGTGTCGACAGCATCCTCGAGGAAGGCTCCGAATTCTGGATCAGGCTGACGCTGCCCAAGGCGCGCGACGACATCGAAGACCTGCCGCACATGGAGCTTCTCGGACGGCGCGTGGCGCTGTTCGAAACACATCCGCTGACGCGCCAGGCCTTGCAGCACCAGCTTGAAAGCTGTGGTTTGCAGGTCAGTGTTCACGACAGCCTGGAACAGCTCCAGCAGCAACTGACCAGCGAATATGAACGCGAACAATCCATCGGTATCGCCATCCTCGGCATAACCCAGCAGGACACCACGCCCCATCAGCTCTACCAGAGCCTGCAGGAAATCGTCGAGCTGGACTGCAAGTGCATCGTGCTCTGCCCGACCACCGAACAGGCGCGCTATCACGAGATACTCCCCGAATCACACACCCACATCCAGTTGCAGAGCAAACCCACCGCCACCCGCAAGCTCCAGCAGACCTTGCTCGAGTTCTGTTGCTCGCAACAGGCCATCAGCGGACCGGCGGCCACGGGCGACGGTCACCAGGCACGCCTGCTCTGCGTCGACGACAACCCGGCCAACCTGATGCTGGTGGAAACCCTGCTCAACGACATGGGCGCGCAGGTCGTGGCGGTAGACAGCGGTCGCAAGGCGCTGGATGTGATGCGCCAGCAAAGCTTCGACATGGTGTTGATGGACATACAGATGCCGGGGATGGATGGCCGCCAGACGACCGAGGCAATACGCCAGTGGGAACAGACCAGCGGCGCCCGTACGACACCCGTGGTGGCGCTGACGGCCCACGCCATGGCCAGCGAAAAACGCGCACTGCTGCAATCCGGCCTGGATGACTACGTAACCAAGCCGATCAGCGAACGGCAGCTGGGGCAGATCGTCCTGAAATGGACCGGTCTCAGCCTGCGCCCCCAGAGTGGCAAGGCTGTCGATACGCCAAAGCCTCGGAACGAGACCAGGGTGCTGGACCCTCAGGAAGGACTTCGACTGGCGGCCGGAAAGCCCGAGCTGGCCGCCGACATGCTGAAAATGCTGCTGGACTCCCTCGAAGACGAACAGCAAGCCATCCGCCAGGCACGGCAAGCGAATGACCGACAGACACTGCTGGAACGCGTACACCGCCTGCATGGCGCCACGCGCTACAGCGGCGTACCGCAACTGCGCAATGCCTGCCAGCGCGCAGAAATACTGCTGAAGCAGGATCACTACAGCGTGGACATCGCTCTGGACGAACTGGATTCAGCCATCACCCGCCTGCAACAGGCTGCCCGCCCGCAATCCTGACAGTACTGCAGAGGGCGCCATGCGCACCGGGAGCGATCTCCCAAGTACGCACGAATCCCCCGAAGTCCCTCAGGCCGGCATGCTCAGTGCCTGGGGCGAAACGATGATGCCGTTGTTGTCGGCATAGATGTACTCACCCGGGCGGAAGGTGACGCCACAGAAGGTCACTACCACGTTCAGGTCACCAATGCCGCGCTTGTCGGTCTTCAGCGGATGGCTGGCCAGGGCCTGCACACCGAGTTCGGTTTGCGCCAGTACGTCCACGTCGCGCACACAGCCATACACCACGATGCCTTCCCAGCCGTTGCGTGCCGCTTTTTCGGCCAGCATGTCGCCCAGCAGTGCGCGGCGCAGCGAACCACCACCGTCCACCACCAGCACTTTGCCCGTGCCATCCAGATCGACCTGCTCCTTGACCAGGGAGTTGTCTTCGAAGCACTTGACGGTAACGATCTCGCCACCAAAGGAATCACGACCACCGAAGTTGCTGAAGATCGGCTCGACGACCTGGATCAGTTCCGGGTAGGCGTCACACAGGTCAGGGGTAACGTAATGCATGGGGTATCTCCTTGGTTGAATGTGAAAACCGACACACGCCGATTATGCATGGTGTTCTCATCGAGAACGAAAATCACCTGGGGTGATTATCGACATCGCCCCGGCGATGGGCCGAAAGCCCGTCACCGGGCATATGAAAAGTACCGATATGAAAAAGGGGCAGCCGTCACCGGCCACCCCTTTCTTCAACTGCGACTCAAGGCTTAGTGCGAAACCGCACCAGTAGCGCCCAGGCCGGTTTGCGAACGAACGAACTGCGGGAAGAACCGCGCACGCTCTTCGTTGGCCGATTGCGACTTGTCAGTGACCGAGAACACCCAGATACCGACGAAGGCAACGATGATGGAGAACAGCGCCGGGTAGGAGTACGGGAAGATCGCCTGCTCGTAACCCAGGACCTGTACCCACACGGTCGGGCTGAGAACGGTCAGTGCCAGCGCCGTGAACAGGCCCAGTGCACCACCAACCAGCGCACCGCGGGTGGTCAGACCTTTCCAGTACATGGAGAGGAACAGGACCGGGAAGTTGCAGCTGGCGGCGATGGAGAATGCCAGACCCACCATGAAGGCGATGTTCTGCTTCTCGAAGGCGATACCCAGCAGGATAGCGACCACACCCAGGGACAGCGTAGTGATCTTGGTCACACGCATTTCGTCCTCTTCCTTGGCCTTGCCCTTCTTGATCACACAGGCATACAGGTCATGGGAAACCGCAGAGGCACCCGCCAGGGTCAGACCGGCAACCACCGCGAGGATGGTGGCGAAGGCCACGGCGGAGATGAAGCCCAGGAACAGGTTGCCACCCACGGCGCTGGCCAGGTGCACGGCCACCATGTTGGTGCCACCGACGATGGCGCCCGCGGCGTCGCGGAATTCCGGGTTGGTGCTGACCAGCAGGATCGCGCCGAAGCCGATGATGAAGGTCAGGATGTAGAAGTAGCCGATGAAGCCGGTTGCATAGAACACGCTCTTGCGTGCTTCCTTGGCGTCGGAGACGGTGAAGAAGCGCATCAGGATGTGCGGCAGGCCAGCGGTACCGAACATCAGTGCCATACCCAGGGAGATCGCGGAGATCGGATCGGTCACCAGGCCACCGGGGCTCATGATGGCAGTGCCTTTCTCATGGATTTCGACCGCTTGCGAGAACAGCGCACCGAAGTTGAAGCCAACGTGCTTCATGACCATGATCGCCATGAAGCTGGCGCCGGACAGCAGCAGGACCGCCTTGATGATCTGTACCCAGGTCGTGGCCAGCATGCCGCCGAACAGTACGTAGCAAACCATCAGCACGCCAACCAGGATCACCGCGACGTAGTAGTCCAGGCCGAACAGCAGCTGGATCAGCTTGCCGGCACCGACCATCTGCGCGATCAGGTAGAACGCCACCACGGTCAGGCCACCCAGGGCCGACAGGATGCGGATTTGCGTCTGGCCCAGGCGATAGGAGGCCACGTCGGAGAAGCTGAACTTGCCCAGGTTGCGCAGGCGCTCGGCCATCAGGAACAGGATCAGCGGCCAGCCGACCAGGAAGCCGATGGAGTAGATCAGGCCGTCATAACCACTGGTGTAGACGAGTGCGGAAATACCCAGGAAGGAAGCCGCCGACATGTAGTCGCCAGCGATCGCCAAGCCGTTCTGGAAGCCGGTGATGCTACCGCCGGCAGTGTAGTAGTCAGCGGTGGAGGTGTTGCGCTTGGCAGCCCACTTGGTGATGCCCATGGTCGCGGCGATGAACACCACGAACATGACGATCGCCGTCCAGTTGGTCGGCTGCTTCTGTACGGCACCGGTCAGCGCCTCGCCTGCCATCAGCAGGGGCGATGCAGCCATCAGGACGGCTGCGGAGAACAGACGAGCGATCATTGCTGCACCTCATCCAGGATTTCTTGGTTGATACGGTCGAATTCACCGTTGGCGCGGCGCACATAGATACCGGTCAGGATGAAGGCAAGGAAGATCACGCCCAGGCCCAGGGGAATGCCCCAGGTGATGACAGTATCCGAACCCAGCGGAACACCCAGCAGATGAGGCTCGAAGGCGATCAGCAGGATGAAGGTCAGATAGGCGATCAACATGATGGCCGAGAGCGTCCAGGCAAGACGGTTGCGCTTGCCGACCAGCTCCTTGAAGCGGGGATGATCATAGATCTGGCGGTACACATTTTCATTGTTCATTGGATTTTTATGCTCCACACGTTCAGCTCCCCACGTTGCAGGAGAGCAGGGGGCTACTTTAGGGCCACCACGGTGCTTTTCCACACGACCTTAGTAGTCTTTTTTCGACATTTTTTTACCAACCTCCCCGCGAAGCCCCAACCGCTCTCGCACAATGTTTACGGATCGACGACCATAAGCCGCAAATGAGTCCACCACATGGTTTTTGGCCCAATGAGCCTGTTTTCACCCCCAATACGCCCCCTTTACTTTGTTACCTGCATTTTCGCAGCTGTCGCTATGGCCTGCTTCTGGCATGAGATCGGCAAGGCGCGCGAAATACCGGATGCCGTCCCCGCCCAGCAGAAACTGCAGTGCGTGTCCTACAGCCCATTCGACAAGGACCAGTCCCCCTTCGAACAACCCCTGGCGCTACGCCCGGAGCGCATGGAGGCCGACCTGGCGCTGCTATCCAAGCGCTTCCAGTGCATTCGCACCTATTCGACCACGGGCCTGGAAGGCATTCCCGACCTGGCCCGCAAGCATGGGCTCAAGCTGCTGCTCGGGGCATGGGTCAGTGCTGATGCACAGCAGACCCGGCAGGAACTGGACACCCTGATCAGGCTCGCCAACGCCAACGCCGATATCGTCGAGGCCGTGATCGTCGGCAACGAAACCCTGCTGCGCAAGGAAGTCACCGCCACCCGCCTGGCGGGATTGATCGAGGAGGTCAAGCAGGCCGTCAGCGTCCCTGTCACCTATGCCGACGTCTGGGAGTTCTGGCTGAAGCACCCGGAGATCGCCCCAGCGGTCGACTTCCTGACCATTCACCTGCTGCCCTACTGGGAGGACAACCCCAGTGGTATCGAACATGCGCTGCAAGAAGTCGAGCAGGTACGTCAGGTCTTCGGTGGCGCCTTCGCGCCCAAGGGTATCCTGATCGGCGAAACCGGCTGGCCCAGCGCCGGGCGCCAGCGCGAAACAGCCGTTGCCGACAGGGTCAACCAGGCTTCGTTCATTCGTGGCTTCGTGCAGATGGCCGAGGCCAATGGCTGGCGCTACAACCTGATCGAAGCTTTCGACCAACCCTGGAAGCGCGCCAGCGAAGGCACCGTGGGCGGCTACTGGGGCTTGTACGACGCCGACCGCCAGGACAAGGGCAGCCTGCAAGGGGCCATCTCCAACCAGCCGCACTGGCCACTCTGGCTCGGTGGCGGCCTGGGGCTCTGGCTGCTGGCCCTCGGCCTGGGCGGAATCCCCCGGAACCTGCGTGATATTCCCGGCCATGGCCTGATCGCCGCCGTCGGCGTCACCAGCCTCTCGCTATGGACGCAGACGCTCATGGAAGACAGCCGCAACTGGGCGGAATGGAGCTGGGGGCTATCTCTGGTCGCCCTCAACCTCATCGTCCTGCTGCATACCGTCATGGCCCATGGCAGCCGCCAGGGCAGGCGCGCCTGCGTACTCGCCTGGCTGGACGCACACGCAGCGAAACTGCTGCTGGCCAGCGGCTTCGCCGCAGCGGTGATGACCCTCGGACTGGTATTCGATGCGCGTTATCGAGGCTTCCCGAGCGCAGCCCTGTTGCTGCCGGCCCTGGCCTACGCCTACCGGGCCGTACCGGCCTACCCCCGGGAATCATCCCTACTCCTGGCCTTGCTGTGTGCCGGCATTGCGCCTCAGCTCTACCAGGAAGGCCTGCAAAACATCCAGGCACTCGGCTGGGCAGCGGTCAGCCTGATCCTGGCAGTGGCGCTCTGGCGTGGCCTGAAAACAGGGAAGCGGACAATGAGCCAGCCAACCTGATGGACTGGCCTGCGTTTACAGAACCGTTCTGACCTTTCGAGCACTTGTCGCGAACCCGTCGCTCCCGCGAAGGCGGGAGCCCAGGTGCGCAGGCTTATGGAGCGCTGCTTTCGCCGCCGGGATCACGGATCAGCGAACCAGTCGCAACCCCGCAATGACGAGAGCGAACGCAGCCAGAGTCGCGTTGTAGAGCACCAGTGCCGGAACGGCGAAGAGCAACGCCAGGACCGCCAACCACCAACCGAAGCGCCCCGGCCAGGCGAACGCCAGGAGCGCGCCGCCCAGCCCCAGCCATCCCGCCACACGCAAGTGGATCGCCAGCCCCAGCATATCGCGCAGACGACACCCGAGCAGCCCCGGATCATCGCCACACAGTGCCAACCAGCGCGCATCCTCCATGAGCGCCATGCGTACACCGTAACTACCGGCCAGCAATGCCAGCAGCATCAAACCAATCCATACAAAAGCCGAACGATACGGCATTCATAAACTCCAACCAGTCTGGAAAATCACCCTGGCAACCGTTGCTCACCGCCAGAATGAACCACGCCCCCTCGCGACCAGAGGCAAGCCCACTGGACACCGACGGCGCCCGGACAGATAGTACAGCGCGCCCGTAGCCCCATGGAGAAATAACGCATGCCCCTGTTGCTGTGCATCAGCGTGTTGACCTCGATACTGCTGGCCCTTCCCGCCCAGGCTGCGGACATCGATCCGAACCAGTACGGATACCCGCTGCATAACCCCTTCGAGGCGACGATCGCCGGGACACCCTCTGCCCTGCGCGCCAACCTGCCGGACGACGAAGATATCCGGCAAAGCGATTACAGCCTGAGGCTGCTGCCGGAACGGGAATACCGGCTACCGGACAACTTCTGGCCCGTGAAGCGCCTGAGCTACCGCCTGGCCCGCCAATCCGGCCCGGCGCCGCTGATCTTCCTTATCGCCGGCACCGGCTCCAACTACGCCACCGGCAGCAACGAGCTGTTGAAGAAGATCTTCTACGGCGCCGGCTACCACGTCGTGCAGATCTCCTCCCCCACCAGCTACGACTTCATGGCCGCCGCCTCGCAGCACGCCACGCCCGGCTACAGCCCCGACGATGCCAAGGACCTCTACCGGGTTATGCAGGCCATACGGGCACAACAACGCAAATTGCAGGTCACCGATTACTTCCTGGCCGGCTACAGCCTCGGTGCGCTGCAGGCCGCCTTCGTCAGCCAGCTCGACGAAACCCGGCGCAGCTTCGACTTCAAGCGCGTGCTGCTGCTCAACCCGCCCGTCAACCTGTACACCTCGATCGGCAACATGGACAAGCTGGTCCAGGCAGAAGTCCCGGGCCTGAATCGGCAGAACACCTTCTATGAGCTGATCCTCGACAAACTGGCCAGCTACTACCACCGCAAGGGCTACATCAACCTCGACGAAGCGATGCTGTTCGACTTCCAGCAATCGCCACAGCGCCTCACCGACGAGCAACTGGCCATGCTGATCGGTATCACCTTCCGCTTCTTCTCTGCCGACATGGCGTTTACCTCGGACCTGATCAACCGCCGTGGACTGATCACCGCGCCAGGCCAGCCGATCAGCGAAGGCACCAGCCTCGAACCGCTGTTTCGCAAGGCCCTGCAATGCAACTTCGACTGCTACATGGAACAGCAACTGATGCCCTTATGGCGCAAGCGACACGGCGGTGGCGACCTGCCGCAACTGATTCAGCAGGTCAGCCTGTATGCCCTGGAAGACTACTTGCAAAGCAGCCAGAAAATCGCCGTCATGCACAACGCCGACGACATTATCCTCGGCCCCGGGGACCTGGGTTTCCTGCGCCGGACCTTCGGCGAGCGGCTGACGCTCTACCCCTACGGTGGGCACTGCGGCAACTTTGGCTACACCGACAATGTTCGCCATATGCTGGCGTTCATGAGCGGCCAGGCCAGCCCTGCGCCGACCAGCATCGCCGTACGACAAGCCTCAGTGGGGAGCAACCAGCAATGAATCGCAGCTATCACCTGCTCCTGACGGCAGCATTGCTTGCAAGCGGCCTGGCTCAAGCCCAGGAGCCCGACGTGGACAGCGATGGGTTCAAGCACCCCCTGCGCAACCTGAGCTTCAGCCCCGGCCTCGACCAGCGCGAGTTCGAACGGGCGACATTGCGCGCGCTGAAGATCCATGACCCGTTCGAATCCTTCAACCGCCGCCTGTATCACTTCAATTATCGCCTCGACCAGTGGGTCATGCTGCCGACCGTGCGCGGCTACCAGACGGTGACACCGCGCTTTGTGCGGACTGGCGTCAGCAACTTCTTCAACAACCTGGGCGAGATCTCCAACCTGAGCAACAGCCTCTTGCAGGGCAAAGGCACTCGCGCCATGAACGCGACGGCGCGCCTGCTGTTCAACAGCATCATCGGCGTGGGCGGCCTCTGGGATCCGGCGACGCGCATGGGCCTGGTGCGCCAGAGCGAAGATTTCGGCCAGACCCTGGGCTTCTATGGCGTCCCCGCCGGCCCCTACCTGATCCTGCCGGCCCTGGGCCCGTCGAACGCACGCGATACCGTCGGGCGCGTCACCGACTTCGCCGTCGAGCGCCAGATCGACTACCTCAACTACGCCCAGGCCAGCGGCGAGAGCCTGCCGCTGACCGGCCTGCGCCTGGTGGATATCCGCTACAGCACGCCGTTCCGCTATGGCCAGCTCAACTCACCGTTCGAATACGAGAAGTTGCGCTACATCTACAGCAAGGCCAGGGAATTGCAGATACAGGAATAGCGGGTCGTATTTCAGACAGGACTTGCTGCTCGGACGGGTTGCCCGAGGATCAGGAGTACAGACTCGGCGCACCCTCCGGGCGTGTCTTGAAGCGGCGGTGCGCCCACAGGTATTGCGCCGGCAAGGCCGTCACTTCCTGTTCAACCCACTGATTGATACGCAGGCAGTCCGCTTCCTCGGTCTCGCCAGGGAAATGCTCCAGGGGCGCATGAATGCTCAGGCGGTAGCCGGAACCATCGGCCAGGCGCTCCTGCGTGAAAGGCACCACACGGGCCTTGCCCAGACGTGCGAACTTGGTGGTGGCGGTCACAGTGGCGGCACTGATGCCGAACAGAGGGACGAACAAGCTCTGCTTGCGCCCGTAATCCTGGTCCGGCGCATACCAGATCGCCCGTCCGGCACGCAGCACCTTGAGCATCGCTCGCACATCCTCGCGCTCGATCGCGGTGGCATCCGGATTATGCCGCTCGCGGCCACGACGCTGCACATAGTCGAACACGGGGTTCTTGTGCTGGCGGTACATGCCATCGATGGTGTGACGCTGCCCAAGCAACGCAGCGCCAATCTCCAGGGTCGTGAAGTGCAGCGCCATCAGGATGACGCCCTGCCCTTCGGCCGATGCCTGCTGCAAATGCTCGAGCCCCTCGACATGCGCCAGTCGCTGCAAACGTCGCTGCGGCCACCACCAGCTCATCGCCATCTCGAAAAAGGCAATGCCGGTGGACGCGAAATTCGCCCGCAGCAAGCGTTCGCGTGCGTCAGCATCCAGATGCCCCATGCACAGCTCGAGATTGCGCCTCGCGATTCGCCGGCGCGAACCAGCCAAACGGTACATCGCAAGACCCAGTCCGCGACCAAGCGCCAGCAACACCCGATAAGGCAACTGCACCAGCAACCACAGAAAACCAAGCCCCAGCCAGAGCGGCCAGAAGCGCGGGTGCAGGAAATAGATACGAAAACGTGGACGCTCCATCGACAGGCTCGCGTTCAAAAAGCGTGCATTCTAGCACTTGCGCGCAGAAGGGCCCGTCAACGTGGAGGAAACATCAGGGCAATTGCATGAAGCCTGGAGGGCACATCAGGCGTGCGGGAAATATCGGCGAAAGGCCCACCATGGGCGATTGTTCAGCGCCGTACCTGACATCGTTATCGATTAACGCCGGGGGCAATTCGGGCCGGATAGAGGCTCACTCGTCCTCATTGACCCGGTCACGCAACTCCTTGCCCGGCTTGAAATGCGGGACGAACTTGCCTTCAAGCGGTACCGATTGCCCGGTCTTCGGGTTACGTCCAACCCTGGGCGCACGGTAGTGCAAGGTGAAACTGCCGAACCCCCGTATCTCGATACGATCGCCTGTCGACAATGCCTGAGCCATCTGCTCGAGCATCGTCTTGATGGCCAGCTCGACATCCTTCGACGAAAGCAGGCCCTGTTGGCTGACGATACGCTCGATCAATTCCGACTTGGTCATGGTTTTCCCTTCTTTTTCAAGCGGCTAGATCATTTGACCTGCGGTCGTTTTTAGCATGTTGTTCAGTCTTTGAACAGCCCACCGACGACCACCCGCCCACATTCGAAAAAAAAGTTCAAGCCCTGCCGATACGACGTCGAGCCAACCAGCCCCCCAACAACCCCGTCAGGCAACCCATCAGCAATCCGCTGACGTGAGCCGCATTGGCAATGGACATCGCCCCGAAACTGAGCACGTCGATAAGCCCCGAGAGACAGACCAGCAACCAGACCAGCATCAAGACCAGCACACCACGCGGAAGACGGTAGTACTCGTTCGGCGCCAGCTTCTGGTACAGCCAGCAATGCCCCAGCAGACCATAGAGGACGCCGGACAGGCCGCCGAAGATGCTTGCCCCACCGAAAACATACTGGGCCAGATTGGAAGCCAGACCGAACATCAGGGTCAGCGCCAGTAATAGAATTGCGCCCTGACGCGCCTCTATACGACGCCCGAGTTCCCAGAACCACAGCCCGTTCATGGTCAGGTGAAGCACGCCGAAATGCACGAATATCGGCATCAACAGGCGCCACCACTCGCCACTGCTCAGCGTCTGCCCCAGGGAGGCGAAATAGGCATAGTCGCCTTCGATACGGAAGTCGGTGAAATTGAACCAGCGCACTGCACCCAGGTTATCGCCCAACTGCGTCAAGCCAGCGACGACCAGCGTCACCAGCAGCACCAGGCTGGTCAGCGGGTGCTGCAACAACGCGGTGCCGAAGCCACCGCGCGCATCCGGCCGCGACATCTCGGGAGCGCCGTTTCCCTGGGGATAGCGGCGATAGAGTTCGCGCACCGGCTCCAGTTGCGATTCAGGCACCCTCAGCACCTGCTCGCCCGCCTCTTCACTGACACGGTAAGGCACTCCCAGGCGCTGCAACAGCATGACGAAGCCATTCAGGTCTTCGGACAGCGGTAAACGCAAGGCTTCCAGCAACTCGTCTCTCCTATCTTGCGACATCGACCCAGACAAACTTGCCTGGGTCCAGGTGGTGTTCCCGATCGAGGCGGTAGGCGACCAGTTTTCCACCTTTTACCGCGCTGTAGTCAAGGCAGGCGAGGTTCGCCCGCAACGGCGCCGGCCGCCCGCGCCGCCAGTAATGGCCGATGAAAAGCAGCGGTTCGTCAGGACCGTAGAGGAACAATCGACTCTTCTGGCTCTGACTCAGAGGCATGCGCGCGGCATGCTCGGGCAAGGCATCGGGCTGGAAGACCACATCGCCATAAGTCCGGGGGTTTTCCTCCCAGAACTTGGTGCGGAAAAACGAGCGGGTGAAGCCTTCCTCGCTGGTCAGCGTCAGGCCATCAGGCAGTTGCATATCGGTGCCACGCAGCAACCGGTCCAGCGCCTTGCTGATAAAACCGTTCTCGAAGGCAGCCTGGCGCAGCAGATCCGGACTGATGCAGCCATCCTGCAGATGCGGGCGCAGGCGGGCGATCACACGACTGTCCCAGCAAGCATGCACGACACGGAAACGCTCGTTCTCCAGGTACAGGGGCAATTCATAGAACCAGTCCCGGAATGCCTGCCAATCCCCCGGATGGCGTTCGAACTGCTGGAAGGTTTCCTTCAACAGCGTTGCATAACGGGGCGAGCGCTCCCGCACATGGGTCTTGCCGCTCTCCGGCGGAGCCTCCGCATACCAACCCAGCGCATTGAACTCATGGTTGCCCATGATGCAATGCGCTTCGCCAGCGGCGACCATGCTCTGCACCAAGTGCAACGATTCACGGATCTTCGGGCCACGGTCGATGATATCGCCGAGGAAGATCACCTGCCGCCGGGCGTGACGCCAGACCGAGCCATGCCGGCTGTATCCCAACTGGTCCAGCAGCCGCTCCAGTTCCTCGGCACAGCCATGGATGTCGCCGATCAGGTCGTAGCTGCGTTGCGGATCGATCAGCATCGCGCGCTCCGGAAGGGATGCTCACCTACCGTATGAGCGGACATTGCCGTCACTCCTGCACACCCAGGCGGCTGCCCCAACCCAGCTTGGTCCGGCAGACTTCGTAGTAGCTGTGGTCCAGCGGGTGGATCAGGCGCAGCTTCTGCGAGCGCTTGCGCACCGTGATGGTGTCGCCGGGCGCGCAGTTGAAATGGTTCTGGCCATCGCAGGACACCTGCGGGTAGATCTGCATATTGGGCGATACGACGATCTTCAGCTCGCTGTTGCCATCGACCACGATGGGGCGGCTCGACAACGTGTGCGGATACATCGGTACGATGACGATGGCATCCAGGCGCGGGTGCATGATCGGCCCGCCCGCGGACAACGCATAGGCGGTGGAGCCCGTAGGCGTGGCGACGATCAGGCCATCGGCCTTCTGGCTGCAGACGAAATGCCCGTCGATGTACAACTCGAACTCGATCATCCGCGTCGACTTGCCGGGGTGCAGGACCACGTCGTTGAGAGCGTCGCCCTCGCCGATAGGCTCGTTGAAGCGCCGCGCCTGGGCTTCCAGCAGAAAGCGGTTCTCCAGGGTGAACTGCCCGTCCAGCACTTCCCCCACCTTGATCTCCAGCTCGTCGGGGCGGATATCGGTCAGAAAGCCCAGGCTGCCACGGTTGATTCCCAGCACTGGCACACGATGACGAGCCATCAGTCGGGCCGCGCCCAGCAGACTGCCGTCGCCACCGACCACGATCACCAGGTCGCAGCACTCGCCCAGACGCTGTGGGGAAGACACTTGCAGGCCATGTCCCGGCAGCACCTCGGCGATATTCTCGTCCAGGATCACATTGAGATTGCGCTCGATCAGGAAACGCTTGAGCCGGCGAATCGTCTCCAGTACCTGGGCGCTTCCCAGGCGGCCGATGATGCCGATATTTCGGAATTGCTCCATTGCCGCTCCCAGATAGCGCGAGGCTCGTGACGTGAATACAGATGCACAGGGTTGCCGATTATGGGCAAAGCCGCCGCCAAAAGCAGCCGCAAGCTTCAAGCGGCAAGCCATATGACATCATTTGCAGGACAATTTCTGGATCAATCCCGCCACACAGCTAACGCCCCAGGCCACGCAAACCCTGCAAGCCTCCGGTGTGCACGAAGATCAGCCGCGTGCCGGCAGGAAATACCTGCGCCCTCACCGCATCGCGCAAGGCCAGTAGCGCCTTGCCGGTATAGACCGGTTCCAGCGGCAGGTCGCATTGCTGCCGGACCTGCTGGATAAAGGCCAGCAATGACGGATCGAAACGCCCAAAGCCCTGCCGGCAGGCTTCGAACAGCCGGTATCCCCTCACCTCCACACCCGCCTCGCCCAGCAGATGCGCAACATTCTCCGCCACCCCATGCGCGGGAGGGCCGGCCAGGGCGCCATATACAGGCCGCCGCCCCGCCTCGCCCAGCACCAGGCCCGCCAGGGTCGTACCGGTTCCGGCCGCCAGCCAGCAACCCTGGTAATCGCTCCAACCCAGCGCCGGCAGCAGTGCCTGTATCTGCGGCACCAGATCGGCACAGCCCAGTGCACCGGCCAGCCCTCCACCACCTTCAGGCACAGGATAATAGTGAGGATAGCGCGCCAGCCAAGGCTCCCAGAAACCGGGCGCATGCCGCGCCCGATAACCGCCATAACCGAGCCAGTGCAGCTGCATGCCGGCGGCTTGCAGGTCCTCGATGGTTGGCGTCATGCTGGCTTCGCCGCGCAGCAAACCGACCGTCCCCAGCCCGAAGCGTCGCCCCGCTGCCGCCAGTGCATGCAAATGATTGGAATGGGCACCGCCCAGGCTGATCAACCCCTGCCGGCCCGCCGCCCGTGCCGCTCGCAGGTGGTGCAGCAGCTTGAACCATTTGTTACCGGACAGCTCGGCATCGACCCGATCCAGGCGCAACACGGCCACCTCGACCGCCGCCTGCGCCAGCCAGTCCAGCTCCAGGCGCTGGAGTGCCGGCAAAGGCCCTGGCTGATATTCATCCATCTCTGACATAGCCGTCCGGCTCGCTCGAAACGAGCCAGTGTAGGACAAAACCGTATTACCTCGAAGGCTGGGCCACCCTGTAGATGCCCGGCAGCCTGGTACGGCTTATGCTCGGGGCGCGACACGATGGGCTTGCCGTCATCGCTTCTGTGCGAATGCCCCGTCCGCCACCCGGCATCCGCACAGCCGTCTTCGGTGGTGACCATAAGAAGAAACCCGCAGGCCTTATCCTTGCGCACCTAGGCTCCCGCCTGCGCGGGAGCGACAGGGTGAGCTTTTCCCCAAGACCACCTCGGTAGTGGCCGCGACCAGCCCCTCGGAGCAACCTTCGCCGACAAGGATGTCGGCGTAGAGCCTCATGGATGAGTTCATGCGTGTTGCGTAGAGGGGCTGGTCGGGATCGCGACACGCGATCGTAAGGACAAATGGCGCGGACAAGCCCTCAAGTCGCCACCAACCAGACCGTCCCTACAAACTGGCCGCCAAGCGCGCGCCCTGATCGATGGCCCGCTTGGCATCCAGCTCCGCCGCCACATCGGCACCACCGATCAGATGCACATTCAATCCAGCCGCCAGCAACCCCTCTTGTAACTCGCGCAGTGGGTCCTGGCCGGCGCAAACGATAATGTTGTCCACCGGCAAACACTGGGGCGCGCCATCGGCAATCCGTATATGCAGCCCTTCGTCATCGACCTTCAGGTACTCCACAGCACTGACCATCCGCACCCGCTTGTTCTTCAATCCCGTACGGTGGATCCAGCCAGTGGTCTTGCCCAGACCGTTGCCGACTTTAGATGCCTTGCGCTGCAACAAGTAGACCTCACGCGCCGCCGCCTGCGGTCGGGCCTGGATACCGGCCACACCACCCCGCGCCTGCAAGGTCGGGTCGATCCCCCATTCACCCCAGAACGCAGCAGCATCCAGGCTGGTGGGCGCCCCCTGATGGGTGATGAACTCGCAGACATCGAAACCTATCCCGCCCGCTCCGATCACCGCGACCCGCGCACCCACGGGCCTGCGCTGCAGGATCGCATCGAGGTAGCTCATCACCTTCGGATGCTCGATGCCTTCGATCGGCGGCAGGCGCGGCACGATGCCGGTGGCCAGGATCACCTCGTCAAAGCCGCCTTCGCGCAATTGTTCCACCGTCGCCCGCGTCTGCAGATGCAGCTCTACCCCGGTCACTTCGATGCGACGCTTGAAGTAGCGCAGGGTCTCGTAGAACTCCTCCTTGCCCGGGATACGCTTGGCCACATTGAACTGTCCGCCGATTTCGGCGGCGGCATCGAACAGCGTGACCCGATGTCCACGCTGCGCCGCCACCGTGGCCGCCGACAAACCTGCAGGGCCGGCGCCAATCACCGCGATACGCTTCGCTCGGGCCGTGGGCAGGTAATTCAGCTCGGTTTCGTGACAGGCACGCGGGTTGACCAGGCAACTGGTCAGCTTGCCGGCGAAGGTATGGTCGAGGCAGGCCTGGTTACAGCCAATACACGTATTGATCTCGTCCGCCCGCCCCTCGGCGGCCTTGGCGACGAACTCGGGATCGGCCAGGAACGGCCGCGCCATCGACACCATGTCGGCATCGCCACGGGCCAGCACCTGCTCGGCCACCTCCGGCGTATTGATGCGGTTGGTGGTGATCAGCGGGATCGACACCTCGCCCCGCAGCTTGCCGGTGACCTGGGTGAAGGCGGCACGCGGCACCTTGGTGGCGATGGTCGGGATACGCGCCTCATGCCAGCCGATACCGGTGTTGATCAGCGTCGCTCCGGCACCCTCGACAGCCTTCGCCAGTTGCACGATCTCGTCCCACGAACTGCCATCCTCGATCAGGTCGAGCATGGACAGGCGATAGATGATGATAAAGCGCTCCCCCACCGCCTCGCGGACGCGCCGCACGATCTCCAGCGGCAAGCGCATGCGGTTCTCGTAGCTGCCGCCCCAGCGGTCCTGGCGCTGGTTGCTGTGCAGCACCAGGAACTGGTTGATGAAGTAACCCTCGGAACCCATGATTTCCACACCGTCATAACCGGCCTGTTGTGCCAGCTTGGCG
This sequence comes from Pseudomonas sp. ABC1, assembly GCF_013395055.1. Classification (NCBI taxonomy): domain Bacteria; kingdom Pseudomonadati; phylum Pseudomonadota; class Gammaproteobacteria; order Pseudomonadales; family Pseudomonadaceae; genus Pseudomonas; species Pseudomonas sp. ABC1. Next base: position 765,330 of record NZ_CP058349.1, read on the forward strand.
CAATTGACGAAGTCGGCGATCTGTTTCTCGATCCCTTCTTCGTCCAACGCACGCGGCGTGAACGGGTTGATCGGCGCCTGTAGCGCACTGGGCGCCACCAGTTGCGGGCTGTAGGCATAGCGCCCGGCGTGCAGAATCTGCAGACAGATCATCCCACCGGCCTGGTGCACCGCCTGCGTGACCACCCGGTGTTCCTGCGCTTCCTCAGGTGTGGACAGCTTCGCCGCCCCCTGGCGTACCGCGCCCTCCTCATTGGGCGCCACGCCGCCGGTGACCATCAGCCCAACGCCACCTCTCGCACGCTCGGCGAAGTAGGCGGCCATCCGCTCGAAACCGCCGGGCATTTCCTCCAGCCCGGTATGCATCGAGCCCATCAAGGTGCGGTTGCGCAGGCGGGTGAATCCGAGATCCAACTCGGACAGCAAGGTCGGGTAGGCGGTCATGGCGTGTCCTCATCATGGGTGCCGCTCCTCAGTGGGAGCGATCTCTGTATACAGAGGACGATAGGTCAGGCCCAGGCAGCATTCAATGACCATAAATGACAGAATCATGATCCTATGGATCAGCACAGATATGCCATCCACACTCGCCAGCACACGAACTTCACTGCCAACAGCCTGTCCGACTCATGCGACTCGACCACAGGAGTGACACCATGAACCACCTCAAACCCCTCGCGACGCTGCTTGCCACCATCCCCCTGCTTGCCTGCGCCAATACCGATGGCAAGCTGGAGCCCTACCCGTCCGCGCAGGCCGACCAGGTGCGCCAGGTCATCCAGCTCGAACCGCGCGATGGCGAGGAGCGATACAAAGTGGAACTCATCATTGGCAAGGAACTGGAAGTCGACTGCAACCAGCACTGGTTCGGCGGTCAGTTGCAGGAGAAGACCGTCAGCGGCTGGGGCTATAACTATTACCAGCTGGACAAACTGACAGGTCCGATGAGCACGTTGATGGGCTGCCCCGGCCAGGCCAAGCGCAAGGCCCTGGTGACACTGGGTGGCGAGCCGACCCTGCTGCGCTACAACAGCAAGTTGCCCATCGTCGTCTACACCCCCCGGGACGTGGAAGTGAGCTACCGCATCTGGAGCGCCGACCAGGAAACCCGCAAGGCCGAGCCCCGCTGATCGACGCCCGGCCGGGTCAGCCCCGCTCGCTCGGCCTGCGCGCGCCCGCCACCAGTTTCTCCACGGCCTTGGCCGCCGCGGTCATGCCGAAACTGGCCGTGACCATCATCGACGCGCCGAAGCCGCCCGCACAGTCCAGGCGCACCCCCTCGCCGACGAAACCCTTGCTCTGGCAGACGCCACCATCCGCCGCCGGATAGCGCAGTTGCTCAGTGGAAAAGACACAGGGCACGCTGTAATTGCGCCCCGGCGTGCGGGAGAAGTTGTAGTCGCGCCGCAGCATGGAGCGCACCTTCGCCGCCAATGGGTCGTTGAAAGTCTTGTTCAGGTCAGTGATGCGGATCTGCGTCGGATCGACCTGCCCGCCTGCGCCGCCGGTGGTGACGATCTGGATCTTGCGCCGTTTGCACCAGGCGATCAGCGCCGTCTTGGCCATCACGCTGTCGATGCAGTCGACGACGAAATCCAGTTGCTCCGTGATGCACTCGGCCATGTTCTCGCGTGTAACGAAATCCGCCACTGCATGCACCACGCAGGACGGGTTGATCGCCAACAGGCGCTCGGCCATCACCTCGACCTTGGGCCGCCCGACCTGCCCTTGCAGCGCATGCACCTGGCGATTGGTGTTGGTCACGCAGACATCGTCCAGGTCGAACAGCGTGATCTCGCCGACGCCGCTGCGCACCAGCGCTTCGGCAGCCCAGGAACCGACACCGCCGATACCAACCACCGCGACATGGGCGGCCGCCAGCCGCTCCAGGCCCTCACGCCCATACAGGCGGGCGATACCGCCGAAACGCTGCTCATCGAGGACCATCGAAACTCCTGGCTGATTCAGGTGACAAAAAGCGGGTGATTATAACCACTGAAAAGCAACGGGACGCTGGACGCTATCGTCATTCCCGCGCAGGCGGGAATCGATGCGATGGTTGCGATACCGCATTCGCGTCAGGGCAGCTAGAACCTGCATCTATACAACCTCTCGAACGCAAGAGTAGGATGCGCGGCCGGCATTCGCCGCGCCCCTGTTCCTCTCTCTGGAACCCTTGAATTCATGTCCGCACGCAAATTTGGTCTCAACCTGGTCATGGTCGTGGCCGTGGCTTCCCTGTTCACCGGCCTGTGGGCCTGGTACAACCAGCCCCTCTCGGCGCCCGACTGGCCGGAACACATTTCCGGCTACTCCTTCTCGCCCTTCCGCCTGCACCAGAACCCGCAGGAGAACCACTATCCCAGCGAGGATGAAGTGCGCGCCGACCTGGAACTGGTCGCCGAGCAGACCGACAACATCCGCACCTACTCGGTCGACGGCGTGCTCGGGGAAATCCCGCGTCTTGCAGAGGAGTCCGGGCTGCGCGTGACCCTTGGCATCTGGATCAGCGACGACCCGCAGGCCAACGAATGGCAGATCGAGAAAGGCATCGAGATCGCCAAGCGCGAGCGTAGCGTGGTGCGGGTGATCGTCGGCAACGAGGCGCTGTTCCGCGAGGAAGTCACACCTGAGCAGATGGCCGGCTACCTGGATCGGGTACGCAGCGCCCTGAAAGTCCCGGTGACCACCGCCGAGCAATGGCATATCTGGCAGAAATACCCGGAACTGGCCAAGCACGTCGACCTGATCGCCGCCCACGTCCTGCCCTACTGGGAATTCATTCCGCAGGAACAGTCGGTGGACTATGTGCTGCAACGGGCACGCGAACTGAAGAAAGCCTTCCCGAAAAAGCAATTGCTGCTGGCCGAGGTCGGCTGGCCGAGCAATGGCCGCGCCCAGGGACGTGCCGAGGCCAACCAGGCCGACCAGGCGCTGTACCTGCGCAAACTGGTCAACACCTTGAACGGCAACGGCTACAACTACTTCATCATCGAAGCCTTCGACCAACCCTGGAAAGCCAGTGATGAAGGCTCGGTTGGCGCCTACTGGGGCGTGTTCAACGCCGAACGGCAGATGAAATTCCCCATGACCGGTCCGGTGGTGGAAATCCCCCAATGGCGCCTGCTGGCCAGCGCCTCCGGCGTACTGGCACTGCTGGCGCTGGCACTGCTGATGATCGACGGCAGCGCCCTGCGTCAGCGTGGCCGCACCTTCCTCACCATCGTTGCCTTCCTGGTCGCCACCATGCTGGTGTGGATCGCCTACGACTTCAGCCAGCAATACGCCGACTGGTTCAGCATCACCGTCGGCGTCCTGCTCGCACTGGGCGCGCTCGGCGTGATGATCGTGCTGCTGACCGAAGCCCACGAACTGGCGGAAACCGTCTGGAAGCGCCAGCGCCAGCGCCCGTTCCTGCCAGTCACCGGCGACAGCGACTACCGCCCCAAGGTCTCGGTGCACGTGCCCTGCTACAACGAACCACCGGACATGGTGATCCAGACCCTCGACGCGCTGTCGCGCCTGGACTATGCCGACTTCGAAGTGCTGGTAATCGACAACAACACCCGCGACCCGGCGGTCTGGGAACCCCTGCAGGCGCATTGCGAAAAACTCGGGCCGCGCTTTCGCTTCTTCCACGTCGCGCCCCTGGCCGGCTTCAAGGGTGGCGCGCTGAACTATGCCCTGCAACACACCGCGGAAGATGCCGAGATCATCGCGGTGATCGACTCCGACTACTGCGTCGCGCCCGAGTGGCTCAAGCAGATGACACCGCATTTCGCCGATCCGCGCATCGCCGTGGTGCAGTCGCCACAGGACTACCGCGACGAGCGGGAATCGCTGTTCAAGAAACTCTGCTACTGCGAGTACAAGGGGTTCTTCCATATCGGCATGGTGACACGCAACGACCGCGACGCGATCATCCAGCACGGCACCATGACCATGACCCGGCGCAGCGTCCTCAGCGAACTGAAGTGGGCTGAATGGTGCATCACCGAGGACGCCGAACTCGGCCTGCGCATCTTCGAGAAAGGGCTGTCCGCCGCCTACTCGGAACACAGCTTCGGCAAGGGCCTGATGCCCGACACCTTCATCGACTTCAAGAAACAGCGTTTCCGCTGGGCCTACGGCGCCATCCAGATCATGAAACGGCACCTGTCCAGCCTGCTGCTGGGCAAGGGCAGCCAGCTCAAGCGCGGGCAACGCTACCACTTCATCGCGGGCTGGCTGCCGTGGATCGCCGATGGCCTGAACATCTTCTTCACTGTCGGCGCGCTGCTCTGGTCGGCGGCGATGATCATCGTGCCCAACCGGGTCGATCCTCCGCTGCTGATCTTCGCCCTGCCGCCGCTGGCGCTGTTCCTGTTCAAACTGGGCAAGATTCTCTTCCTCTATCGGCGCGCCGTCGGCGTGCGCATGCGCGACGCCATCGCTGCGGCCATCGCAGGCCTGGCGCTGTCGCACACCATCGCCAAGGCGGTGCTGTACGGCTTCGTCACCAGCAGCATTCCGTTCTTCCGCACACCGAAGATGCGCAGCAACCACGGCCTGCTGGTGGCCCTGGCCGAAGCGCGGGAAGAAGTCTTCATCATGCTGCTGCTCTGGGGCGCAGCACTGGGCATCACCCTGACGCAGAAACAGGGCGGGCTGGACGTGACCTTCTGGGTCATCGTGCTGCTGGTGCAGTCGCTGCCCTACCTGGCCGCACTGATCATGGCCCTGCTGTCGGCCCGTCCACGCCAGGGCGCGAATGACGACGAGGTGCCTGAATAAGGCACCTAGCACGCCCGACAAGCCTCCTGCCAGGAGGCTTTTTAATTTAATATGACGCCCCTTTCCACCCGCCCCAGGAGCCATGATGAGCGCTGCAACCCTGTCCCCTACCGTGCAACTCGCCTGCGAGCTGATCGACCGCCCATCGGTGACACCACGGGACGAAGGGTGCCAGCAACTGCTCGCTGAACGGCTGGCAGCGTGTGGCTTCGCCATCGAGCGGATGGATATCGAAGACGTACAGAACCTCTGGGCGGTACATGGCGAACAAGGCCCGGTGCTGTGCTTCGCCGGCCACACCGACGTAGTCCCGACTGGCCCGGAAACCGCCTGGAGCACACCGCCGTTCAAGGCCCAGGTAGATGCCCAGGGCATGCTGCGTGGGCGCGGCGCAGCCGATATGAAAGGCAGCATCGCCGCCATGGTGACCGCAGTGGAGCGCTTCACGCGGGACTATCCCGAGCACACCGGGCAAATCGCCTTCCTCATCACCAGCGACGAAGAAGGTCCGGCTCACCACGGCACCAAGGCTGTGGTCGAGCGCCTGCGCGAGCGCCAACAACGCCTGGACTGGTGCATCGTCGGCGAGCCGTCCAGCACCGAAAAGGTCGGGGACGTGGTCAAGAATGGCCGACGCGGCTCCCTCGGCGGCACCCTGACCGTGCGCGGCAAGCAAGGTCACGTCGCCTATCCGCACCTGGCACACAACCCCATCCACCTGGCCGCGCCGGCCCTGGCCGAGCTGGCTGCCGAACACTGGGACGCCGGCAACGCCTTCTTCCCGCCGACCAGCTTCCAGATCTCCAACCTGAATGCGGGCACCGGCGCCACCAATGTCATCCCCGGCACCCTGAAGGCCCTGTTCAACTTCCGCTTCTCCACCGAATCCACCGTCGAAGACCTCAAGCGCCGTACCGCCGAGATCTTCGACAGGCACGGCCTCGACTGGGCCGTCGACTGGGAGTTGTCCGGCCTGCCCTTCCTCACGGAACCCGGTGCCCTGCTCGATGCCGTCGCCGCCAGCATCCGCGACATCACAGGCCGCGAGACCACCCCGAGCACCAGCGGCGGCACCTCCGACGGGCGCTTCATCGCCACACTGGGCACGCAGGTGGTGGAACTGGGGCCGGTCAACGCCACCATCCACCAGGTGGACGAACACATCCTGGCCAGCGACCTCGACCTGCTCGCCGACATCTACTACCAGACCCTGAAGCGCCTGCTCGCATGCTGACCTGCCCGATCTGCCAGGGGCCTCTGCAGCCGCAGGAAAACAGCGTCGTCTGCCCGTCCAACCATCGCTTCGACCGGGCACGCCAGGGCTACCTCAACCTGCTGCCAGTGCAGCACAAGAACAGTCGCGACCCTGGCGACAACCTGGCCATGGTCGAGGCTCGGCGCCGCTTCCTCGAAGCGGGACACTACGCGCCGCTGGCCTCGCGTCTGGCGCAACTGGCCGCAGAACGCCAACCCAGGCACTGGCTGGACATCGGCTGCGGCGAGGGCTACTACAGCGCCCTGATCGCCCAGGCGCTGCCGGCTGCCGAAGGCTATGCCCTGGACATTTCCCGCGAGGCGGTGAAACGCGCCTGCAAGCGCGCGCCGTCAGTCGAGTGGCTGGTCGCCAGCATGGCTCGCATCCCACTTGCAGACGCCAGTTGCGACTTGCTGGCCAGTGTCTTCAGCCCCCTCGACTGGCAGGAGGCCCGGCGCCTGCTGCCTTCCGGTGGTGGCCTGCTGCGCATGGGACCAACCCGCGAGCACCTGCTGGAACTGCGCCAACGCCTGTACGACGAAGTGCGTGACTACGACGACGAAAAGCATCTGTCGCTGATTCCACACGGCATGCACCTGGCCCACAGCGAAACCCTCACCTACGAACTTCACTTGGCCGACGCACAAGCCCGTGCGGACCTGCTGGCCATGACCCCTCACGGCTGGCGCGCCAGCGCCGAACGCCGCACCGCCGTGATCGAAAGCCCCCTGACCGTACGGGTTGCGATACGCTACGACTGGATTCAGCGGGACTGACCCCAACCACCTGCAAGGCACGCCGACATGCGCCAACCCGATATCGAGATCTACCTCAAGGACGCCAGCCAGCAAGCCGTCAACGACTGGCTGCAGCAGGCGATTGGCGCCTGCACGCCCTGGCAGCAGAAAGGCCAGACCTTCAAATGCAGCGCAAACGGCATCCCCGTGACCTGGCTGCCACGCGCCGTAGGCAAATGGCATTGCCTGCTACTGGAAAGCACCACTACCCCCTGGCCCGACGACCTTGCCTGCGCCCATGCCGCCTACCAGGCCCTCGGCGTTGAAATCCGTTGCGCCCCTGGCGGCTGGCAGGAAGAAGAAGCCTTGGAAGAAGCCGACCGCTGGATCAGTGTCAGCCAGAACGGCGAGCAGGAAATCCGCTGGCACACCGACTGACAGCCATGTACATAAGCATTTGAAAAAACACGGATAAATTATTGAAACAGAGGGTTGACAGCCTCAACCAAGACGAGAATAATGCGCGCCACGTTGGCTACGTAGCTCAGCTGGTTAGAGCATAGCATTCATAATGCTGGGGTCCGGGGTTCAAGTCCCTGCGTAGCCACCAAACAAATCAAAGGGTTAGCTTAGGCTAGCCCTTTTTTGTTTCTGGCACTGTCCCAGCAGCGTCCCAATCTTGTCTCAAACTTCCCGCAGACTCCAGCAGAGCAAGCGGCGAAAGCATCAATGCGGTTGCGAAGTGGTCAGGCGCGAGGTGCGAATATCGCATGGTCATCTTGATATCGCCATGCCCCAGGATTCGTTGCAACGCAATCAGGCTCCCGCCACGCATCATGTAATGACTCGCGAAGGTATGCCGCAAGATATGCGTCAACTGCCCAGGCGTGTTCAGCTCTGTCCGCTCATACGCCTTACGGAAGGCTCCCCGGCAACTGCTGAATAGTCGTCCTGCCCCTGGATACCCACGCTCCAGGATCAAACGCTCAAGCTCTGGCGGGATCGGCACCGACCGACTCTTTCCGTTCTTGGTCCTGACAAAACGCACCTGGCCATTGCTCAGGTTCGCCCGCGTAATCGACTCAGCCTCATCCCATCGAGCACCGGTTGCCAGACAGAGCTTTGCAACAGGCAAGGTATGGCTGTTCATCGAGGCGGCGCACTCATCCAGCACAAGGCGGCACTCTTCCAGGCTCAGATAGGTTAGTTCGACCTCATCGACCTTGAGCTGGCGAAGGCTTCCCACTGGATTGCCCTGATGCCATACGCCAAGGCGTATCAACTCGTTGAACACCGACTTGAGATAACGATGCTCATGATTCACGGTCGATGCCGTGCAGGTCTTCAAACGCTCGGCCCGGTAACGACTGAAATCCAACGCGGTCAGTTCAGACGCGATGGGATCGCCCAGCCCCTGGACTACTGCCATTGTCCGCGGCAAACGGTATGGGTCTTTGAGCGTACACCCATGCAACTCATGCCAGACCTTTACCAGATCAGACAGGCGCTCTCCTGGATCACGTCCACGCATGGAGTAGTCGCGCTTTAACTCAGACACCCAGCGCTCAGCCTCAGCTTTGGTCCTGAATCCTTTCTTGCGCTTGCGAATCCCCGCCGTACGATCCAGCCAGAAGTCCGCATCCCAACCCGATGCGCCTTTGACGATCATATGGCCCTGCCCCACCTGACATGGCGCTCTTGCATGAGCGTTTCGATATGCTCCAGCAATTGGCCTTCACTTACGCCTTTTGCCGCGTAATGCTCCCGAATGACGCGCCAACAGTCCCAGCGTTTTAGGGTGGTGAAAGCCTTTTTTGCTGGGACACGCTCCCGGGCCAGCAGGCTGATGAAGTTGCCCAGGAATAGTTCGACGTTCTTGCCCGAGAAGCCCCGTGCCGTCTTGTAGTCACGGCGATACTCAGTGTCATTGAGCAGCGAGAAAACCGGTAGATCGACCTTCACATCCTCCCGGACCAGGGTCCAGATCGGCTCGAAGTAACCAGGGCGAGCCAGCAGCTTGAACTGGCGCAAACCGTAACGCCACAGGCCGTCCAGGTGCCCCGAGAAGGCCGCATAGGAAGTGGTGTCGATGATTCCCCCGGTTCGCAGATCATACGATCCGTTGGCGAACTGCTGGACGATGGAGTGGTGGTAACGAAGCTCCACCCGCCATACGTCCTGTTGAGGATCATAGTTGTCTGAGTCGCCATCATCGAAACTATCACGGCGCTTCCATACGCCCTCCCAGTAGTCGAGCTTATCGGTCGCCCTGGCCTGCTCGGTCTTGTTGTAGATGGCCAACTGGACGCCACCCGCCGAGCCAAACATGAAGGTCTCGCCACGACCGTAGACGCTGCTTTTCGTCTCCCAATGAAGCTCATTGATCCCTGAGATATCACGGACGGTACGGGCACGGCAGTGCATCCGGGCCACCATATCCGCTGGAGGCACCCAACCTTGCAGATCAAGAGCAAGGTGCACCGCGCACTGGTTTTGCTCCAGATTGCTCAGCACGGCCCCTGCTAGCCCATCCAGGCGGGTCTGTAAGCTGTCTGGCGACTGGCTGTCGATCACATGGGGTGACACCTCAATCTTGAGGTGCGGCCCGATGTTCTCGATCTTGGAGTTGAAGTTTTTGATGAGCAGGATGAAACCAAGATCGGCATTCTGCAGCTTGTACTGGTAGCCCGAGTCTCGCCCTACCCGACCGGCATGCCACGTCTCCCCTGCAAACTCGACCAGGGTGCCCGGCTTCTCAAACAAACCCATGACCTCTGGACGGATCATACCCCGGTACAGCTGGCGGACCGTATCGACGCCGCAACGTAGCAGGCGGACGCGCGAAAGATCGGCCACACCCTGGCCCTGGAAGTCAAAGAACAAACGGCCAGTCGCAGACTGCTCGCCGGTTTGACGATTCACTCTGATGAAATCTTTAGCTGCCATTGCTTTATCCCTTTATTGAAGATTAACCATTACTTTGAAAAGAGTTTCTAAGACGTGTTACAGGGACGTCACGGGCGCGCCGCCGCGCAAGTCGCTCGTCCCTCGCTACCTACCCACCGCCGCGCCCGCTCCCGTCTTCGCCATCCATCCAACCGATGGAAAAGGAATGCCCTGGAGCACCACCGCCAGCCACCAGAGAACCCCAGGACAAGGACATACCCAGGGCGAACAGGAGGGCCAACAGGAGCGGCAGCGTTTCAGGGGATGGAGGGAGTAACCAGAGGCGGCTACGGCGCACAGGGAGGCGCGACAAACATCGAGGACAGTGGCGCAGCGAGTGGTTCAACACCAAGGGCTTTGCCCTTGTCATCCAACTCTTGCCGCCGAGGGCTCGGGAGCGCGGGGCGATGAAGCCACCCCACACTCCCGCATGCAGGCTATTCATGATCGCGTAGCGTCAAGGGTGCGCTGCGCCCGTGCTTCCGTTCGTCGGAACGTGCCCGTTCCGACGAGCCGGGAGCGCGGCCCTTGACCCCACAGCGTTAGGGAGGGCTATGCGGCCCAGTACGTTGCCGGAACCATGCCGGTCGCGGTACCGCATCACCCTGATCGTACGAATGCACGCGAAGAACAGTTCGTTGGGATACTTATCAAGACCACCCAGCCGCAGGGTCATGAAGTAAGAGTTTTCATACACACCGCTAATGGGCAGCACCACACCGACAATATGCAGGCACGACCAGAAAGGCTTCGGCACATCATCCCAAACCTGTTCTACCAAGACAGTCTGGCCGACATAGTCCATGGCATTGGAGGCGTTCAAGATAGGATTGGGGCTATTCATGGCTGTAGTCCCCCACCTTGAAGTCCACCTTGCCGTTCAGTAGGTCCTGGCGAAGCTGGCGGACATTCACCATGCGGAAGTCTGAAAGGACCACGCTTGGAAGCGTGCCGTTCTTCACCCATTCCGCGACCTCCTCAACAGGGATACCGCTGGCCATGGCGAAGGTCACGATGCTGCAAAGGTCGCCAATCGAGGTTCCCAGCGCCACCACATTGCCGTGTTGTGCATTTTCCTTACTCATCGACGTAGTCTCCCTGCGCGAAGATGGTTTTGCCCTTTGCCAAGTCAGTACGAATTTGAGCGAGGTTGACTACACGCGGCCGGCCCATTTTCACGCTCGGGACCGTCCCGCTCTGCATCCAGGAGATCACGGTGTCAACGCTGACACCCAGCATGGCCGCATACACCTCTTTGCTACACATGAGGGCATTGCGACAGTCGAGGTAGATCACTCGCTTTCCATCGATGTCGAAGCTGACGTCAAAAGGTGGTTCGCTTAGATGCTGTATGGACATGCCTATCCCTGCCTCTGAAATGCTCATAAACTGTGGTTAAGGGTATTTATGCATGACGAAATATTCGTCAACAAGAGAAACTATACATGACGAAATATTCGTCGTGACGAAAATTTCGTCATTTTATAGACGGTTTTAGAATATGGAAGAAAGGCTAAGAGAGGTCGTTAGGCATATAGGCCCATCAGCCTTGGCCAAGAGCACGGCCATCAGCGATCGTCGACGGTGGCAGACCGTGGCGACAGACATCAGAACCAAGACCAGGGTGGAGGACCTGTCCGCGCTGCTGGCGGCATATCCTGAGTACGAGCTGTACATTGTTCGAGGGGAGGTTGACCCATCCCGAGGACAGATCAGTCCAGCTTACGCCGAAGCAGACCTAAAATTGGCAGGACAAGAAGCGGGCAGCAGGTAACAGCGGAAGTGGCCCAGCGATGGTTCGCCAATAAAAGAGGCCTTACCATACAGACTAATAAGAGCTGACTTAATTAATACTGGGGATAAAGAATACTACCTAGAGAGTTTTGAAGTATAAGCCACTGACCACCAGCACATGATCTAACACAGCTGTACCCAGCTCTGTCTACATAAGACAAATGAATATCTAATTGCACGTCTTTTTCTGGAAATCTCAAAATTGTTTTTAACACACTAACTGAAGGAGAAGTATCTATTAGTGACACTATATTAAAGGAAGCTAGATTTAGCTTGGAATAGTCATTTTTTACATCGCCGGCGCACTTCCCTCTTGGTTCACCGAGACAATGGCGCAAGACTTCAGCCATTAATCCATACCTTTTATTTTTCCAACTCTCTAGAAAGCTCCAGAGAGTTAATTCAGGTGTACCTTGAGGAATAGTGCCCACCCCTTCTGACACAGGAAGATGACTCAACTCGTTTGGCTGCCTAGGCAGCCATTCTTGGAATAGTTTTTTTACAACCTCTCTTTTTTCCTTTCTCTCAATTAGCTCAAGCAATGACAAGTCATCTTTACTTTTGGGCGGACTCTTCTTGCCTTCGATAACTGAGTCAGCCCAGTCTTTAATTGCAAAAAGCGCAGCCCAGCATTTGGCCGACACTAACTTATTATCAAATACTAGATCACGGCCATGAAGAATTCCATTTCTGTAAGGGATAGTTATTTCTTCCTCGGTTGTAATAAATCTACCCTTAGAGAAAAGGGAAGCTAGAACCTGCAGACCCGAACTGTGAGCGGCAACTGAGTCCCAAGCAGTCAAATCCGTAGAGCTTGCAAAAAAACCAATACTCTTTGTCACGTCATTGACAATCCCATCTAGCAGAATAAGCAGAAGAGGGACACATGCGTGGTACCTCTCATTCAAATAGTCAACCTTTGCTAAATTTATGAGCCTTAATCGTGAAGCAAAAGCTTCTGGATAATGAAACCCCCTTGATGCCCAATCTAAAAAAGCCTCATCATAAGCATTTGCAAGATATTTTTCAGCGCAACTTATTCCAGTTTCGTCATGAATCCTAATAGCCTCCCTAGCAATATCAATTGGCATCGACTCATAAGCAATCCAGCCTACAGCGGAGAATCTTTTATTGAATCCATCTGGAATATAGGGCGCATCCATATCAATCTTGCTTTTTGAAAGCTCATCAAAGACACCTTGAAAACCTGGATATTTCTCTCTTAATTGTGGAATAAGGTTATACAAGCACTCGAAAACTTCGACACCGTTAACCAGATTTCTTACTTCCACATAAGATGGATTATCTTGAATCTTTTTGTTAGTCATGAAATTCGGCAGAGTTTCGAAGCTGGAAGCTAAAAATCAAATTCATTCAGGCAAACGCCAATCTTCCCACCTGCTGCAGATCCACATGCTGGCGAGCATTCCATAGATCGTAAGTATCCTGCATGGCTAGCCAACTTTCAGGCGAGCGACCAAGCGCTACCGAAAGGCGTAGGGCCATTTCCGGCGTTACACGGCTAGTGCCCTTGAGCACACGGCTCAGGGTCGAGGGTGCTACGCGCAGCTTTTCGGCCAGTTCACGACCGCTGATGCCATTCGGCTCCAAGTAGATATCGGTGATGAATTCACCAGGATGGGGTGGGTTATGCATATTCATCAGTGGTAATCCTCATAGTCCAGAACATAAGCGTTTCCGTCGCGAAACTCGAACGTCAGCCGCCAGTTGCCGTTCACCATGATCGACCAGCGCCCTCGCATTTCTCCCTTGAGTGGATGCAAGCGGAAGCCAGGGATATCCATATCGTCTACCGTCATAGCCGTGTCCAAGGCCGCCAACTGCATCCGCAGCCGTTTGGCATGGGAAGGTTGCACCCCAGCCGTACTACCCGTTTCGAAGAGCTTGCGTAGCCCTTTGTGCTGGAAAGACTTGATCATAGAAGCAATATACCGTGTTGCGCATCACGCAACAACCAAGGTAAAACAAAGGCGTGTCCCAAAAGCACTTGCAACCCACCATGGACGACACCTAACCACATCATTGCTACCCGCAAAGCCCCATTTTTACTGACATTCACGCTCTACAACAGGCAGTTGCCTCATTTCATAATGCTGGGGTCCGGGGTTCAAGTCCCTGCGTAGCCACCAAACAAATCAAAGGGTTAGCTTAGGCTAGCCCTTTTTTGTTTTTGTCGGTAGCCCAAGAATAGCCCAAAAGTAGCCTACACCCCTCCCAATTGAGCCAACGGCGAAAAGCGCAAAGCACTCGCCAGATGGTCAGGCGACAGATGCGAATAGCGCATCGTCATCTTGATATCACCGTGGCCCAAAATACGTTGCAGCGTCAGGATATCCCCTCCCCCCATCATGAAGTGGCTGGCAAAGGTATGCCGGAGAATGTGCGTCAGTTGCCCATGGAATGCGCATATCAAACCCTCAAGACGTTTTCTGGCTGGTCTTCCAGTCTCTAGCCTGCTCAATCTGCCCGGAATCACGAAGATCACTGGCCTGCGGGCGCCTGGACTTACCCGTGCGCTTGGTCGATTCGCGGTTGAGCTGTGCCAACACCAGCACCGGGATGCCCAGCTCCTTCGACAGGTTCTTCAGCGACGTGGAGACAGCGCCGATTGCCTCGGCCCGGTTCCCCGCTCGGCCACTGGTGGCGATCAGTCCGATGTAATCCACCACCAGCACATCCAGCCCATGCTGGCGTTGCACCTGCCGCGCAATGCTGCGGATCCGTACCACCGTCAGGCCTGGGCGATCACACAGGTACAACTCGACCGGGTTCAGCTTGCCTACAGCGGCGGTGATCCTCGGCCAATCGTCGTCCGTCAGCAGAGCGGCATCGTCCAGGCGGCGCAGGTCAATACTGCCAACCGAGGCGATACCACGGGTGGTCAGCTCCTCCTTGGTCATCTCAAGGCTGAATACCAACCCCACACCGGAACCACTCAGCACGATGCTCTGAGCGATCTTCTGCAGCCCCAGGGTGGTCTTGCCTTCCCCCGGGCGTCCGGCAATCACCACCATCGACTTGCGCCGCAGTCCACCGCCAATCAGCCGGTCCAGATCGAGCAGGCCAGTGGACAGGTGTGGCACCCTGCGACCACTGAGGTCGTTGTCGATACGGTCGACCACCATCGGCAATACCTCACCGATCCGATAGACCTCCTGATCCTCCTCACCCAGGTCGCGCAGGTCAGCCAGCGCCTACTGGGCCTGGGCGACGATTTCCGGCACTGGCCGGTTCTCATGGGCCAGCTCATGCACGGTGCTGGCAGCCGCCACCACCTGGCGCAATACGGCCAGGCCATGCAGATGCTTGGCGTAGACCTTCCAGTTCGCCGCGGACGGTACGTTTTTGCTGATCTCGCCCGCATAGGCCAGCGTGCTCTCACCGCTGGGCAGCAGGCGCCGGGTGATTCCTACCGTCACCGGGTCCACTGGCATCCCTTCGCTGCTGCTGTCCTCAATCGCCAGGAACAGCGCGGCGTTGTCCTCGATGAAGAAATCGCCCGAGTCCACCTCGCCCAGGATCTGCTCCACCAGGCCATCGTCCTTGCGCAGGGAGGCCAGCATGACCGCACCCAACACACCATGCTCGGCCTCCAGGCTGTACAGCTCGCGTCTCTCGCTCATGCCAGCCCCCGCTCAGAGTCCCAACGCAGCAGCACCACCTGGCCACCACCTTCGCAGAGGCGGTCCACCACACGGTCACCGACGCACTTGCGCAGCTCCAGGATGTTCAGGTTCGAGATGGCGACGGTCGGCAGGCCGCGCTCGTAGCGGGCATTGATCACCTCGAACAGCACCTGCCGCTCGAAGTCCGTGTCGCGCTGCACGCCGATCTCGTCGATCACCAGCAGGCCCGGCATGCACAGCTCGGTGTACACATCATCCTCGCTACGTTCGGACTTGCCGAAGGTCGCCTTCACCGCCCGGATGATCCCGGGAGCCGACACGTAACGCCCGGCCACGCCATGCTGGCCGTAATCGCGCACCACCCGCTGCAACACCGCGCAGCCCAGATGCGTCTTGCCGGTACCCATGGCGCCGAGCAGCAGCATCGAACGACCGGCACGCAGGCCATCGCCGAAATGCTCTGCGTATTCCCAGCAGGCCTGCAGCACACCGGCCTGCTTGGCATGGCGGTCGGTACGGTAGTTCGCCAGGGTAGCCGGGCGGAACCGGGGTGGAATCCCGGTATCCAGCAGGCGCTGGTTCAGGTCACGGTCGGCCTGCACCTGCGACGCATCGCGGCTCGCCGATTCGTCGGAGGAGTTCTTTGCGTCGAAGTGGCAACGCGGGCAACCACGCCACCGAATTGTTCGATCAGGTGGTCGTCGAAGTCCCCATGCGCTTCGCAGACCTGATGGGGCTTGGTTGTCAGGGTGTACTTGGGAGCGCTCATGCTCGCTGCCTCGCTATCCGGTAGGTGCCATCGGGCTGTTGCTCAAGCCCGGCTTCGTGGTCGATCTGGTCCAGGTCGGTGAAGCGCGACGGAGGGTGGTGAGTGTTCTGCGTGGACAGCTCGTCCTCCCAGCGCTTGCCGTTCAGCCACGACGCAGGCAACGGCACGAACTGGCCTGCATCCTTGAGCCAGTCAGGCTGCTGGCAGTGCTTTGGCAACGCCGCCATGGCCGCCTGGCGCTGGAGGGTGTTCAGCTTGCGCCAGGCCTTCTCGGCGTCGGCTCGCTTCTGCCGCTTCGGGTACAGCCGGTAGAACTGATCGAAGCCCTCCAGCGGATCAGGCTTCGGGGTGGCAGGTTTGACTTTCCCCTGCCCCTCGCTGGAGATCTGTTCCGGTGCGGGAACGTCCTGGCCGGCTTGCCCGGTCTGGACATGCTCTTCTCTGGTATCAGGAATCAGAGAATCCGGAATCAGAGAATCAGGCGATCTTGGCGATGGCTCATCACTGCCTTGGATGTGCTCAGGCACCACCTTGGCGCTGCTTTGTTCTGGAGCGGCTGTTTTGTAGGCAAAGCCAGGAAGGTTGCTGGCCTGTTCACGGACATGCGGAGTCTGGTGCTTGGCGAAGTTCAGTACCTGGATGAGTTTGACCCCGTCCACGTCATATCGCAGGATGAAACCTGCCCTGGCCAGGTTGTCCAGCATCAGGTCGGCGTCGACACTATCGTAGGGCAATGCCTCGGCCTTGATCCGCTTTGGGCGATCCTCCAAACGCCCTTCCCGGTCCGCCAACATCCACAGATAGATGAACAGAAGGCGCTCAAAAGGATCCAGCTCTACCAGATCCTCGTTGGCCATGATGGAAGGCTTGATATTGCGGGCACGAGCCATCAAACGTCCCCCTGGCTTTTCAGGTGCAAACGTCTGTAGAGCTCATCGACAACGGAGAGAGTGCGGCTGATCTCTGGGCAAGGGCATCCACGTTCCTCAATCAGGGCTCCCATGGCAATGTTGGCCAGCACCACCAGGCTGAAATCCTTCATGTCCCGGATGGGCGGCTCCTGCTCCTCGAACCGAGCCCGCTGTGTGCCAGGAAATGGAATTACGCTCATATGTCGAGCTCCCGGGTAACCCGCTGCACGAAGGCGTCGTAGCTCTCCACCATCTCGAAACCCTGCCCCTCCAGCTCACGGCGATTGCGCTTGGCGGATTCGTAGAGTTTCCAACGCTCGTGCTCGGGCAGATGGGTGAAACCCGCATAGCTGGGCCAGGGGCCGGCTATGGTGCGACCAGGAAGGGGCTGGACCGTCTTAGGCTGTTGAGGGGATCGTTCAATGCCCATCGCAACCTCCTTCGTAGATGCGATAAGCCCTGCGTGAAACCGTCATCGGGCCTGATATGCTGAACAGCACTGTGCTCTGCTCGAAGTCGGCCTCAAGTACCTTGGCAAGCATGCCTGGGTCGGAGCGCCGTGCCGGATCGAGAGAATCAGCACCATCGTTCAGCAAGTCAGGTGCCAACAGCTCGGCCAATTCGGACTTGGCGATTGCGAAGGCCCGCAGAATCCAGCCAGCAACCTGCTCAGCCTCCGTATTACCTACGCCCTCTTCTTTCATATCCAGTTCGCATTTCTGCGCAGCATCGAATCCAACACTCATGAGCTTGGCCAATAGGCTTTCCAGCAACAGGAAGTGTTCATTGCCAATAGGTGAGCTAGCAGAGTGGTCGCCAGCAGCTATCAGACTCATCGCGCCCCCCCGGCCATAGCAACAAGCTGGTCGGGAGTTGCACCGGTCATAGCTGATAGGCGAGCAAACACATCCTTGTGAAAAAAAATACAACTTGCCCCGGGAAAGTTGACCGCAGTTAGCGCCATCAGCGCACCGATAGCTCTCTGGGCGTGCATCAATCGTTTCTGGACATCTGGCTCGCGCTCAACGCGCCAGACGAAGTCGTCAAGGATCTCGCTATGGTCTGCCTTGCGAAGGCCATAGTTGAACGATCCATACAGGCGAGCAGGAGTGTCAGGAATTGGTAAGTCTTTCAACATTGATTGCCTGCCCGCACCTACGGACTGGCCAGAGATGGCGAGCACGACAGCATTGCCAGAAAAACCAAGTTGATTTTCTTTATGCAAAGGAATGCCCGCACCGCTGATGCGGCGTTTTTCGATAGCCATGGGTTACTCCTTGACTGACGGGGAGGCAGTGCTGCCTTGGTTGTTCAGTGAAGCGAGTTCTTTTGCAACACGATCAACTTTCTCAGAGGCGATCCACAAGGAGTCAACGGCTGCCTTTGCTGCCTTCAGGATGAAATGAACGCGCCAAGCATCGTTGTGTTGCAACTCCTTTTCTCCCATCGCCGCGTCGAGGATGGGCTCTTCGATCATGTCGAGCATGTCGGAGATACTGTTCAGCGCATCGGTCAAATCGACCCCGCCACTTACCTGGAACAGAAACTGCTCCTTTTCGACCCGGCCACTGCCGTAGAAGCGGGTACCTTCTACGGTTTTGACGTCGGGCTTGATCTGGATCGCTTTCGGTTCGACACGAGCATTCATTTCACACCCCCATCATTCATAGTCTCGACAGCAATGGCCAGGTCATAGCCCATAGCTTTAACGTAGGCAGCCAACGCCAGCGCCGCGTGGTGAAGGCCGTTCAGATCGGCAGCGGAGATGCGATACTCACGCCCATCTGCACAGAGCAGATTGCTGATGGTTTCCAGCCCGATGCCAGTTGCCACCAGGTCATTGCCGGTCTTTTCGGCCAAGCGAGTAAGATTGCTCATGCTGCCTCCCCGCGCAGGGCGCTACGGCTGCGAACCCAGTCCTGAACCTCGGCCAGCACCCAGCCGACTGGCGCTCCACGTTGCTTGCTGTCGCTCAGTGGCACTTGCCGGGGAAAAGTCGAATCGGACGCCAGGTATTTGTAGATCGTCGCCCGCTTCAGGCCGGTGATCTTTTCCACCTCAGGCATCCTGACAATGCGGGTGTTAGGGTCATCCAACGCAGAGCCTGCGTGGCTTTGCGGGTGTTCCGTGGTACCTTTCTTCATGACGTTGTTTCCCTCTCTGGTTTCGACGTTATCCAAAGCCCTGGGTGTTGGCGCACCTGGGGCTTTTTCATGCCTGTTGAATCTATTCACTCTTCCCTCCCCCCGCTAAGCCGTTGATCCAGCCCTCCAGATCGCAGGTCAAGATCAGGCGGCGCTTGCCACTCTTGAATGCCTTGAGCTCTCCTCGCGCAATAGCGGCATAGATCGCAGAGCGTGTGTGCCCAGTCATGCGACCAGCCTCTTCAGGGCCTACAGCAAGAGGAAAGATGATTGCTTCTTGAGCCATGGTGTTCTCCATCATGTGGCGACAGATATCTAGTCACCTATCGCAAGCATAGAACGCAAAATATAGTCATGCAAGCATTTGCTAAACAAACCACATGCAACCAGATTGACGGCACCTTGCTGGTAGGCCAAGCTTCAGCTGTTTGGTCTAAAAACGGCCTAAATTGACACGGCAGGAACATGCGGGTGGCTACCAAAACAACGAAACGGAAAGGCGAAACAAGTACGACAGTCAGCGTCGGTATTCGGATTGATCCCAAAATCAAATTTGCTTTGGACATGATGGGGCGAGAGCAAAAACGATCTCTTACGGCCGTTATCGAATGGGCAATCTCCAATGCAATAGCTCAACAGCACACTGGATCTTTCGGTGAGACGTTTTCTGAGCTAATTGACAAGATATGGTCAACTGATGAATCTACCCGCTTTGTCAAGATGGCTTTTTATATACCACAAGCACTTACCTACGATGAACTAAGAATATGGGAAACAATCAAGGCAAGCCCTTTCTTTTGGGAAATATATCCAGATGGGACATGGAGCACGACACCAGAACAAATAAATTATGCCTGGATTCGCTCTGCCTGGGACTCACTTCTTGAACATGTAGAGAAAAACAAAAACAGCCCGACTATCGTCCCAATTCGCGACAAAGACATAGTTCCATTTTAAGTCTTATTTTGTAGGCACGATTCTTTTTCTAGGACCACCTCACAAATGAACTTATAGCAAGACTACAGAAAAATGAAGCCTGCTATATGCCGAGGTTTGCCAGCCTAATTTTTCCGGAAAGATTCAGGCCTTGAATCTTTCCGAGTCAATTTCCAAAGCAACAAGCGCCTCCAACTCAGAAAGGCTCTTGATCAGGTCGCTCGCCAGCTTAGGAACAGTTTTCCGAAAGCTATCCCCTCCTTTTTTATAGCCTACGGCTTGCGCCATAATGTGGTGCGGAACCTGATAGTCATTCTCTTTTGACCACGTCAACAAATCCATATAAGGTAGCAAGCCATAGCGCTTCCAATCCCGGTATGATGGTTTCTCCCTCTTACAGGCATGACTAGGCCTCCGTGCCCTTTCCTCTTTGAGCCAACGCTCAAAAGAAGCAATCAACACAGAGTCTGTTGCACAAAGATCAACCTTAAGTACGGGGATAGATGAGTGGCCATTCATGTGGTAATCAAACTCGAAGAGAGGATTCGCTGGCAAATCCTCGTCCGGCCTTAACTCTTTATCTCCACGAACAACGCGCCACCAATCGCTTCTCTCTGGAATTTTTTCACCTTTCCTTCTAGCAATTTCATCCATGCATGCCTGTATTTTAAAATCTCGCCTAGTTACACGAGAAACGCTTAAACTAGGCCTAAAACAAGAGTCCGTCCGATTAAATCCTTGAAAACTCATCGGCTCCTGACGTACCGATTCCATCATTTCCTTCATAGACTCCTTCCACACATCAAGCACAATATCCCTTTCAACCTC
This sequence comes from Pseudomonas sp. ABC1, assembly GCF_013395055.1. Classification (NCBI taxonomy): domain Bacteria; kingdom Pseudomonadati; phylum Pseudomonadota; class Gammaproteobacteria; order Pseudomonadales; family Pseudomonadaceae; genus Pseudomonas; species Pseudomonas sp. ABC1. Next base: position 786,069 of record NZ_CP058349.1, read on the forward strand.
ATCCCTCGTATTGCATCCTTCATTGAAATCAGGATGCATACGCAAGATATCTACTCTTCTGTCTAGCTGGTAAAGCCATTCAGCACCATCAAAACTCTCACAATCTCCATACTTCTCTAGGTCATACCAAGTCGGCAGGTCATCTACCTGGTTAATCTTGACCATCCTCCCACCTCCCCAGGCGCCCCATTCTGAATAGACCGGCCACCCAGGCGGATGGGGAATCCGCTTTTCGCCCCGTCGGGCTAGGGTGGCCGAAACGCTTCATGCTGCAGTGAAGCTAGAACCCGGGGCCAGGTGTCGGACGGTATCCATCATCGAGTTCATCGACAGCAGCGACTGCCTCCTCAATCGAGCCATACAACCAAGTCGAGTCCGCACCTGGGCCGGTGATTACATAGCCGATCACCTCACGCTTACCATCAAGGTAGGTCTTTACCATCTCGACCACGCTGAACCGTCCTTTTGAACGAACCACGTTACCGCGCTGTGCCATGCTGCTCTCCTTCGCATTAAGCCGGATACTGGCTATCCGAACAGTGATGGCATACAGTCTATATCCGTTTATGCTTCCGCAACAGCAGAGGCAAGGATCTGCCGCCGCAGCGCTCAAAGCGACCATACGGCCCTACGAGGACTCCTAGCCGGACCATCCTCGGCCAGATCGCCTGAGGTGTGGGGACTTTTAAAAGGAAGACTTAACGTGACAGCAATCTGGAAGCTAAAGCACCGCAGGCTGCTTATGGCTGTAGTTCTCACTTTGCCTGCATGCTCAGCGTTTGGCCCGTTCAGTGAGTATGAAAAAGATCTGATCAACAGGCCTATTCCGGCAGATAAAAAGCAACGTGAGATCGAGTGCGGCATCATCCAGGCTCACTACAACTGGTCGCTGGCCATAATCGATCAGCGAGACAAGAACGGATGGGAGGATAAATCCTCGAAAGACGTGATTGTCGCGGACGCCTGGGCTGATCGTCTCCGGGCCAAGCGGCTTGGGTGCAGTGGATGGTGACTGCTTGATCAGTGCCCCACTGAGGGTGAGGGAGGCGGTGCGGGGCTGGTAGCGTGGAGTGCGAAACGGGTTTGACCACGCCCCCAGCCAGGCCATCTGGCGCGGCGGGGACCTTTAGGGCGTAGCCTGCTGAGGGGATGGGCACGGAGCTGGTGGCGTGGGGATGAGGTCGCCATGGCGGGAGCGGTCGCACCTTGGGAGTAGAGCGCCGATGATTAGCGACGAACTGGCCTGACATGCATTGGGAATCAAAAAAGTCAACGTTGAACTTATCCACAGCTTGATATACTAATTACGTGACTGGTTCGCCCGCACAAGAGCCAGCTAGGAGAGGGTGCCATGAAAGTGAGCGTAAAAATGATTGGGAAGCGTAAAGCAGGAAGCGTAATCAACCTATCCCTCAGAGACGAGTACGACGGAATCTAACCCCACGTGATACCTTGCGAAAAAGGAGGCGAAAGCCTCCTTTTTCGTAGAAGCCTGCCAACCAACAAGAATTACGAGAAATGGAAATCCTAGACCTTCTATGCAGATTTTCGGCTAGCACGGCAGCCAACAACCTGATCCTCTTGGGCGGCGTATGCGCTACCGTCCTGGCAATCAGGAGCGCGAAGACAGCAACCATTGCGACTCTCAATCAAAATAGAGAGTCGACATTGGCCACTCTGGATCATAATCGGACTGTGGCCAAGCAGAAGGAGACCGCTCTCCTTATGTTTAACTCGAGAACCGACGACATGCTACGTAGCGGTTACCGAACCATTCGCCAGCTCCACACCAGCCCGAATGACAACATAGTCACCTATGCGACCGACCCCGAGAAGAGAAATTCGGACGACGCAGACAAAATTCGCTACGTCCTCAACCACTGGGAGCGCACGGCGGTATGCGTTGCACACGAAATCTATTGCGAAGAGATTCTCAAGAACAGCATGTACACGACCGTTGTAAACGTATACGAGCAGGCAGAGCCGTTCATCCGTGAAATTCGCAAGGTCGCGGTAGCCGAAACTCTGTATCAGGACTTTGAGAAGATGGTAAAACGCTGGAAGGCTGCGCCGATCAAGAAGCAAGGATAACGCCTCCTGTCATATGCCCCGCCCTCGCAGGGCTTCTTGTTCCCACTCACCCCGTTCTGCTCCCCCATCACAGAACCGCCTGCCCTTCTGGCCCATGATTGAGCCCCCGGGACAACGCGCCACGATTTTGCACAGTCAGTAAACGTGGCGCGTGAGTAGCCAGTTGATTTCCCGCCTGCCCAGGAAAGAAACATCAGTACGTTCCGCGGCGTGTAGATGACGCACGACGTACTAAAGAGGGATGGCGCAGATTTGCTCCATCCTTCCGAGGGAACGGGCACTAGAGAACATCTCCCTCCTCAAACACGATATCGTCACCTACGACCTTAGCGCGGACTCTTGACTCGCCGGCATCAAGCCGGGCCTTGGCCAGTTGCACCAACTCCAGATCGTCCAGGCGTTCGACCATCGCTTCGGACACTTCAGCCTCAGAATCCTTCCTGGCTTCAGGCATGCAGGCGGCCATACCAGATAAGACGTGCCACACGTTAAAACTCCCTGAATAGATCAGCAGTTGCTACATGTACGCCATTGACGCACAATGAAGACATGATTTTCATCGAAACTCCAATTTTCACCAAGCAGCTACGCGAGCTCTTGGATGACGATAGCTATGCAGCCTTCCAACGCACCCTGGCTGATCGCCCAGAGCAAGGTGATGTTATCGAAGGCACGGGAGGCATTCGTAAAGTACGGGTGGCCTCCAGTGGGCGCGGAAAGCGAGGTGGCTCCAGAGTTATCTACTACCACTTCTCATCGGCCTCACAGATCGCGCTACTGCTGATCTACCCAAAGAATGAAAAAGACGACTTGAGCACAGAGGAACGCAAAGCGCTCAAGCACATCATCGAACGGTGGAGGTAATCACCATGAGCAAATTTTTCGACGACCTTCTGGAGAGCGTCCAACAGATGGATGAAATCCATCGCGGCGAGAGGCAACCATCAAGGGAGTTCACTGTAGACGCACTGCAGGTGAAGGAGATCCGTAAGGCAACTGGTCTGACTCAGGCCCGGTTCGCTGCAATGATCGACGTTCAGCTCGGCACTCTACGCAATTGGGAACAGGGACGCCGCGAACCAACAGGGCCAGCCAAAGCCTTGTTACGGGCGATCCACAATGATCCAGCACACGTTATTCAGGCACTCGCGAACTGACACTGATCGGCTCCAGCAGCAAGCACCGTGTATGCCCACGTGTATGCCTAACGAGTCACTATCTGGCAAAACAGATAAATAACAGCAACTTACAGATCAAGTTCAAATGACTGCGTACCACCAAACAAATCAAAGGGTTAGCTTAGGCCAGCCCTTTTTTGTTTCTGGCGAGAGCAGAATGCCACAGACAGAGTCAAATCCACTGATAGGCCGATCCCCCCTCACGGCAAAGCTGCTGCCACACATAGGCCTCAACTCAGTACCAGAACCCCTGGTTACTACAGGACCAAAGCACGCACGGTCATGACGGCGTTTTTTCTCTGGGCACCGACGCGGCGCCTTTGACCGTAGCGCCTGGAACTTCCTTGATCACCCAATCACCAAGCAGGCTGTAAGCGACGGCCAGCAGTGTCGGACCGAGGAAGAGGCCCATGAAACCGAACGCCAGCACGCCCCCGAAGACACCGAGCAACACCACCACCAACGGCAGATTTCCACCGCGACTGATCAGGTAGGGCTTGAGTACGTTGTCCACACCACTGATGACGAACATGCCCCAGATGCCGAGGAAAATCCCCATGCCATAGTCGCCCTGCCAGAACAGCCAGGCCACCACAGGGCCCCAGATCAGCGGAGGTACCATCAGGAAGCTGAAAGCGAACGTCAGCAAGCCAAGGACCAGTGCGCCCGGCACACCAGCGATGGTGAATCCGATATAGGCCAGCAGCGCCTGCGCCGCCGCCGTGCCGATCACCCCGTTGACCACACGCTGCACAGTGCCCGCCACCAGCTCCAGGTAATGATCGACTCGCTCGCCGATCAGGCGATACAGCACGTTACGTACGAAAGTGGCCAGGTGTGGGCCATCGCGATAGAAGAAGAACACCAGGACCAGGCTCAGCGCCAGCTCCAGCATACCTCCACCGATACGGGCACTGCGCACCAGTAGCCAATTGCCAACCTGGCCGATGTAGGGCCGAACCGAAGCAAACAGCGCCGTCCCCTGCTCACCCACACGCTGCCAGAAATCCAGCAGGCGATCACCGACCAGAGGCACCTGCCCCAACCAGTCCGGTGGAGGTGGCATGCCGTCGACCTGAATGTTGTGCATCAGGGCATTGGCGTCGCGAATGTAGTCGGCAATATTGAATCCCAGCCAGACCAGCGGGACCGCGACCAACACCATCCAGCCCAGCGTCAGGAGGGTTGCCGCCAGGGTCGCGTTGCCCTTCAGCCAACGTGTCAGGATGCGCATCAGCGGCCAACTGGCGAAAGCCAGCACAGCCGCCCAGAACAGGGCAGAGACGAAAGGCGCCATCACCCACAGGCAGGCGCCCAGCAATGCCAGCAGCAGGATTTGCACCAGAAGACGATCATTGTTGAGCATGGCCAGAATCCTTCCGTCAGGAATTAACGCAGCAATCCGACCGAAAGTCCTGCCTGCTCGCCATCATCGACCTCAAGCCGCGAAGCTCGGATACGTTCATTCACCAACGCATCGCGCCAGGCCTCAGCCGAGTCGCCTGAGAGAACGACCCGCAGGGTGCTGTCCAAGCGCAACATACTGGCCAGCACAGCAACCCAGGGCGCCTGCGGTTCACCTGACAGATGCGCCAGTTGCAACGCGCCAGCACTGCGCAATTGGCGTAGCAGAGTGGCCGCCGTCGGCAGGATGTCCGCGACCGACTGCTCGGTGGCCAGCCTTTCCACTTGCAGATAGGAGCGCCCATTGCCACGGGTGATGCCATAGAGTGCGTACAGACTCTGCTCATCACGCACCAGCAAGTAGCCCTGCTGGGCATCCGGTCCGTACAGGCTCGAGCGCCCGAAGACCTCATTGGCCCAGAGGCTGCTGGAGCCACACTCGCGCCCTTCACACCAGAACAACAATTGCCCACCGGAGTCGAGCAAGGCCTGACGGGCCTGCGTAAAAGCCTCCATACCTGAATGTGCCGCAGGCAACTGGTAAGTGATACGTGTCAGTTCGCCAGAACGCACCACCTGCGCGCTCATGCGCAACTGGCCACTGATACGGCGAATCGCATCCTGGGGATAGATGCGCTCGGCAACGGCCTCTTCGCGGAAATCGATGATCTGCGCCTGGGGATAGCGCGGCAGTATCTCCAGATCTTTGCTACCCGCAGGCTCCGAACTCCAGGCAACGGAGGAAACCAGCAGGGCCAGTCCTGCAATCCATGGACTACGCATCATCTCGTACCTCAATGGATCGAACGCACGGGAGTGATAAAACACGGGCAACCAGGGTGGGAAGGCACAATAGGGGTCATGTATGAAGGCTCGAAAAAGGCGATGCGCCAGCCTCACCAGTTGTCCGCGGCAAGTCAAGAAAGGCTTTGCGACATTGTCTTGCACGCGGGTGGCCAGCGCCGCTCACGATCACAGAAGCCGCCCTAGAGCGGAATCACCGCCACGGTCAGGCGAGAGATGCAACTCGGCTTGCCGTCCTCTCCAGCCAGGCGGATGTCCCAGACGTGGGTCGAACGCCCAAGGTGAACCGGCGTACACACAGCACTCACACGCCCACTGCGCAGGCCTCGCAAGTGGTTGGCGTTGACCTCCAACCCGACACACTGGAAGCGCGTGGAGTCGATGCACAGGTAGCTGGCCATGGAACCGAGTGTTTCCGCCAGCACCACCGAGGCACCGCCGTGCAACAGGCCATAGGGCTGATGGGTTCGCGCATCCACCGGCATGCTTGCGCTGAGTGAGTGTTCGTCGAAAGACTCGAAGCGGATATCCAACACCTCGCCAATGCTGCCCTTCATGCTTGCATTCAACGCGGCGAGGTCGGGTTCGTGCTGCCAGATACTCATCATGGGCCTCCTTCGAGGAACAAAGCGCAAGATTGCAGAGGCCAGCCTGCCGCCTGGTCAAGGATGATGCAAGGTCACCAGGTTCATCAGCCCGACAGCCACCGCCTCTCCCTCAAGCCTGGCCAGGCTGCCAGTGCTCATTGGCAGAGGATCGCTGCGATGGCCGTTGATCAACCAGCCTGCCAACTCGCCGACGAAAGGCTGGTGGGTCACCAGCAGGATATTCGCCTCGGTACGAAGGTCCAGTTGCCGCAGCGCCTCGGCTGGGTCTGCGTCGGGAATCAGCCAGTCATGGGTTTCGCAGAGCCCTTCATAGCCCAGCACCTGCCGAACCACCTCTGCAGTCTGCTGCGCGCGCCGGTAAGGGCTGACCAGTATCACCTGCAAGGACTCCCCCAAGAGGCGCCGGGCATTACGCGCCACTTCCTGGCGGCCCTCGTCGGTCAGATGACGATCCGGGTCATGCGAGGTCCGCCGCTCCGCCTCGCCGTGGCGCAACAGCCAGAGGTTCATGCCTTCGGCTCCTCGGGCGTGACCACTTGCACCACCTCGATATCGGCAGGGCGTGGCAACGGCCAGTCGGACAGCGGCCAGGGTTTGCGCTCGCTATTGAAAGTGGCATACCGACCGATCTGCGCCAGGTACTGGCTCAGGCTGTCGCCGAACGCCTGCAAACCCGGCCTGATCGAGCCCTGCACCAGGCGCAGTATCAGTTGCGCCAGCACCACGGCGAGCAGCAACAGCTCGGCCAGTTGCCAGACGAAGAAAAAGACCAGCAGCCAGAAGCCCCTCAGGATGAGGGACTCGCGCTCGGCAATACGTCGGATACGATTCATTTCACGACCTCACCATTCATCATTCCATCAATGGATATGAAATCCACATCGGTCTTGGGTTCGCCACGCATCAGCATCGCGATGACCTGGTCCAGGGTACGCCCCTCGAACAGCACGGCATGCAGCCCTGCCACCAGCGGCATGTAGACTTGCAGCACCTCGGCCTGGGATTTGAGCACCTTGATGGTGTTGACGCCTTCGGCGACCTCCCCAAGACGCGATACTGCTTCCTCGAGGCTGAGCCCTTCGCCCAGGGCATGCCCCACCTGGAAATTGCGGCTCTTCGACGACGTACAGGTGACGATCAGGTCACCGACCCCCGCCAACCCCAGGAAGGTGATCGGATTCGCCCCGAGCTTCACAGCGAACCGGGTCATTTCGGCCAGCGCCCGGGTAATCAGCATGCTGCGGGTGTTTTCGCCCATGCCCATGGCCGCAGCCATGCCGGCCATGATGGCATAGACGTTCTTCAATGCACCGCCAAGCTCGACGCCGAAACGGTCGGAGCTGGCATAGACGCGGAAGGTCGGGCCATGCAGCACCGACTGCACATCGCGGCACAGGGCTTCGTCGGCACTGGCAACGACCGTGGCGGTCAGCGCATGCTCCGCCACCTCGCGCGCAAGGTTCGGCCCGGACAGCACACCGATGCGCGCCTGCGGCGCTATGTCTTCGAGAATCTGGCTCATCAGCCTAAAGCCCTGCGCCTCGATGCCCTTGGTCGTACTGATCAGCGACTTGCCTGCCAGCAATGCCGCGTGGGGCTGCAATGCCTGACGCAGGGCGCTGGAAGGCAAAGCCACGAAAATCAGCTCGCTACCGGTCAGCGCGGCAACCAGATCGCTCACGGGGATCACCCGCTCATGGATGTGCACCCCCTTCAGGTAGCGAGGATTCTGGCGCAGGCTGCGAATACTCTCGGCCTGTTCCGCATCACGCATCCAGAGCAGCACCGGATGCCCATTCTCGGCCAGCAGGTTGGCGATCGCCGTACCGAAGCTGCCACCACCGAGAACCGCAATGGATTGCTGTTGTGTCATGAGATTTCCATCATTCGCCACTCGACAGTGGCCAGCGGGCCATTATACGCGCCCGCGCCAGGCAAGGCGAAACACGCGGAACAAGCCTCCCGGCAAGGTCGGGAACGCTTGAAACACCTGTTACGACCATTGTCGAAACAGTGCAAACAGTCACTATCTCGCCCTTTTTGACCAATCTACGACGAAACATCGTCAGCCTCTACGTTCTTCACTGCCCCCGGTAGTGTTAAAGTAGCGTCCGTTTTTTGCCTTTGCCGCCTGCCGGCTCTGGAAAATTGTGTGAAGTGAAGGATGCCCCCACGTTCTGTGACTTTGTGCACAACGCGGAAGTCTATGAGTAGTCCTATGATCAGGCTCTCGGATTCCAGGGGCCGATGAACGCAGCAAGCCCTCCAGAAAAGGGCGATTGAGGAAGACGCATGACCAAACAACAGGCATTCACTCGGGAAGACCTGCTTCGTTGCAGCCGCGGCGAACTGTTCGGCCCCGGTAATGCACAACTGCCCGCTCCGAACATGCTGATGGTCGATCGCATCGTTCACATCAGTGAAGTGGGTGGCAAATATGGCAAAGGCGAACTGGTTGCGGAGCTGGATATCAATCCGGACCTCTGGTTCTTCGGTTGCCATTTCGAGGGCGATCCCGTCATGCCGGGATGCCTGGGCCTGGACGCCATGTGGCAGCTGGTAGGCTTCTACCTGGGCTGGCAGGGCAATCCCGGACGCGGACGCGCCCTGGGTTCGGGCGAAGTGAAGTTCTTCGGCCAGGTCCTGCCGACCGCCAAGAAAGTCACCTACAACATTCATATCAAGCGCACCATCAGTCGCTCGCTGATCCTCGGCATCGCCGACGGCACAGTCAGTGTCGATGGGCGTGAAATCTACAGTGCCGAAGGTCTGCGTGTCGGCCTGTTTTCCTCCACTGACAGCTTTTAAGGGTTATCCGCATGCGCCGTGTCGTGATCACCGGTCTGGGCATCGTTTCCTGCCTCGGCAATGACAAAGAAACCGTTTCCGCCAACCTGCGCGCTGGCCGCTCCGGTATCCGCTTCAACCCGGAATACGCCGAGATGGGCCTGCGTAGCCAGGTTTCCGGCTCCGTCGACATCAACCTCGACGAAGCGATCGACCGCAAGGTCCGCCGTTTCGTTGGCGATGCCGCCGGCTATGCCTTCCTGGCGATGGAACAGGCCGTCAAGGATTCCGGCCTCAGCGAAGACCAGGTCTCCAACCCGCGCACCGGCCTGATCGCCGGCTCCGGCGGTGCTTCCACCTTCAACCAGATGGAAGCTCTGGACATCCTGCGCGAGAAAGGCGTCAAGCGTGTCGGCCCGTACCGTGTGACCCGTACCATGAGCAGCACCGTTTCCGCCTGCCTGGCTACCCCGTTCAAGATCAAGGGCCTGAACTACTCGGTCGCCTCGGCCTGCGCCACCAGTGCCCACTGCATCGGCCTGGCCATGGAGCAGATCCAGCTCGGCAAACAGGACGTGGTCTTCGCCGGCGGCGGTGAGGAAGAACACTGGAGCCAGAGCTTCCTGTTCGACGCCATGGGCGCACTGTCCAGCCAGTACAACGAAACCCCGCAGCAAGCCTCCCGCGCCTACGACGCCAAGCGTGACGGTTTCGTCATCGCCGGCGGTGGCGGCATGGTGGTGGTCGAGGAGCTGGAACACGCCCTCGCCCGCGGCGCCCATATCTACGCCGAGATCGTCGGCTATGGCGCAACGTCCGATGGCTACGACATGGTTGCCCCGAGTGGCGAAGGCGCCATCCGCTGCATGCAGCAGGCGCTGTCCACCGTCAACACGCCGATCGACTACCTGAACACGCACGGCACCTCGACCCCGGTTGGCGATGTCGCCGAGATCAAGGGTGTGCGCGCCGTGTTCGGCGACAAGGCCCCGCTGATCAGCTCGACCAAGAGCCTGTCCGGTCACTCGCTGGGCGCCGCTGGCGTACACGAAGCGATCTACAGCATCCTGATGATGCAAGGCCGCTTCATCGCCGCCTCGGCCAACATCGAAGAGCTGGACCCGGAAGTCGCCGATCTGCCGATCCTGCGCGAAACCCGCGAGAACGTCGACGTCGACACCGTGATGAGCAACAGCTTCGGTTTCGGTGGCACCAACGCCACGCTGGTACTGCAACGCTGGAAAGGCTGATTCCCGGCCCTTTATGAAAACGGCGCCTTTGCAGACTGTGTGAAAACCTAGCAATCTGCTTGGTGCTTTAAGAAAATGCTCCGGATCGTAAGATACGGAGCATTTTTTGTTATGGCCTATATCCAAGGGGAGTCCCGTAACCAGACCAGTCTGTTCCCTGTCTCGCTGGAAGAACTAATCCCTGAGGATCATCTCGTTCGTGTCATCGACCTGTATGTTGCCAGTCTGGATCTAGGGCACCTAGGTTTTGACAAAGCCCAGCCCAAGGCGACTGGACGCCCCTCTTACGACCCTGCCGATCATCTAAGACTCTACCTCTACGGCTATTTTCAACGCATCCGCTCGTCACGGCGTCTTGAAACAGAATGCCAACGCAACATTGAAGTGATGTGGTTGATCAATCGGCTCAAGCCCGACTTCAAGACCATTGCTGATTTTCGCAAGAACAACAAAGCCGCGTTCGTTTCTACGTGCCGAACCTTTGTACAGTTCTGTCGACCTGCTGGCCTGATTGCTGGTGATTTGGTAGCGATTGATGGCAGTAAATTTCAAGCAGTAGCGTCCTCTCGCCGCCATTTGAGCTTAAGTCAGCTCAAGCGACAGGATGAAAAGCTGGATAAGCGCATCGCCCAATATCTGGCCGAGCTGGACGCTGCAGACAAGGCTGAAGCAGAGCAAGTGATTGATCGCAACGCGATCAAGGCGGCCTTGGTGAAGCTAGAGTCCAAGCAACGGGACAATCGAAGCTGCCAAGCCTTGATGGAGTCTATGGATCTGGAACAGTTCAACACGCATGAAAGCGATGCCCGAATGATGCGTACACCAAAGGGGCCGCGTGTTGCTTATAACGTGCAGTCCGCTGTCGACGCCGAGCACTGTCTGATTTTGCACCACGAGGTGACTCAGGACAGTGACGACCGTAAACAGCTCGAGCCAATGGCGAAAGCTGCCAAGGCGCATCTGGAGCAGGACGCTCTGACGGTCACAGCGGATATGGGCTACTCGAATGCTCAGCAGTTTCAAGCATGCGAGGACGTATCCATTACGGCATACGTACCACCAAGCAGAACCTCTAATCCAGGCGGAGAAGCACTCTTCGGGCGAAAGGACTTTACCTACGATACCGAACAGGATCGGTATCAATGCCCGGCAGGCAAGTTGCTAAGCCTGAAACAGTGCTCAAAAGGCAGCCGGATCTATCAGGCAGCGGTTAGCGACTGTACAGCGTGCGCACTGAAAACCCAATGCACGACAGCTCAGCGCCGCTATGTCTCGCGTCACGCGCAGGAAGAAGCTTTCGAGCGTATGGAGCAGAGGATGGAATTGCACCCAGAGATGATGGTGCGACGCAGGTCCATCGTCGAGCATCCATTTGGCAACCTCAAGCAATGGCTATTTGGAAATGGGCGGTTCTTGCTACGACAACTTGATGGAGCTAGGGCTGAAATGGCCTTGGCAACTACTGCCTACAACCTCAAACGAGCAATCAGCGTTCTGGGCATTCGGAAAATGGTGCAGTTGATAGGCTAAAAGGCCTTTTCCAGTACAAAAAACAAACGCCCGAACAAGTCGGGGCGTTTGGTTTAAGGCCTGCCAGTGTGTTTTCACACAGTCTGTTTGGGCGCCGTTTTCGTTTCCAGTCATCGCTCAGTCAGCGATTTCACGCTGCCGCTTCTTCGGCAGGATCGACAGGAAATTGTCCCGCGCCACCTGCATCGCGACATCCTCGGGCAAGGCATCGAGGAAGGGTGCAAAGCCCTGCAATACCTCCCCCACGCGATCGAACGAACCCACCACATCCGAGCCCAGCATAAACCGCGTCGGGTAGTGTTCGACCAGCTTCACCCATCCCGCATCAGGCCGCCCCTTGGCATCGAGCAGGTACGGTTCCAGCACGGTCCAGGACAGGTCGATATAGAGATTGGGATAGGCCTCCAGCAGACGGGTCACCGTTGGCAACAGGAACTCCAGTTTCTCCTGATGACGGTGCAATTCCATGCTGGTCCCGGCATGCGCCCAGATGAAACGGGTCTTCGGGTGCTTCTCCAGTGACTCCTCCAGTTCCTCCAGATAGAGCGGGTTGCGCTCGCGCTTGGAGGTGATGTTGGAATGCAACATCACCGGCAGGTCGAATTCGGCTGCCAGTCGGTATACCCGTGCCAGCGCCTCGTTGTTGGCACGCGGCGCATCGCCATGAATCAGGGCGGTCAAGTCATCGTGACGGGTGAAGATCTCGCCGATACCCTGCCAGAGCCCTGGATCGAGTTCGAGCATGCGCCGGATATGCGCATCGGCGTTCTTGTCGTTGGGATTGAAGCCCGACAGGAAGGGGTGGAAGCGATCCTGCTGCTCAGCCGTCAGCTGTTTGTAGGCATGGGCGATCAACACATCGGTGGCGCTGTACCAGTAGGCGTTGGCATCGTCGCCTGCGTAATAGCGCGGCCGCTTGGGTTCGTTCTCGTCCCACTTCTTCGCCACCGGGATACCGGAGAGCATGATGTGGTCGATGGCGGCCTCGTCCATCTGCCGCAGCAGTTTGTTCATGCCGTCGGTTTCCTGGAAGAAGTCGACGTAGTGCAGGTGGGCATCGCTGTAGCGGTAGTCACGGGCCTGGGCCACGGAAACCAGTAACAGCGCGAACAGGCAGAGAACACAACGGGGCATGGACAAACGGAACTCCTCATGCGGCAAAGGTGAATTCCATAGACCGCCAAAGGAAGTTTTCCGTTCAGCGCCAGGACTCAACCAGCAAGGTCCGCTTCTGCCGCATGAAAAAGAACGCCCCGGCAAGCCAGGGCGTTCGTCTGTCGCTCGACAAACGTCAGGCGGACAGTTCCACCAGCAGCTTGTTCAGACGCTGCACATAGGCGGCAGGGTCTTTCAGGCTGTCACCGGCGGCCAGGGCGGCCTGGTCGAAGAGGATGTGCGAAAGATCGGTGAAGCGGTCTTCATCCGGCTCGGCATCCAGCTTCTCGATCAGCGGGTGAGTCGGGTTGAATTCGAAGATCGGCTTGGAGTCCGGCACTTTCTGCCCACTGGCCTCGAGGATCTGGCGCATCTGCAAGCCCAGGTCCTGCTGGCCGATGGCGAGGATCGCCGGCGAGTCGGTCAGGCGATGGGACACACGCACCTCGGCGACTTCGTCGCCCAACGCGGTCTTCAGGCGCTCGACCAGCCCTTCCTTGTCCTTGGCGACTTCTTCCTGGGCCTTCTTGTCCTCCTCCGAGTCCAGGCTGCCGAGGTCCAGATCGCCACGGGCGACGTCGACGAACCGCTTGCCATCGAACTCGCTCAGGTGGCTCATCAGCCACTCGTCGATACGGTCGGTGAGCAGCAGTACCTCGATGCCTTTCTTGCGGAACACTTCCAGGTGCGGGCTGTTCTTGACTTGGTCATAGGACTCGCCGGTAAGGAAGTAGATCTTGTCCTGGCCTTCCTTGAAGCGCGACACGTAGTCGGCCAGCGCAACGACCTGCTCGCCGCCCTCGCCAGCCGTAGAGGCGAAACGCAACAGACCCGCGATTTTCTCCTTATTGGCGAAGTCTTCCGCCGGACCTTCCTTGAGCACCTGGCCGAATGCCTTCCAGAAGCTCTTGTACTGCTCGGTATCGTTCTTCGCCAGCTTCTCCAGCATGTCCAGCACGCGCTTGGTCAACGCCGACTTCATCGAGTCGATGACCGGGTCTTTCTGCAGGATCTCGCGGGAGACGTTCAGCGACAGGTCATTGGAGTCCACCACACCCTTGATGAAGCGCAGGTACAGCGGCAGGAACTCGTCGGCCTGGTCCATGATGAACACGCGCTGCACATAGAGCTTGAGGCCCTTGGGCGCTTCGCGGTGATACAGGTCGAACGGCGCGCGAGTCGGCACATAGAGCAGCGAGGTGTATTCCAGCTTGCCCTCGACCTTGTTGTGGCTCCAGGCCAGCGGGTTGTCGAAGTCGTGGGAGACGTGCTTGTAGAACTCCTGGTACTGCTCGTCCGTCACCTCGGTGCGCGGGCGGGTCCACAGCGCACTAGCGCGGTTGACGGTTTCCCATTCGGGCTCGGCCGGTTTGTCTTCTTCCTTGCCGACGTGCTCTTTCGGCAGCTCGATCGGCAGGGCGATATGGTCCGAGTACTTCTTGATCACATTGCGCAGGCGCCAGCCATTGGCGAAGTCGCTTTCATCTTTCTTCAGGTGCAGCACGATACGCGTACCGCGCTCGGGCTTGTCGATGGTGGCGATCTCGAAATCACCCTCGCCCTTCGACGACCAGTGCACGCCCTCGCTGGCCGGCAGGCCTGCGCGGCGGGTGAAGACTTCGACCTGTTCGGCGACGATGAAGGCCGAGTAGAAACCCACGCCGAATTGGCCGATCAGGTGCGAATCCTTCTTCTGGTCACCGGAAAGGTTCTTCAGGAAGTCGGCGGTACCGGACTTGGCGATGGTGCCCAGGTGCGCGATGGTTTCGTCGCGGCTCATGCCGATACCGTTGTCATCGAGGGTGACGGTATTGGCTTCGGCGTCGAAACTGACGCGGATCCTCAGCTCATCGCCGCCTTCCAGCAACTCGGGCTTGGCCAGTGCTTCGAAACGCAGCTTGTCGACCGCATCGGATGCGTTGGAGACCAACTCGCGAAGGAAGATTTCCTTGTTGGAATACAGCGAGTGAATCATCAGGTGAAGCAGTTGCTTCACTTCGGTCTGGAAGCCAAGGGTCTCTTTTTGAGTCTCCGCACTCATCCTACATCCTCCAATCATCAATGGCAGGGACCGCTACTGCGGCGATGCGAACAAAGATGGGGGCGTGCAGGATGTTTTCAAGGGCGCGGGATGCCCGGATCGAATGATTGCCATACGCATCATTTCCAAACCAGGACCTGCCCGCTACTCCAGAGGCGTCTCCACCGCAGAAGTCGGGGTGTAGACCATTACCTTGAGCACGTCTGAATGGAACTCGCGGCGGTAGAGAATCACCACGACGCCAGCCGTCACCAGCATGAAGAACCATGGGTTGATGAACCAGGATAGGATCGACATGCCGAAATAATAGGCGCGCAAGCCGAAGTTGAACTGGTTGGCCGCCATCGATATGACCCTTGCCGCCCGCTTGGCGAAAGCCCTGCGCTCCAGGTCGCTGACATTGTGCTCGCCGACCATCGGTGCGGACGCCACCAGAATCGCCGCGAAGTTGTACTGGCGCATGCACCAACTGAACGTGAAGAAGGCATAGACGAACACCACCGCCAGCCCCAGCAGCTTGATCTCGGACAGCCCGCGACTGGCCGGCTGCGCGAACGGCAGGTCACCCAGCAGCGACACCGCACGCTCGGAAGCCCCCAGCGCCGTGACGATACCGGCCAGGATGATCAGGGTGCTGGAGGCGAAGAACGCGGCATTGCGCTCCAGGTTGCCGATCACGTTGGCATCGGCGATGCGGTTGTCACGTTGCAGCAGGCGCCGCATCCAGTCCACCCGATAAAGGTGCAGCACGCTGGCCAGGCAAGCGGTGTCCCGCCCTCTCCACTCGGCATAGAAGGTGTAGCCCACCCAGCACACCAGGAACCAGCAGACAGCCAGCAGGTGCTGCCAATAATCGTGGATGAAGCTCATCAAGGTCTCTCCTGCAACAGCGGGCGGCCATGGATGCGGTCCCACAGGATCGCCAGGGCCAGCGTCGACACCACCGGCACCACCCAACCCAGGTTCAACCCCGCCAGGGGTAAACGGTCCAGCATCCAGGGCAAGGCGACATCGACCCCAGTCGAACGGAAGCCGTCGATCATGCCAAAGAACAACGTGACCGCCATGACAGGGATCATCACACGACTGGAAGACAGCCAGAAGCGGTCGAGCAGGCTCAACACGACCAACACGATCGCCAGCGGATAAAGCCCTGCCATCACGGGTATCGACAGACTGATCAGTTGGTTCAACCCGATATTGGACACAGCGAAACTGAACAATGTGAAGACCCACACCACGAGGCTGTAGGGAATACGCAGCAGATCGCTGAAAAACTCACCGCACGCCACCAGCAAACCGACACCGGTGGTAAGGCAGGCCAACAGGATCACACCGGACAACAGCAGAATGCCGCCCCGACCAAAGGTGTGCTCGACATAGGCGGTCAGCACCTGACCACCATTCTCGGCACCCTGGGCGACCTCATGGCTACCCGCACCCAGGTAGAAAAGCGACAGATAGACCGCCGACAGGCCCACCGCTGCGATCAGCCCGGCGATGCTGGTGTAGCGCGTGATCAGACCCAGGTCAGTGATGCCTCGTCCACGCACGGCAGTGGCGATGACCACGCCGAAGACCAGCGCTCCCAGCGCATCCATGGTCAGGTAGCCGTCCAGGAAGCCGTTCAGCATGGGTTGTTCACGGTAGCTGTCCGATGCCGCCCCCGGCGCGCCGGCCGGCATGAACAGCGCCGCGCCGCCAAGCACCAGCAAGGCCAGCAGCAGGACAGGCGTGACCACCTTGCCGACACGGTCGAGCAAACGCCCTGGCGAGAGCACGAAGAACAAGGCGACCGCGAAATAAAGCGATGTGTAGATGAGCAACGCGAGCGCACTGTCACCGACGAAAGGCACCACCCCGATCTCGAAGGAAACCACCGCCGTACGCGGCGTGGCGAACAGAGGCCCAACCGCCAGGTAGACCGCAACTGCCAGCAGTACACCCGCCTTGCGCCCCAAGGGTGCGGTCAGACCAGGCATGCCGCCACCGACACGCGCCAGGGCCACCACCGTCAGCAGTGGCAGACCGACACCGGTCAGAAGGAAGCCCGCGGCGGTGCTCCACAGACGATCCCCCGCCGCCAGCCCGGCACTGGCGGGGAAGATGATATTTCCCGCACCGAGAAACAACGCGAAGGTCAGGAAACCCAGCGCCAGCAGATCGAAACCTTTCAAACGAACCATCGGATATCAAGCATTCCAGAAGTACCGCCTTGCAAAAATGACAAAGGCCACACAACGGTGGCCTCTGCCCCCACACATCAATCAGCGCCAGCCCGTGACCTCGGCCAGCGCCTTGCCGATCTCGTCCAGTGAACGCACCGTTCGCACACCGGCATCTTCCAGAGCAGCGAACTTCTCCAGTGCGGTCCCCTTGCCACCCGAGATGATCGCCCCGGCATGCCCCATACGCTTGCCCGCTGGCGCCGTCACACCGGCGATATAGGACACCACCGGCTTGCTGACATGCGCCTTGATATAGGCTGCGGCCTCCTCCTCGGCACTGCCGCCGATTTCGCCGATCATCACGATGGCCTCCGTCTGCGGATCAGCCTCGAACAGTTCGAGCACATCGATGAAGCTGGTTCCGGGGATCGGGTCGCCGCCGATGCCGACGCAGGTCGACTGACCGAAACCCGCATCGGTGGTCTGCTTCACCGCCTCGTAGGTCAGGGTGCCGGAGCGCGAAACGATACCGACCTTGCCCGGCATATGGATGTGCCCCGGCTGGATGCCGATCTTGCAGGCGCCTGGCGTGATCACACCCGGGCAGTTAGGGCCGATCAGGCGCACGCCCAGCTCATCGCATTTGACCTTGACCTGCAGCATGTCCAGTGTGGGAATGCCCTCGGTAATGCAGACGATCAGCCGGATACCGGCAAAGGCCGCCTCGAGGATCGAATCCTTGCAGAAGGGTGCAGGCACATAGATGACCGATGCGTCGGCCCCCGTCTGCTCCACGGCTTCTTGTACCGTGTCGAATACGGGCAGCCCCAGGTGCTGCGTACCGCCCTTGCCCGGCGTAACGCCGCCCACCATGCGCGTGCCATAGGCAATCGCCTGTTCGGAGTGGAACGTGCCCTGGGCCCCAGTGAAGCCCTGACAGATGACGCGGGTATCCTTATCGATGAGGATGCTCATTCACTTGCCCTCCGCGGCTTTGACGACCTGCATGGCCGCATCGGTCAGGCTGGTGGCACCGATGATATTGAACCCGCTCTCGCCCAGCATTCTCGCGCCAAGCTCGGCATTGTTGCCCTCCAGGCGCACGACCACCGGCACCTTGACCCCGACCTCGCGCACGGCGTCGATGATGCCTTCGGCGATCATGTCGCAGCGCACGATGCCGCCAAAGATATTCACCAGCACCGCCACGACGTTGCTGTCGGAAAGAATGATCTTGAATGCTTCGCTGACCCGCTCGCCGGTCGCACCACCGCCCACGTCGAGAAAGTTGGCCGGACGGCCGCCATAGAGATTGACGATATCCATGGTGCCCATGGCCAGCCCCGCACCATTGACCATGCAGCCGATATTACCGTCCAGCGCTACATAGTTGAGCTCCCAGCGCGCGGCGAGGGATTCGCGCGGATCATCCTGGGAAGTGTCCTGCATGCCACGCAGCCGGGGCTGGCGATAGATCGCATTGCCGTCGATATTCAGCTTGGCATCCAGGCAATGCAGGTTGCCGTCCTTCTTGATCACCAGCGGGTTCACTTCCAGCAGCGCCAGGTCGTAATCGGCGAAGAGTTTCGCCAATCCCATGAAGATGCTGGTGAATTGCTTGACCTGCTCGCCCTGCAAGCCCAGTTGAAAAGCCAGCGCTCGCCCTTGGAAAGGCTGGGCGCCAACCAATGGGTCGATGGTGGCCTTGAGTATCTTCTCGGGTGTCTCATGGGCAACCCGCTCGATATCCATGCCGCCTTCGGTCGAGGCCATGAACACGACACGGCGGCTGGAGCGATCCACCACCGCACCGAGGTAGAGTTCCTTGGCGATCTCCGTGCAGGCTTCCACGAGAATCATGTTCACCGGCTGCCCGGCGGCATCGGTCTGATAGGTCGCCAGCCGCTCCCCGAGCCAGCGTTGGGCGAACGCACGCGCCTCGTCCTTGCTGTGCACCTTCTGCACCCCGCCCGCCTTGCCACGACCGCCGGCATGCACCTGTGCCTTGACGATCCACTCAGTACCACCAATCTTGTCGCACGCCTCGGCCGCTTCCTTCGGACTGTCCACGGCATAGCCTGTCGACACAGGCAATCCATACTCGGCGAACAGTTGCTTACCCTGATATTCGTGAAGATTCATGCTGGTCTACCATTGGTTGGACTTGTAGTGGTATTGCGCATTTCCGTCTCACAGCCAAGCCATTGAAAACTGCTCCGGCACTTTTCAATGACCTGTATCACTTAGAGCCTGTTACCGGCCTCGCGAGCCAGCGTCTTTTGGCACAGTCGGAGCAACGCACAGCAGACCTTGAACAGAGACTCTTAATACTTTAGTCGCACCCAGAAACGACAAAGCGCAGTGTTCCAGAGAACACTGCGCTTTGCCTAGGGGCCGGAGATGTTTGGAAAAACTCACCGGCCCACCACCACGAGAATCAGCGCTTCTTGCGGTTTGCCACGTGAATCGCATGGCCGTTCACTGCCAGGGCCGCTTCATGCAGCGCCTCGGACAGCGTCGGGTGCGAGAACACCATCAGGCCCAGGTCTTCGGCACTGGTACCGAATTCCATGCCGATCGCGCCCTGCTGAACCAGCTCGGCGGCGCTCGGGCCAATCACATGCACGCCCAGTACACGGTCGGTCTTGGCATCGGCGATGACCTTGACGAAACCGGCGGTATCATTGGCCGCCATGGCACGACCACTGGCCGCGAACGGGAAGGTACCCACGTTCACTTCGACACCCTCGGACTTCAGCACTTGCTCGGACTTGCCGACCCATGCGATTTCCGGGTGGGTGTAGATGACCGACGGGATCAGGTCGTAGTTCAGTTGCGCCTTGTGGCCAGCGATACGCTCGGCAACCACCACACCCTCTTCGGATGCCTTGTGCGCCAGCATCGCGCCACGCACCACGTCACCGATGGCGTAAACGCCCGGAACGCTGGTTGCGCAATAGTCGTCGACGAAGATGAATCCGCGCTCGTCGAGGTTGACACCGGAGTCGGCAGCCAGCAGCTCGGTGGTCACCGGGCGGCGGCCCACGGCCACGATCAGCTTGTCGAAAGTCTGCTGCTGTTCGCCATTGGCATCGGTGAAGTTGACGGTGACCTCGCGGCCCTCGATCTTCGAACCCGTGACACGGGCACCCAGGCGAATGTTCAGGCCTTGCTTGGTGAGGATCTTCTGGGCTTCCTTGGCGACCTGCTCATCGGCAGCGGGCAGGAACTTGTCCAGCGCTTCGATGACCGTCACTTCGGCACCCAGGCGAGCCCATACCGAGCCCAGCTCCAGACCGATCACACCCGCGCCGATGACGCCCAGGCGCTTCGGTACACTCTGGAAGTCCAGTGCGCCCGTGGAGTCGACGATGATGTCCTGATCCACCGGAGCCGGCGGGATATCGACCGGCTTGGAGCCGGAGGCCAGGATCACGTTCTCGGCCGCCAGCACTTCGGTGCTGCCGTCGGACTTGATGACTTCGACCTGCTTGCCGGCCAGCAGCTTGCCATGGCCTTCGAACAGGGTGACACCATTGGCCTTGAACAGCGCAGCAACGCCACCGGTGAGGTTTTTGACGATCTGGTCCTTGCGGCCAACCATGGTCGGCACGTCGATGGCAACGTCGCCAGTGCTGATCCCGTGGACCTTGAAGCTCTCGTGGGCTTCATGGAACTTGTAGGAGCTGTCCAGCAGCGCCTTGGACGGGATGCAACCGACGTTCAGGCAGGTACCGCCCAGTGCGGTCTTGCCTTCCTTACCCTGGTACTTCTCGATGCAAGCGGTCTTGAGACCCAGTTGTGCGGCCTTGATGGCAGCGACATAGCCGCCAGGACCCGCACCAATGACGACTACGTCGAATTTCTGACTCATAACGATCTCCTAAGGCTCGAGCTTCGAGCGGCAAGCCACAGGTCTGGACAGGAAAATCAGGCAGTCCGTGACCTGCGGCTTGTGGCTGTTGTTTAGATGTCCAGCAGCAGACGCGCCGGATCTTCCAGCAGATCCTTCAGGGTAACCAGGAAGGTGACCGCTTCCTTGCCATCGATCAGGCGGTGATCGTAGGACAACGCCAGGTACATCATCGGCAGGATGACGACCTGACCGTTGACGGCCATCGGACGCTCCTGAATCTTGTGCATGCCGAGGATCGCGGTTTGCGGCGGGTTGACGATCGGGGTCGACAGCAGCGAGCCGAACACACCACCGTTGGAGATGGTGAAGGTACCGCCGGTCATCTCTTCGATGGTCAGCTTGCCAGCCTTGGCTTTCTTGCCGTAGGCGTTGATGGTGCCCTCGATCTCGGCCAGGCTCATCTGCTCGGCATTGCGCAGGACAGGAACCACCAGGCCACGGTCGCTGGAAACGGCTACGCCGACATCCTGGTAGCCGTGGTAGACGATATCGTTACCGTCGATGGAGGCATTGACGCCCGGCTGGCGCTTGAGCGCTTCGGTGGCGGCCTTGACGAAGAAGGACATGAAGCCCAGGCGCACGCCATCGTGCTTCTTCTCGAACAGGTCCTTGTACTTGGCGCGCAGCTCCATGATCGGCTTCATGTTGACTTCGTTGAACGTCGTCAGCATGGCCATGGAGGATTGAGCCTCAACCAGACGCTCGGCAACCTTGGCACGCAGGCGGGTCATCGGCACGCGCTTCTCGACGCGGTCACCCGCGGCGAAGATCGGCGCGGATGCCGCTGGAGCAGCAGGCTTGGCAGCGGCAGCCGGAGCGGCGCCCTTGCCTTCGATGACAGCGACCACGTCTTCCTTGGTCACACGACCACCTTTGCCAGTGCCACTCAGGCTGTCGGCGGCGATGCCGTTCTCTTCGGCCAGCTTGCGCGCGGCAGGTGCGAGAATCGGATCCTGGCCAGCAGCGGCAGCAGGCGCAGCAGCTTCGGCAGGTGCAGCAGCAGGCGCGGCAGCGGCTGGAGCGGCGGCAGTAGCGCCGGCATCCAGTTTGCCCAGCAGTTCACCGCTCAGGACGGTGTCACCTTCGTTCTTGACGATTTCAGTCAGGACGCCATCCGCTTCGGCGAGAACTTCCATCACCACCTTGTCGGTTTCGATATCGACGATCAGTTCGTCACGCTTGACAGCCTCACCCGGCTTTTTGTGCCAGGTGGCAACGGTGCCGTCGGCAACCGATTCAGGGAATGTAGGGGCTTTGATCTCGATAGCCATTATTCAGGGATCCTATTGATTCGGTTTCTGCACCGAGGCCGCGAATAGCGCGGCCTCGGGTACGAATGGTTAAACGGTGAAAGCGTCCTGCAGCAGTTTCTCCTGCTGTTCGGCATGCAGCGAAGCATAACCGACTGCCGGGGAAGCGGAAGCATCACGACCGGCGTATTGCAGTACCAGTGCCTTGTCATGTGCCGCGATCACGCGACGCATGTGGTGCTGGCTGCAGTACCAGGCGCCCTGGTTCATCGGCTCTTCCTGACACCAGACGATATGCTTGAGGTTGCTGTAAGGCGCAAGCACTTCGGTCAGATCATCTTCCGGGAACGGATAGAGCTGCTCGATACGCACGATGGCGATGTCCTCGCGACCTTCGTTGCGACGCTTCTCCAGCAGGTCGTAGTAGACCTTGCCGCTGCACAGGACCACACGCTCGACCTTGGCGGCCTCGACCGGATCGACCTCCGGAATCACCGTCTGGAACGAACCCTGGGTCAGATCTTCCAGGGTCGAGATTGCCAGTTTGTGACGCAGCAGCGATTTCGGTGTCAGCGCAACCAGCGGCTTGCGCAGCGGGCGAATCGCCTGACGACGCAGCATGTGGTAGACCTGAGCCGGCGTGGTCGGGACGCAGACTTGGATATTGTGCTCTGCACACAATTGCAGGTAACGCTCCAGACGCGCCGAGGAGTGCTCGGGGCCCTGACCTTCATAGCCATGCGGCAGCAGCATGGTCAGGCCGCACAGACGACCCCACTTGTGCTCGCCACTGGTGATGAACTGGTCGACGACTACCTGGGCACCGTTGGCGAAGTCACCGAACTGGGCTTCCCAGATCACCAGCGCATTCGGCGTGGTGGAGGAATAGCCGTATTCGAACGCCAGAACCGCTTCCTCGGACAGGAAGGAGTCGTACAGGTCGAAGCGCGGCTGACCATCATAAAGGTGCTTCAGCGGCACATAAGTGCTGCCATCCTTCTGGTTGTGCAGCGCGGCATGGCGGTGGGAGAAGGTCCCGCGCCCCACGTCCTGGCCACTGATACGCACCGGATGACCTTCGAGCAGCAGGGTCGCATAAGCCATTGTCTCGGCGTAGCCCCAGTTGATCGGCAAGGCACCGGCGCCCATGCGCTGGCGATCCTCGTAGATCTTGGAAACCTGGCGCTGTACGACGAAGCCTTCAGGCGTCTGCAGCAGTTTGCTGGACAGTTCCTGCAGGGTCTTCAGCTCGAAGCGGGTATCGTGACGCGCAGTCCAGGCGTGGCCCAGGTACGGACGCCAGTCGACGAACAGTTCCTTGTTCGGCTCCTTGACCAGGCTCTTGACCACGTGCAGGCCATTGTCCAGGGCCGTACGGTACTCGTCGATCTTGGCTTGCACACCGGAAGCGTCAAGCACGCCACCTTGAACCAGGGCATCGGCATAGAGCTCACGCGTGGTGCGCTGCTTGGCGATCTTCTGATACATCAGCGGCTGGGTGCCGCTCGGCTCGTCCGCCTCGTTGTGACCGCGACGGCGATAGCAAACCAGGTCGATGACGATATCGCGCTTGAACTGCATGCGATAGTCGACGGCCAGTTGCGTAACGAACAGGACAGCTTCCGGATCATCCGCGTTCACGTGGAAGATCGGTGCCTGGATCATCTTGGCAACGTCGGTGGCGTACTCGGTGGAACGAGTATCCTCCGGACGGCTGGTGGTGAAACCAACCTGGTTGTTGATCACGATACGGATGGTACCGCCAGTCTTGTACGCACGGGTCTGCGACATCTGGAAGGTTTCCATCACCACGCCCTGACCGGCGAATGCCGAGTCACCGTGGAGGGTCACTGGCAACACTTTGTCGCCGACCGGATCGTTGCGACGGTCCTGGCGGGCACGCACCGAACCCTCGACCACCGGAGACACGATCTCCAGGTGCGACGGGTTGAACGCCATGGCCAGGTGGATTTCGCCGCCCGGGGTCATCACGTTGGAAGAAAAGCCCTGGTGATACTTCACGTCACCCGAGCTGAGGCCTTCCACACGCTTGCCTTCGAACTCGTCGAACAGGTCGCGCGGGTTCTTGCCGAAGGTATTCACCAACACGTTCAGACGGCCACGGTGAGCCATGCCGATGACGATTTCCTTGGTGCCGTAGGAGCCGGAACGCTGGATGATCTCGTCGAGCAGCGGAATCAGGCTTTCACCGCCTTCCAGACCGAAACGCTTGGTGCCCGGGTATTTGGTACCCAGGTACTTTTCCAGGCCTTCGGCGGCCGACAGGCGCTCGAGCAGGTGATCCTTGATCTGTGCCGAATAGGCAGGACGGCCACGCACACTCTCGAGGCGCTGGATGAACCAGTTGCGCTGCTCGGAATCGACGATGTGCGCATACTCGGCACCGATGGTGCGGCAATATGTCTCTTGAAGGATCTGCAGGATTTCACGCAGGCTAGCCTGATCTTTGCCAATGGCCAGATCACCCGTACGGAAGACGGTATCCAGGTCGGCATCGGTCAGTGCGTAGTTGCTGACGGAAAGATCCACAGGCGCAACGCGCTGCTGAAGCCCCAGCGGATCGAGCTGGGCGGCCTGGTGGCCCCGCAGGCGATAAGCCTGGATCAGGCGCAGTACCTCAACCTGCTTCTTCTCATGCTCGCTGCTGACGCTACCAGCCGAGACAGGCTGGGCACGCCGCTGATTCTTCGCCAGTAAAATGAACTGGTCGCGGATCGTCGAGTGAGAAACATCAGCAGCAGTGCCGGCGTCGGCAGGCAGCTTCTGAAAGTAATTGCGCCACTCTTCGGGCACGGAATTGGGGTCGTGCAGGTAGAGCTCATAAAGCTCTTCCACATAGGCAGCGTTGCCACCGGATAAGTGGGCACTGTCCCACATGCGCTGCATTACGCTTTCTTGCATGTTTGGTCACCTTCGGTAAGGAGGCACCACCAGCGTGGAAACCGCAGCATGACTTCCCAAGTTCTGAAGCAGCGACTCAGGTAAAGCCACCACGGACCCCGCAGATAGTTTCCGGGCTCCCACCCGGTTGCTCCTGCTGGCCATCAAATTTCCAGATTGAAGAACCGACCTTCTGAGTCAGAACTTCACTAAAACTACGGCGCCGTCGTAGATCACTCCGGCGCCGCAGGTGTTACGGTAAAGCAATGTTGCATCTCGGGCCGCTAGACCATCGATGCAGCCACCATCAGGTAGCGCTCTGCAGCAACATGTTGCGAACGTGACCAATTGCCTTGGTCGGGTTCAACCCTTTCGGGCAAACGTTCACGCAGTTCATGATGCCACGGCAGCGGAATACGCTGAACGGATCATCCAAGGCAGCCAGACGATTTTCCGTCTCCGTGTCCCGGCTGTCTGCCAGGAAGCGGTATGCCTGCAGCAAAGCGGCCGGACCGAGGAACTTGTCGGGGTTCCACCAGAAAGACGGGCAACTGGTGGAACAGCACGCACACAGGATGCACTCGTAGAGCCCATCCAGTTTCTCACGATCCGCCGGGCTTTGCAGACGCTCAATCGCCGGAGCAGGCGTATTGTTCATCAGGTAAGGCCGGACTTTCTCGTACTGCTTGTAGAAGATGCTCATATCGACAACCAGGTCACGAATGACCGGCAGCCCTGGCAGAGGACGAACCACCAGCTTGTTACCCTTGACCACGGAGGACAACGGGGTAATGCAAGCCAGGCCGTTCTTGCCATTGATGTTCATGCCATCGGAACCGCACACGCCTTCACGGCAGGAACGGCGATAGGAGAAACCTTCGTCCTGTTCTTTTATCAGCGCCAGGACATCCAGAACCATCAGGTCCTTGCCGCCTGTATCAACCTGAAATTCCTGAACATAAGGTTTTTCATCATGATCGGGGTTGTAGCGATAAACACTCACTTGCAACATTTGGGGCGACCTCAGTATGTCCGAACCTTGGGTTCGAATGCCGGCACAGTCTTAGGAGCGAAGTTCACCGCGCGCTTGGTCACGCGCTTCTCTCCCGGGAAGTACAGGGTATGGCAGAGCCAGTCCTTGTCGTCACGCTCCTCGTAGTCTTCACGAGCGTGGGCGCCACGGGACTCCTTGCGCTCTTCCGCTGCGATCGCGGTAGCCTCGGCCACTTCGAGCAGGTTCTGCAGCTCAAGCGCTTCGATACGAGCGGTATTGAAGGATTGGCTCTTGTCGGAGATCTTGACGTTGGCGATGCGCTCGCGCAGGTCCGCCAGTTGGGCGATACCTTTCTGCATGTACTCACCGGTGCGGAACACACCGAAGTAGTTCTGCATGCAGCTCTGCAGTTCCTTGCGCAGCGGCGCAACGTCTTCGCCAGTGGTGCGTTCGTTGACACCGGCAAGGCGCTTGAAGGATTGCTCCAGGTCGGTATCGGAAGCAGCACGGTGCTCGATGCCCTCCTTGAGGGCTTTCTCCAGGTGCAAGCCAGCAGCGCGACCGAAGACCACCAGGTCGAGCAGCGAGTTACCACCCAGGCGGTTGGCGCCATGCACCGATACGCAGGCAACCTCACCCACGGCGAACAGACCATCGATGATGGTGTCGTTGCCATTGGCATCCTGAGTGATGGCCTGACCATGAATGTTGGTGGCAACGCCGCCCATCATGTAGTGGCAAGTCGGGATGACCGGAACAGGCGCGAGCACAGGGTCGACGTGAGCGAAGGTTTTGGACAGCTCACAGATACCTGGCAGGCGGCTGTGCAGAACTTCTTCACCCAGGTGATCGAGCTTCAGCAGTACGTGGTCCTTGTCAGGGCCACAGCCGTTACCGGCAATGACTTCCTTGACCATCGAACGCGCAACGACGTCACGACCAGCAAGGTCCTTCGCGTTGGGCGCATAACGCTCCATGAAGCGCTCGCCATGGGCGTTGATCAGGTAGCCACCCTCGCCACGGCAACCTTCGGTCACCAGTACGCCGGCACCGGCGATACCCGTCGGGTGGAACTGCCACATCTCGATGTCCTGCACCGGAACACCGGCACGCAGGGCCATACCGACGCCGTCACCGGTGTTGATCAGGGCATTGGTGGTGGAGGCGTAGATACGGCCGGCACCGCCAGTGGCCAGGACGACAGCCTTGGAACGTATATAAACAGTCTCACCCGTCTCGATACAGATCGCGACGATACCGACGATGGCGCCATCCTGATTCTTCACCAGATCCACGGCGTACCACTCGTTGAGGAAGGAGGTACCGTTTTTCAGGTTGGCCTGGTAGAGCGTGTGCAGCAGCGCATGACCGGTACGGTCGGCAGCGGCGCAGGTACGTGCGGCCTGGCCACCCTTGCCGAAGTCCTTGGACTGGCCACCGAACGGACGCTGGTAGATACGCCCCTGTTCGGTACGCGAGAACGGCAGACCCAGGTGATCCAGTTCGAAAACGGCCTCTGGACCGACAGAGCACATGTACTCGATAGCGTCCTGGTCACCGATGTAGTCCGACCCCTTGACGGTGTCGTACATGTGCCAGCGCCAATCGTCATTCGGGTCGGAGGACGCGATGGCGCAGGTGATACCGCCCTGGGCCGAGACGGTATGGGAGCGGGTCGGGAACACTTTGGTCACGACAGCGGTCTTGTGCCCGCCTTGTGCCAGTTGCAGTGCGGCGCGCATGCCGGCACCGCCGCCGCCAACGATAATGGCGTCGAAGGAAAGCGTACGAATGTTAGCCATGGATCACATACCCCAAAGAATCTGCACACCCCAGACGAAGAATGTGAACATGGCGATGCCACACACTGCCTGGAAAAGGAAACGCACGACGGTCGCCCAGCGGCCAATCGCCATGTTGGTCAGGTAGTCAGTGGAGATCGTCCACATACCGACCCAGGCGTGAACGCTGAGGGCAACCAGAGCCAGAAGGCTGAAAATGCGCATCCAGTTGGACGAAAACAGCTCATGCCACTGCGCATACCCGAGGTCCGGATTGGCTATCAGATACCCAAGCAGGAACAAAAAATAAGCCGCAAGCACCACTGCAGAAACACGTTGCGCCATCCAATCGTAGAGACCGGATCGCGAAAAGTTCGTGACGTTGGTTACCATATCCACACCCCCAGCAGAACGATCAGTACCGCCGATACGACGATCACGATTTTCGAGCCCAGCTTGCCGCCTTCCAGCGTCTCACCAAGGCCAGCGTCCATTACCAGGTGACGGGCACCAGCCACCAAGTGGTACAACAGAGCGGACAACAGCCCCCAGATTATGAATTTGGCCAGCGGACTGGTCAGACACGCCTTGACATCGCCAAAGCCTTCCTCGGAAGACAGCGATGTGTCGAGCGCGAACAGCAGTATCGCAATACCAAAAAACAGAATGACACCGGATACACGGTGAAGAATCGACGTGTAAGCAGTGATTGGGAGTTTTATTGTCCTAAGATCTAGGTTTACAGGTCGTTGGCTTTTCACGGCTTCTTTTTCACACTTGAGAGCCCCAGAACGCAGGGCAAAGTTGTTGGGAAGAGTACACAGCAGTACCCGCTACCCACGAGTGACAACCTGCAGAAAACTGCCTGCCAGGCCCCTGCCGGTCGGTTTCCGAGTATAAACAGTTAGGACACTAATGACAATGTGGTGAAGTGCCACTAAAGGCTGATAGCGGCCTATATACGAATGTCGTAATCATATGCCCCATGTTGCGAATTCACCCCCGAAACCCCCTCTGCGACAGGGCTTCTCGCAAATTGACATTGAGATTTATCTCACTATAGTGATGCGGGCCCTGCGTGGGGGGCCATGATGATTCCAAGCATAAAACAGGAGGCCGTACATGGCTGACAAGAAAGCGCAGTTGATCATCGAGGGCGCAGCCCCCGTGGAACTGCCCGTATTATCCGGCACCGTCGGACCTGACGTGATCGACGTTCGAGGCCTCACCGCCACTGGTCGCTTCACCTTCGACCCCGGTTTCATGTCGACCGCCTCTTGCGAGTCCCAGATCACCTACATCGACGGTGACAAAGGCATCCTGCTGCACCGCGGCTACCCCATCGAGCAACTGGCCGAGAAAGCCGACTACCTCGAAACCTGCTACCTGCTGCTCAACGGCGAACTGCCGACCGCAGAGGAAAAGGCCAAGTTCGTCAGCACCATCCAGAACCACACCATGGTTCACGAACAACTGAAGTCGTTCCTCAACGGCTTCCGCCGCGATGCCCACCCGATGGCCATCATGTGCGGCATCGTAGGCGCCCTCTCCGCCTTCTACCATGACTCCCTCGACATCAACGACCCCAAGCATCGCGAAATCTCCGCGCATCGCCTGGTCGCCAAGATGCCGACCATCGCCGCCATGGTCTACAAGTACTCCATCGGCCAGCCGATCATGTATCCGCGCAACGACCTGAACTACGCGGAAAACTTCCTCCACATGATGTTCAACACACCATGCGAGAGCAAGCCGATCAGCCCGGTACTGGCCAAGGCCATGGATCGAATCTTCATCCTGCACGCCGATCACGAGCAGAACGCTTCCACCTCCACCGTGCGCCTGGCCGGTTCGACCGGTGCCAACCCGTTCGCCTGTATCGCAGCCGGTATCGCCGCACTGTGGGGCCCGGCACACGGCGGCGCCAACGAAGCGGTGCTGACCATGCTGGATGAGATCGGCGACGTATCGAACATCGAGAAATTCCTGGCCAAGGCCAAGGACAAGAACGATCCGTTCAAGCTGATGGGCTTCGGCCACCGCGTCTACAAGAACTTCGACCCACGCGCCAAGGTCATGAAACAGACCTGCGACGAAGTCCTTGCCGAGCTGGGCATCGAGGATCCGCAACTCGAACTGGCCATGAAGCTGGAAGAGATCGCTCTGAAAGACCCCTACTTCGCCGAGCGTAACCTGTACCCGAACGTCGACTTCTACTCGGGCATCATCCTCAAAGCCATCGGCATCCCGACCAGCATGTTCACCGTGATCTTCGCCCTGTCGCGCACGGTCGGCTGGATCTCCCACTGGAAAGAAATGATCGCCAGCGGCCAGAAAATCGGCCGCCCGCGTCAACTGTATACAGGTCACGCAAAACGCGACCTGAATCGCTGAGCGGACACGACCCGCTGAAAGCGAAAGGCTGCCCTCGGGCAGCCTTTTTCATTTCTGTCGACGACCAGCACAACACCGCGTCCCCCATCAAAGCGTCGCTTGTTCCAACCAGCCCAACAGTCTGATCGCCTCTCCCCGCTCATTCCCGCAAACGACGGGGTCGGCCTCGAAGTGGCCGCACACGTCCGGTCGCTCAGGGCGCCCGAAGAGCTCGCACAGGTTCTCCAGGGACAGATGAAAGCAACGCACACCCGCCGGCTTTCCTTGCGGATGCCCAGGCAAGACGGAGGAGATGGAGGGAGCGATACAGCAGGCACCGCATCCGGGGCGACATTTCATCGTGAGGACATCCAGATAGATCTGGCATATTTTGCCGCCGATTTCCTGCCACCCTCAAGTACCGTACAGCCGCCACAGCAGCCCGGTATCTCCACACGAAACACACTGAACGAATACAGAGGCCATCACCTCATCTAACCTTTGCACAAAACGAAAATCTTTCGCATCATGCCAGGCTCGTTCACGCCTCGACCTGGATCGCCGTCCACTGCAGGCAGTGCTTGCAAGAGCACACCCTAGCGGAGCACCTGAACGTATCAGGCGCGAAAGGACATTCAGCTTCCAGGCATCTACATCACGCTAAAGCAAAGGAACCCGCCATGCCACGTACTCCTATCTGGGCCACTGCCAGCCTGCTTGCCGTCGCCATCACCCTTGCGGGTTGCGGCGAAGAAAAACAGGCCGCCCCACAGCCCACGGAATCGCAGCCGGCCACCCAGAGCCAGAGCGAAGCGGCGACCCCTTCGGCACACTATGACGAGCAGGCCGCCCAGGCAGTCGTCCGTCACTACGCCGAGATTGCCCACGCAGCCTTCAGCGATGCCCACAGCACCAGCCTCAAGCTGCAAGAAGCCGTGCAAGCCCTGATCGCAGCGCCGAGCGAAGCGACCCTGCAAGCCGCCAAGGATGCCTGGCTGGCCGCGCGCATTCCCTACATGCAGACGGAAGTCTTCCGCTTTGGCAACACCCTGGTCGACGACTGGGAAGGACAGGTCAATGCCTGGCCCCTGGACGAAGGCCTGATCGACTACGTTGAGGGCGACTACCAGCATGCTCTGGGCAACCCTGGCGCCACGGCCAATATCATCGCCAACACCAGCATCCAGGTCGGCGAAGACACCATCGACGTCACCGAGATCACCGCCGAGACGCTCGCCAGCCTCAACGAACTGGCCGGCTCCGA
This sequence comes from Pseudomonas sp. ABC1, assembly GCF_013395055.1. Lineage (NCBI taxonomy): Bacteria > Pseudomonadati > Pseudomonadota > Gammaproteobacteria > Pseudomonadales > Pseudomonadaceae > Pseudomonas > Pseudomonas sp. ABC1. Next base: position 817,564 of record NZ_CP058349.1, read on the forward strand.
AGCCAACGTCGCCACCGGCTACCACGCCATCGAGTTCCTGCTCTGGGGCCAGGACCTGAACGGCACCGAACCCGGCGCGGGTCAGCGCCCCTACACCGACTACCTCACAGGAGAAGGCGCCACCGGTGGCAGCAACGAACGCCGCCGCACCTACCTGCAAGTGGTGTCGGATCTGCTGGTCGCCGACCTGGCGGAAATGACCGCACAATGGACAGCGGGCGATGCCGACAACTACCGCGCCAGCCTGGAAGCCGAGCCGGTCGAGAACGGCCTGCGCAAGATTCTCTTCGGTATGGGCAGCCTGTCCTTGGGCGAACTGGCTGGCGAACGCATGAAGGTATCGCTGGAGGCCAACTCCACCGAGGACGAGCACGACTGCTTCAGCGACAACACCCATAACTCGCACTTCTATAACGGCCTGGGCATCCGCAATGTCTACTTGGGCGAATACAAGAAAGTGGACGGCAGCACGCTCAGCGGCCCAAGCCTCTCCTCGCTGGTAGAAGCGAAGAACGCCCAGGCGGACACCACCCTCAAGGCCGACCTGAACGAAACCCAGGCCAAACTGCAGGTGCTGGTCGATAGCGCGAACAACGGTGAAGCCTTCGATCAGCTGATCGCATCGGGCAATACCGCCGGCAACCAGAAAGTCAGCGACGCCATCGCCGCACTGGTCAAGCAGACTGCCGCAATCGAACAAGCCGCTGCGGCACTGGGGATCAGCGACCTCAACCCGGACACCGCCGATCACGAGTTCTGATCGAAGGTTGTCTACACCAGGCTGTGGCGCCATGCCGCAGCCTGGCCGCCCGCCCTGCGGGCAATCGCCGCATCACACCACTTCCCATATGAATACGACTTTCATTTCTCCCCTGGCAGCCTGTTACCATCGCACCCCGTCCAGGTACAGGTGAAACCAGATGCACCCGCTGTCGCTTTTCGTTCGCGCCCTCGCCCTGCCTCTATTGCTGGTGGCCTGTGATCGAAGCGACCTCGACTTCAGCCAGGCCGAGCCCGGCGAAGCGCTTTCGGGCGGTGCCACGACCGTGACGAGATTCGACCGCAACGCCTTCTCCATGCCATCGGCCAACCTGGCACCGACACGGCGGCTGGACTTCAGCGTCGGCAACAGCTTCTTCCGCAATCCCTGGGTCATGGCCCCCGCCTCGACCACCGCCCGCGACGGCCTGGGTCCGTTGTTCAACACCAATGCCTGCCAGAGCTGCCATATAAAGGATGGGCGTGGTCACCCGCCGTCCTCCGATGCGAGCAATGCGGTCTCCATGCTGGTGCGGCTTTCCATCCCCGCCACGGCGGAACATGAACAGTTGCTCAAACAACGCGGGATCGTCCCCGAGCCCACCTATGGTGGCCAGTTGCAGGATATGGCCGTGCCCAGTGTCACACCGGAAGGCAAGGTCCGGCTGGGCTACACCACCCATGAAGTCAGCTTCGAGGACGGTTACAGGGTCGAATTGCAGAAGCCCGAACTGGCGATCACCGAACTGGGCTACGGCCCCATGCACCCACAGACGCTCTTTTCCGTCCGCGTGGCGCCGCCGATGATCGGCCTGGGCCTGCTGGAGGCCATTCCCGAAGCAGCGATACTCGCCAATGCCGATCCGGACGATGCCAATGGCGACGGTATTTCCGGACGCCCGAACTGGGTCCACGACCATCACAGCGGCGCAACGGTCCTCGGTCGCTTTGGCTGGAAAGCCGGACAATCCAGCCTGCGCCAGCAGAATGCCGATGCCTTCTTCAACGACATGGGCCTCAGCACCCACCTGTTCAGTGGCAGCAGTTGCACCGAACGCCAGACGACATGCCTGGCCATGCCCGACGGAGGCAGCCCGGAAGTCAGTGACAACATTCTCGACCTGGTGACCTTCTACACCCGCAACCTGGGCGTGCCGGCGCGACGAGACGTCGACGCCCCCCAGGTACTGGCCGGCAAACGCCTTTTCCACCAGGCCGGCTGCGCCAGTTGCCACATCCCGACATTCACCACAGCCGCCGATGCCGCCGAGCCGGAACTTGCCAATCAGGTGATACGTCCCTACACCGACCTGCTACTGCATGACATGGGAGAGGGACTGGCGGACAATCGCCCGGAGTTCATGGCCAGCGGCCGCGAGTGGCGAACCCCGCCACTCTGGGGTATCGGCCTGACGCAGCGCGTCAGCGGCCATACGCGCTTCCTGCATGACGGGCGGGCGCGCAACCTGCTCGAAGCCATCCTCTGGCACGCCGGCGAAGCCGAGCGTGCCAGACAGACCGTACTCACGTTTGACCAGGACCAGCGCCAGGCGCTGCTGGCCTTTCTCGAATCACTCTGACAGTTATATGCCTTGCCGAGGACACCATGATCCGAACGAAAACGCTCTGCACCGCTCTCTCCGCCAGCGCGCTGGGATTGCTACTGACAGCCTGTGGCGAATCCGACCCTCTTGCCACCACCAGCAAGGCATTGGCTGATGGCGTCCTGCTGCCGGGCTACAGCCAGTGGGCCAAGAACGACCGGGCACTGGCCGAGAGCGCTACGGCGTTCTGCGACGGCAGCCAGGCACTGAGCGAAGCGCGCCAGCACTTCCTTACCGCCCAGGCCGACTGGTCCTACCTTCAAGCCATGCAGATCGGCCCCATGGCCGAAGGCAATCGGGCCTGGCAAGTGCAGTTCTGGCCGGACAAGAAGAACCTCGTTGCCCGCCAGGTCGGCGCCCTGCTGAAGAAAAACCCCGACCTGACCCAGGCCGACCTGGAGCGAGCCAGCGTCGTCGTCCAGGGCTTGAGCGCCTACGAGTATGTGCTGTTCGACCCGGCCATCAACCTGGAAAACCCCGAGGAAAAGCGCCACTACTGCGCTCTTCTGGTCGCGGTAGGCCAACATCAGCAAAAACTGGCCGAGTCCATCCTGACGCAATGGCAAGACAAGGCCGGCATGCATGAGCAACTCGTACAATTCCCCAATGAGCGTTATGCCGAAGCCAGCGAAGCCATCGCCGACATCCTGCGCACACAGGTAACGGCTCTCGATGGCCTGAAGAAGAAGCTGGGCGCACCCATGGGCCGCCAGAGCAAGGGTATCCCCCAGCCCTACCAGGCTGAATCCTGGCGCAGCGACAGGACCCTTGCCAATATCCGCGCCACCCTCGAAGGCTCGCTCGCCCTCTGGCAGGGCGAACCGGAAGGCAGCGGCCTGAAGCAACTGCTCGGCGACGATCAGAAAGCACTGGCCGAGCGCATCGACAACGCCTATGCCACGACCCGCAGCCGTCTCGACGCCCTGGAACAACCCTTCGTGCAACTGCTCGCCGACGAGAATGGACGTGCGGCCCTGAACAGCCTGTACGACGCCATCAACGGCTTGCACCGCCTGCACCAGAGCGACCTGTCCGCGGCACTGGGTATCCAGATCGGTTTCAACGCACACGATGGTGACTGAATGAAACGCCGTACATTCCTTGGCGCCGGCAGTGCCCTGCTGGCGCTTGGCGCACTCGGTGGCTGGGCGCTGTCCAGGCACGATGGCCAGCCGCTGCTGCTGTCGGCGCGCAACGACAGCCAGGGTCGGCACTATGCCGTTGGCTATCGACTCGACGGCAGCCAGGTGTTCGCCACGCCGGTCGCGGAGCGTTGCCACGATGTCTACGTGCATCCGCAGCGCCCCCTCGCCGTCTTCGTCGGGCGCCGCCCGAGCCGGGAGAGCTACCTGGTCGACTTGCGCGACGGCAAGCTGCTGCAAGTCCTGCAGTCACCCGAGCACCGGCACTTCTACGGTCATGGCGTGTTCCACGACAGTGGCGACTGGTTCTACACCACCGATAACGACACGAGCGAACCCGGCCGAGGCGTACTCGGCGTATACCGCGTGCACGAAGACCGCCTGGAACGGGTCGACGAGCGCTCGACCCACGGCGTAGGCCCGCACCAGTTGCTGTGGATGCCGGACCGGGAGACCCTGGTCGTCGCCAATGGTGGCATTCGCACCGAAGCGGACAGCCGCGAGATGATGAACCTCGATGCCATGGAGCCCAGCCTGGTGCTGATGAATCGCGATGGCACCCTGCTCAGCAAGGAACGGTTGCCAGAGCGCATGAACAGCGTGCGTCACCTCGCGGTGGCCGCCGATGGCACCGTGGTGTCCGGCCAGCAGTACGAAGGCGACCCGATGGACAGCGTCCCGCTGCTCGCGATCAAGCGTCCGGGCCAGGAGTTCCAGCCCTTCCCGCTCGCCGATGCGCAACGCCAGACCATGAACCAGTACACAGCCAGCCTGGCCATCAACGATTCGCTGCGCCTGCTGGCCGTCACCGCACCACGCGGCAACCGCGTGTTCTTCTGGGACCTGGACAGCACGCGGCTGGTGCATGAAGCCAACCTCCCCGATTGTGCCGGCGTGGCAGCCATCGACCAGGGCTTTATCGTCAGTTCGGGTCAGGGTCGCTGTCGTCGCTACGACTGGCAGTCGGGGCGCATGCAGGTCACTCCGCTGGCACTGCCCGCCGGGCTCTGGGACAACCACTTGCGCCTGGGCTGAAACACCTGTCCGCGGGCACCGGGCACGTCATTAACCCAGCATTCGGGTTGGTTTTGACTTGCCCTGCGCCTGCGCTTATCGTGCTCGGTCTTGAGCTGTCGGAAAGTCCACCGGACAACAACACAGTCAGAACTTCACACACACCAAGGAAACCGGAATATGTTGCGCCGCATGCTTTTCATGCTGGGCGCGGTGATCGTGGTCGTATTGATCCTCGCCGCTATCAAGTTCAAATCCGTCCAGCAACAGATCGCACAGTTCCAGGCTCCCAAGCCGGCCATCAGTGTGGAAGTGGTGGAGTCACGCCAGCAGGACTGGCAAGGCCGCCTGCCCGCCATCGGCACGCTCAAGGCCTCGCAAGGTATCGACCTGTCGGTGGAAATCGCCGGCACGGTCAGCCAGGTGCAGTTCCGCTCCGGTGAAAAGGTCAGCAAGGACCAGCCCATCGTGCTGCTCGACAGCCTGGTCGAACAGGCCAACCTGGCCAGCGCCGAGGCCGACCTCGACCTGGCACGGGTCGAGTTCCAGCGCGCCCGCAGCCTGGTCGAGCGCCAGGCCATTTCGCGCAGCGAGTTCGACCGTCTCAATGCCCAGTTGCAGAGAAGCAACGCCAGCGTTGCCCAGCTCAAGGCGACCCTGCAGAAGAAGCGCATCCTCGCGCCCTTCTCCGGCACCATCGGTATCCGCCAGGTGGACGTCGGTGACTTCATCGCCGCCGGCACGCCAATCGCCACCCTGCAGGACCTCTCCACCCTCTTCGTCGACTTCTTCCTGGCCGAACAGCAAGTGCCGCAGTTGGCGCTGGGCCAGACCGTCGAGGTGAAGGTCGCGGCCTACCCGGGGGAAACCTTCCCCGGCAAGATCACCGCCATCAACCCGAAGGTCGAGACCACCACGCGCAACGTGCAGGTCCGCGCCGAGCTGGAAAACCCCGAAGAGCGCCTGCTGCCCGGCATGTTCGCCGACCTGCAGGTGCTGCTGCCCGGCAGCGAGCAGCGCATCGTCGTACCGGAAACCGCCGTCACCTACACCCTTTATGGCAATTCGGTCCTGCTCGCCAAGACCGGTGAGGCACCGGAGGGCCAGGACAGCAAGGAACCCTACCTGACCGCCGAGCGTCGTTTCGTCGAGACCGGCGAGCGTCGTAATGGCCTGATCGTCATCCTGAAAGGTCTGGAAAGCGGCGAACAGGTCATCACCTCGGGCCAGCTCAAGCTCGATAACGGTGCCCATGTGCGCATCGCCGAGCAGAACCGCCTGCGCACCGCCACCGAGCCGCAGGGGAACTGATCGCCATGGCTTTCACCGATCCTTTCATCCGACGCCCGGTACTGGCCAGTGTCGTCAGCCTGCTGCTGGTGCTGCTGGGCTTCCAGGCCTTCAACAGCCTGACGATCCGCCAGTACCCGCAGATCGAGAGCGCGCTGATCACCATCAGCACGGCCTATCCGGGTGCCAACGCGGAAACCATCCAGGGCTATATCACCCAGCCGCTGCAACAAAGCCTGGCCAGTGCCGAAGGCATCGACTACATGACCTCGGTCAGCCAGCAGAACGTGTCGATGATCTCCGTCTATGCCCGCATTGGCGCAGACAGCGACCGTCTCTACACCGAACTGCTGAGCAAGGCCAACTCGGTCAAGAACCAGTTGCCGCAGAATGCCGAAGACCCGGTGCTGAACAAGGAAGCGGCCGACTCCACGGCGCTGATGTACATCAGCTTCCACAGCGAGCAGTTGAACAACCCGCAGATCACCGACTACCTGTCGCGTGTGATCCAGCCCAAGCTGGCCACCCTGCCCGGCATGGCCGAGGCGGAAATCCTCGGTAACCAGGTGTTCGCCATGCGCCTGTGGCTGGACCCGGTGAAGCTGGCCGCCTACGGCGTCAGCGCCAGTGACGTCAGCGATGCGGTGCGCAAGTACAACTTCCTCTCCGCCGCAGGCGAGGTGAAGGGCCAGTACGTGGTCACCAGCATCAATGCCGACACCGAGTTGAAATCCCCCGAGGCCTTCGCCGCGATCCCGCTGAAGACCGACGGCGATAGCCGCGTCCTGCTCGGCGATGTCGCCCGCGTGGAAATGGGCGCCGAAAGCTACAACTCGATCAGTTCCTTCGATGGCATTCCCTCGGTCTATATCGGCATCAAGGGCACGCCCAGCGCCAACCCACTGGACGTCATCCGGGAAGTGCGGGCGATCATGCCGGAGCTGGAAGCCCAGTTGCCGCCGAACCTGAACGTCTCCATCGCCTATGACGGCACGCGCTTCATCCAGGCGTCCATCGACGAAGTGATCAAGACCCTGATCGAAGCGATCCTGATCGTCATCGTGGTGGTGTTCCTGTTCCTCGGCGCGCTGCGCTCGGTGATCATCCCGGTGGTGACCATTCCGCTGTCGATGATCGGCGTGCTGTTCTTCATGCAGATGATGGGCTACTCGATCAACCTGCTGACCCTGCTCGCCATGGTGCTGGCCATCGGCCTGGTGGTGGACGATGCGATCGTGGTGGTGGAGAACATCCACCGGCACATCGAGGAAGGCAAGACGCCGTTCGACGCAGCCATCGAAGGTGCCCGGGAGATTGCCATACCGGTCATTTCCATGACCATCACCCTCGCCGCCGTGTATGCCCCGATCGGCTTCCTGCAAGGCCTGACCGGCGCACTGTTCAAGGAATTCGCCCTGACGCTGGCCGGTGCGGTGGTCATCTCCGGCGTGGTGGCGCTGACCCTGTCGCCGATGATGTGCTCGCGCCTGCTGCGCCACGAGGAGAACCCCTCGGGCCTGGCGCACCGCCTCGACAGCATTTTCGAGAAACTCAAGGGCCGCTACCAGCGCGCCCTGCACGGCACGCTGAATGCCCGTCCGGTGGTGGTGGTGTTCGCTCTGCTGATCATGGCGCTGATCCCGCTGCTGCTGATGTTCACCCAGAGCGAGCTGGCGCCCGAGGAAGACCAGGGCGTGGTGTTCATGATGGCCAAGGCGCCGCAGCCGACCAACCTCGACTACCTGAACACCTATACCGACGAATTCATCGCCATCTTCAAGGACTTCCCCGAGTACTACTCGTCGTTCCAGATCAATGGCTTCGATGGAGTACAGAGCGGTATCGGCGGCATGCTGCTGAAGCCCTGGGACGAGCGCCAGCGCACGCAGATGGAGATACTGCCCGAGGTGCAGAAACGCCTGGACCAGATTCCCGGCCTGCAGATCTTCAGCTTCAACCTGCCATCGCTGCCCGGCACCGGGGAGGGCCTGCCCTTCCAGTTCGCCGTCACCACCGCCAGCGACTACGAGTCGCTGCTGCAAGTGACCGAGCGCATCAAGGCCAAGGCCGAGGCCACCGGCAAGTTCGCCATCCTCAACGTCGACCTCGCCTTCGACAAGCCGGAAGTCGTGGTCGAGATCGACCGCGAGAAGGCCGCGCAGATGGGCGTGTCGATGGAAGACCTCGGTGCCACCCTGGCCACCCTGCTGGGCGAGAGCGAAATCAACCGTTTCACCATCGAGGGCCGCAGCTACAAGGTCATCGCCCAGGTCGAACGGGAATTCCGCGACAACCCCGACTGGCTGAGCAACTACTACGTGAAGAACGAGCAGGGACAGATGCTGCCCCTGTCGACCCTGATCACCGTGCGCGAAGAAGCCCGCCCGACCCGCCTCAAGCAGTTCCAGCAGCTCAACTCGGCGATGATCGAGGGTTTCCCGCTGGTCAGCATGGGCGACGCCATCGAGACGGTACGCAGCATCGCGCAGGAGGAAGCGCCGCAAGGCTTTACCTTCGACTATGCCGGCTCGTCGCGCCAGTTCATCCAGGAAGGCAACGCGCTGTTCGTCACCTTCGCCCTGGCCCTGGCCATCATCTACCTGGTGCTGGCGGCGCAGTTCGAAAGCTTCCGTGACCCGCTGGTGATCCTGGTGACCGTGCCGCTGTCGATCTGCGGGGCGCTGATTCCGCTGTTCCTCGGGCTGTCGACCATGAACATCTACACCCAGGTCGGCCTGGTGACGCTGATCGGCCTGATCAGCAAGCACGGCATCCTCATCGTCGAGTTCGCCAACCAGTTGCGCCGGGAGAAAGGCCTGAGCGTGCGCGAAGCCGTGGAAGAAGCGGCCGCCATTCGCCTGCGCCCGGTGCTGATGACCACCGCCGCCATGGTATTCGGCATGGTGCCGCTGATCTTCGCCACCGGCGCCGGCGCCGTCAGCCGCTTCGACATCGGCCTGGTGATCGCCACCGGCATGTCGGTGGGCACCGCCTTCACGCTGTTCGTGCTGCCGACGGTCTACACACTGCTGGCCCATGCCGACCAACCGCAGGACGCGAAACCGGCAACAGTCTGAGCGATCTGGCCTTGAATGCATGGGAGTGGCCCATCCGGTCATTCCCATGCAATCGGGAATTGCGCGATGAGTGATACTTCACCTACCTGGGTCCCTGCCTGCGCGGGGACGACAGGGCGCTGGAATCTGCACAGACCGTCCCGATGGCCCTGACCTGAAACCAGAAGAACACCTGTTCATCCCCTGAAAAGGAAGCCCCATGCCCGGCCCGATCCTTCGCCACTGGCTGACGCGCAGCCTGCTTTCCCTGCTGATCCTCCTGTGCAGCCTGTGGGGCGGGTTCGCGCTCTATTACCGACTGCCGCTGGAAGCCGCACTGAAAACGGTCGTGCTCATCGTACTGGCGCTGGCAGTGCTGGCCGCCCTGGCGTCCCTGTGGCGCAACGGCTGGCGGGGTCTGGTGGGCTTTATCCTCGGTTTCGCCATCCTGCAGTTCTGGTGGAACAGCCTCGCCCCCTCCAACGAGCGGGACTGGGCCGACGACGTCATGTTCATGGCCCAGGGCCAGATCGAAGGCAACATCGTCACCCTGCCCCATGTGCGCAACTTCGACTGGCGCAGCGACGAGGACTACACGCCGCGCTGGGAAAGCCGTCGCTACGACCTGGACAAACTGGCCTCGGTCGACCTGATCACTTCCTACTGGGGGATGCCAGCCATCGCCCACGTGCTGGTGTCGTTCGGCTTCGAGACCGGTGAGTTCGTCACCTTCTCGGTGGAAATCCGCAAGGAGCGCCATGAGCGCTACTCGGAGATCGGCGGATTCTTCAAGGAGTTCGAACTGAGCATCATCGCCGCCGACGAACGCGACGTGGTGCGCGTACGCAGCAATGTGCGCGACGAAGACGAATACCTGTACCGGGTGGACATGCCCAAGGACGTCATGCGCTCGCTGTTCCTGTCCTATGTCGGGCAAGCCAACGAGCTGGTGCGCAAGCCGCGCTTCTACCACACGGTCACGGCCAACTGCACCACCCTGGTGTTCGGCATGATGCAGCACATCGTCGGCGGCCTGCCGCTGGACTACCGCCTGCTGCTCAGCGGCTACCTGCCTGAATACGTGTATGCCCTGGACGGCTTCACACCCGGCGTCGCACTGGAGCAGCTACGCGAACGTGGCCGGCTGACCGACCGAGCCCGCGCCAGCACGGACAGCGAGAATTTCTCGCAGGTCATCCGCCAGGGCGTTCCCGGCTGGGAATGACGCTCAGGGGTGCGCCAGACGCGCACCTCACCTCAGGGCAGGATCTTGATCGCTTCCAGAATCCGGTAGCCGATGATGCTCAGCATGCACAGCGTGCCGAGCCACAGCAGCAGGACGCCGAATGGCTGGTCGCGTCGGGTGAAGCCTACGCCCAGCAATACCATGCCCAGGCAAAGAATCCCGAGCGTGACCCAGAGTGCGTGCATATCCATTTCCCTTCCCCTTCTTCTCGATGCAAGACGGTCTGCTTGCCTACGGTCAGCGCGTGGCCTGGGTCGGTGTTGGCGCGCTGTGCGCACCACCGTCCTCGACCAGGCTCTGGTGCAATATCCGGCGAATCTCCAGGATCGCCTCGGGCGTCTCCTGGACACTGTGCCAGGAGGCGATCACCTTTTCCGAAACAGCCCCCTCCAGATGGGAGCTGCTGTAAGGCACGACGCCATCGCTCGACTCCAGCAAGGCCAGCTTCGGCGTGTCGTTGCCCATGATGCTGTGATAGCGAACGGACGGCGCAATCGGCATCTGTGCCGACAGCTTGACGAACGGGTCCTGGTCGCTGAGGTTGTCGATACTGTTCAACGGCCGTAGCAGCGAGGCCGGCGGTGCCGCCCCCGGATCGACGACCAGTTGCGCGATGTTCTTGAAGCGCCCGAGCACCGACACCGGCAGCCGTACCATCCCCGCCGCCCAGCGCGAAACACGGTTCTCGGCGAACGGTGTGCCACGGTGCGGCGCCGCGACGAAGACCGCCCGGCTCACCTGGGGCAAAGGCTCGAAACTCAGGTAATCGTCGAGTTCCTTCCTGACGCGCCGGAAGCGCGCGTCATCCAGCTTGTAGCTGCTTCTGAAACTGCTCCACAGCAGTTCCTCCGAAGAAGACACCATCAACCGCGACAGCACGCCGCCCATACTGTGCCCGATCAGCACGACATCCTGCGAGGCGACAGACGAGGCCTCGGGATCGAAGTGACGCAGGGTTTCGTTCACTGCCTTGCGGATGGCGGCATTGTTGAACACCAGCGGGGCGTTGGTCGGGTAGTAGACCTGCCATATCTGGTAGTTCTGCCGCAGCGTCTCGTCGCCCAGTACTTCGTTGGCCACATTGATCCAGGCCTCGGGGCTGCTGGCCAGGCCGTGCAGCATGATGATCACGCGGCGGTCCGGGTCATACGGCTGCATCAGGTAGACACGCGGCTCCTCCAGCGGCTCACCACGCCCGACCAGCGTCAGCAGGGACTGGGCAGCGAACCCCGAACGGGCCAGCCAGAGCCCGTAGCCGGACGTAAAATTGGCCGCCAGCGGCACCTCGCGCCCGGACAGGCGCACACTGTCCTGCCGGTAGGGGTCGTACCCCATCAGGCGCGCTTCGCGGACGCTCAGAACTTCGTCCAGGCTCTCACCCGGAAAGCTCATGACCCCGGTAATCGCCGGGAACGGCGTTTCACTGTAGGGCACCGCCGCGCTGTCGCGCCCCACCACGCGCCGCGCCGTCACCGCCACCAGTTCGGCGCCGAAACCAGCGCGCCGATATTGGTTACGCAACCCGGCGAACGACAGCGAGGATGCAGGAATCAGCTCTTTCGGCAGGTCACGCCCATTGGCCAGACGCACGTCGGCCATGTCGCCGCTGACGCTCCACTTGCCGGCCGATACGCTGAAATCCCCACTTTCGCGTGCTGCCGGCGGGTGCCCGCGATAGCGCTCGAACAACCGGGTGATCGCCTGCTGCACAGCGAAGTTGTAGTAGTCGCGCACCTGTGTCTGTCGGTCCTCGAAAGCCCGTTGCTCCGGCTCGCGCTCGCTGAAAAACAGGTAGGCATAGGCATGCCGGGCACTCTCCATATAGGCATCGAGCACCTCATCGGCCTGCTGGCTCTCCTGACGCTCCAGGCGCAAGGCCCTCTGCAACCACAACTCGGATAACGCCGACAGGCGCCGCTCGGCACGCAGTCCATCGGTATCCGCCAGCCGCTCCAGGCAGGAAGGCTCGCCCTCGGACGCACGGCAACGGAAGTCAGCGATACCGACCACCTGCAAGGCACTGACGGTGGCGCTGCTCAGTTCGCCGGTGGTCAGGACATCGCCACGGCGCTGGGCCATGTAATCGGACGTACTGAGGGAGGACACCTTGACGCCGGCACAGCCGGACAACAGCAGTGCCAGCAGCAGAAATTTCACGGGACGGAATGCAACCACGATGATTCAGCTTTCTCGATCGAATGACAGGCAAGGGCCAGCGCCCATGGACGAAAGACGCAATGGTACGCCAAGACGGTCAGCCAGGCGCGCAGCACTGCAAATTGCAACGAATGCCCGGCTGTAACGAAACGGCCCCGGCGTCGCAGGACGCCAGGGCCGTCAATACAGCCATGCCGGAGCATGGCTGGCAGATCAGATATAGAACGCTTTCAGTGGCGGGAAGCCATTGAATTCCACCGCGCTGTAGCTGGTGGTGTAGGCCCCGGTGGACAGCCAGTACAGGCGATCACCGCTGGACAGGTTGAGCGGCAGGCCATACTTGTAGTTCTCGTACATGATATCGGCGCTGTCGCAGGTCGGCCCGGCGATCACCACTTCTTCCAGCTCGCCCTTCTTCTCGGTCCAGATGGGGAACTTGATCGCTTCGTCCATGGTTTCGATCAGGCCGCTGAACTTGCCCACATCGGTATAGACCCAGCGCTCGACGGCAGTACGCGACTTGCGCGCCACCAGCACCACTTCACTGACCAGGATGCCGGAGTTGGCGATCAGCGAACGGCCCGGCTCCAGGATGATTTCCGGCAGTTCGTCACCGAAGTCTTCCTTGAGGAAACGGGTGATTTCCTCGGCATAGGTCTGCAGGTCATTGGTGCGCTGGATGTAGTTGGCCGGGAAGCCACCACCCATGTTGATCATCTGCAGGGTGATACCGTCTTCTTCCTTGAGGCGCTCGAAAATCACCTTGACCTTGGCAATGGCGGCGTCCCAGACGTCGATGTCACGCTGCTGCGAACCGACGTGGAAGGAAATGCCATAAGGCACCAGCTTCAGTTGCTTGGCCAGGATCAGCAGGTCGAGGGCCATGTCCGGGTTGCAGCCGAACTTGCGCGACAGCGGCCAGTCGGCGGAGTTGGAGCCTTCGGTCAGGATGCGCACATAGATCTTCGAACCCGGCGCGGCCTTGGCGATATTGCGCAGATCGGCCTCGGAGTCGGTGGCGAACAGGCGCACGCCCTTCTCGTAGAAATGGCGGATGTCCTTGGACTTCTTGATGGTGTTGCCGTAGCTGATGCGATCAGCGCTGACGCCGGCGCCCATGACCTTGTCCAGCTCGTAGATCGACGCGATGTCGAAGTTCGAACCCTTGTCGCGCAGCAGCTCGGTGATCTCGATCGCCGGGTTGGCCTTGACCGCGTAGTAGACCTTGGCGAACGGGAAATAACCCACCAGGTCATCGTAGGCCTGGCTGATGGTCGCGGTATCGATGACCACGAAGGGGGTTTCCTGCTGGTCGGCGAACGCCTTCATTTTCTGGAAGGTTGCGCGCGGGAAATAGTCTTCGACCTTGATCGACATAAAGTAAGGAGCTCCAAACGGGAAAACACAAGTCGGATGAGGGGTACAGCCCGAACGTCCCATCAGTTTCCCCACTTTGGTTCGCCTACTTCCCAAGGCATGTCGCCGAGTATTACCAGGGGTAATCTCTCGTCGTCAGTACTTGAGCCGGATGGATCGTTGCCAGCATGGACGTTCGGTCGCGAACTTTAGAGCCAAGAAACTCCGAGATCAATCAAAAAACGTCCCATGGAGACTTTTTGATGACTCCCGCAACCCTGCACCCGGAAGCGGCGTTTACGGAGTCCGGCCCACAGGGAAACCGCCGGCCTCCAATCCGGCCCCACACCGCAGCGGCACAGCGTTTGCGCAGTACAGACTGAAGTAAAACAATGACAACCCGATGAAGCCCCGCGTGCCCGCCGCTTGTCGGTGCGGCCAGGGAACATAAGACCTCGCTGGCCATAAGTCCGCGCACCTGGGTTCCCGCCTTAGCGCACTGCTGTCCAGTACGCCTTTTACCTAACCCACGATACGGTGGCCTTGCGCTTATCGTTCCTGTGCAAATGCCAGGTGGTGGGATGGGGCATCCGCACAGCCGCCTGCCGCAGTGACTGTAGAAAAAGCTCGTTGCTCATAAGCCCGCGTACCTAGGCTCCCGCCTACGCGGGAGCGACGGTGTTGTGGCTTTTTCTCATAGTCACTTCAATATTTGCCGCGAGAGCGAACAGCCCTGAAAACATCCCCCTACAGGCGGAACATCTTCACCAGCCGTTGCAGGTTCCCGGCGAGTTGCGACAGTTCCTTGCTGGTCTGCACGTTCTGCCGCGAGGCCTCGCTGGTTTCCTCGGCGATCTGGCTGACATTGGTGACATTGCGGTTGATTTCCTCGGCCACCGCGCTCTGCTCTTCCGCCGCCGAGGCGATCATCGCGTTCATGTCGTTGATCGTGGTCACCGACGCGGTGATCTGATCCAGCATATGCCCGGCGGTGCTCACCTGCTCCTTGCCGACCTGGGCCTTGCTGCGGCTGCTGTCCATCACCGAGACGGCATTCGCCGCGCCCGCCTGCAACTTCTCGATCATCGACTGGATTTCACTGGTCGATTGCTGGGTGCGCGAGGCCAGCGTGCGCACCTCGTCGGCGACCACGGCAAAACCTCGGCCCTGCTCACCCGCCCGGGCCGCCTCGATGGCCGCATTCAGCGCCAGCAAGTTGGTCTGCTCGGCGATACTGCGAATGACGTCCACCACCGAACTGATGTTGACGCTGTCCTGCTCCAGCTCATGAATGACCTGCGATGCCCTGTCGACTTCCTCGGCCAGGGATTCGATCGCCGAAACGGTCTGCGCGACCACCGCCCGGCCGCTGATGGCCTGCTGGTCCGCTTCGGAAGCCGCATGCGCGGCACTGGCTGCGTTGCCGGCGACATCCTGCACCGTCGCCGACATTTCGTGCATCGCCGTCGCCACCTGGTCGGTTTCCAGTTGCTGGCGCGCGATCCCGCTGCCGGTCTGGGCGCTGACGGTCGCGGTCTGGGTCGCGGCGGCCGCCAGTTGCTCCACCGCCGCCGCCAGTTCCTGCACGGTATTCTGGAAGCGCATCGCCATCTCGTTGAAGGCCTTGGCGATCAGACCGATCTCATCGCCACCGTCATAACGCACCCGAGCCTGCAAGTTGCCCTCGGCCAACTCCTCGGCGGCACGCTCCACGGCCCAGACGCCGCGCACGATTCCGCTGATGGTGGTCCTGGCCATGCAGAACACCACCACCAGCGCCACCAGCAAGGCACCGACCAGGCTGTACAGCAGCGTCATAAAGCGTTTTTCCGCCGCGTCATACAGGGTCTGCGCGGAGGCCTGGTACTGACTGCTCAACTCCCGGGCGCTCGCATAGGCGGAATTGAACGCGGGGTTCAGGCTGCTCAACAGAATGCTGTTGCCCTCACCGAAACGTCCCTGCCGCATGCTTTCCAGCACCGGGGGCACACTCTGGGTGTAGGACTGCAACTGCCGGATGAACAGCTCGTTCTGGGTCTTCACCGCCGGATCGATCCGCTCCTGATCCGCCAGGGCGGCTTGCAACCGCTCGATACGGGCCAGGCTCTCGAGTACCGCATCGAAATGCATGTTCACCGGATGGTCATGGGCCTTTTCGAACTCACTTCCGGGTTGGTGCTGCAACGCCAGCAAGAGCTGCACCCGCGACTGCTGCATCTGATTGGTGATATCGCCCAACTGGTCGGTCGGCAGCAGGTTGCGCTGGTACAGGCTGATGAGAGCCTCGTTGCCCGTGCGCATCCCGTTCAGCGAAGCGCCGGTCAAGGCGACAATAAGACAGCAAAGCAATCCCACCAGCGCGATCAGACGAAACTTGATGGAGAAACGATTCAAACCTGCACACACGTTCATGACACCAGCCACTACCTGCAACAATGATTCGATAATGCTATCAAGGGCCCTGCGCCAATCCCTTGATCCAGCGCAGCCAGCCTCATGCTGTCAGACAATGACGGCTGGCCACCGCCGGAAAATCAGTAGACATCCCGCCGGTAGCGCCCATCCTCGATAAGCGCCTGCACACCCTCTGCCCCCAGCACCTCGCGCAACGCCTCATCGACACCTGCCGCCATGCCAGCCAGACTGCCGCAGACATACAGCAGCGCGCCCTCGGCGAGCCACGCCTGCAAACGCTCGGACCGCTGCCGCAGCAGGTCCTGGACGTACACCTTGTCGACCTGGTCGCGGGAAAACGCCAGGTCCAGATGTTGCAGCTCACCGTTTTCCAGCGCAGCTTCCAGCTCCGCCCCACAGAAGAAGTCATGGGCACGTTGACGCTCGCCGAACAACAGCCAGTTGCGCCGCTGCCCGGCCAGCGCACGTGCCCGCAACAGCGAACGCAGCCCGGCCAGACCGGTGCCATTGCCGATCAGGATCAGCGGCGAATCGTCATCCGGTAGATGGAAGCCACTGTTACGGCGCACCCGCCCCGACACCTGGCCCTCCAGGGGCAGGTAGGCCGTCAGCCAGCCTGACCCCAACCCCAGGCTGCCATCGCTGCGATGTTCCTGGCGCACGATCAGTTCCAGCACACCATCGGCGGCCACCGACGCGATCGAATATTCGCGTGCACCCAGCGGCACCAGCGTATCGACCAGCGCCTGGGCATGCAGGCCGACCAGATGGCTGAAGGTGTCCGGTAACTGACGCTCGCACAGCGCCTCGGCCAGGCTCGGTTGCAACCCGTCCAGCTCCACCGGGAGCGTGCCGTCGAGGCCATGCTGGCGCAGCCATTCGTCGACCCGCGCCTGCGGGTGACGCGGGCGAATCTCCAGAATGTCGCCCGCCTCCCAGGTCGTAAGTGCTGGCGGTGCCAGCGCCACCTGGAAGACCGGCGCGCCCTGGCTCGCGGGGTTGAGGCACTGCCGTTGCAACAGCGTCCAGTTGCTCCAGGGTCGCTCCTCGAACACCAGTGGCGCAGTGCCGGTCAATTCGCCCAGTTGCTGACGCCAGTGCTGCAAGGCAGCTACGTCCTCGCCGTCGACCTCGACACGCTCGAACAGGCTGCGCGCCCCCTGCCGTCCCAGCCAGTCATCGACACGCCGGGCGAAACCGCAGAAGTGCGGGTATTGCCGGTCACCCAGCGCCAGCAGCGCATAGTTCAATTGCTCCAGCGGCAAGGCGGCTGCAAGCACCCTGCGCTCGAAACCCAGGGCACTGTCCGGCGCCTCGCCATCGCCGAAGGTGCTGAGCACGAACACCGCATTGCGCGCCTGGCGCAGGTTGTCGTCGTCGATGCGCGACAGCGGTTCGACGCGAACCGGAAGACCTGCCGCCTGCAACTGGCTGGCGCTCTGCCAGGCCAATTGCTCGGCATAGCCGCTCTGGCTGGCAAAACCCACCAGCCAGCCATCCGCCGATACGTCCCCGCTCAGACCGCCCCGCGCCAGCCGCACCGCCTTCTTCTTGCGGCGGCGGTCCAGGTAGAGCAGCCAGCCGGTGATAAAGAACAACGGCATGGCCGCGCTGGCCAGAAACATCAGGATTCGCCCGGGCAAGCCAAAGTATTCGCCCACGTGCAGGGCATAGACACTGGCCAACAGCCGCGCCTTGAAGCTCTTGTCGGTATAACGCTCGTGCTGTCGCACCGCCCCGTTCTGGGGGTCGATCTGCAACTGGTTGAAGGCCCGTACATGCTCGGCATCGTGGAGGATGTAGAACACCGTGGCCGGCTGCCCCGCCTCTGCCGGCAGGCGCAGGTTCCAGGCGGCCATGTCCGCCCCCACGGCCTGCCTGACCGACAGCCAGAGCGCCGCGGGGTCGACTTCGGGCGGCGTAGCATCCGGAGTGCTGCGCTCGCCTCGACGACCACCGCCGTCACGCTGCTCGGCCGGCGCATCCGACAATAGCCGGGTCAGCCCGTCGCGATACCAACCATACGACCAGTACAAACCGGTCAGGGCCGCACACAGATAGAACAGCAACACCCAAGTGCCGATCACCGCATGCAGGTCCCAGTTGAAGGCGCGCCCGGTCTTCGACCAGTCCAGGGTCAGCCAGTTACGCCAGTTGCCCACCTGGCGCGGCCAGCGCAAGTAAAGACCGGACAGGCAGAAAAAGATCAGCGCCAGGGTACTGGCCGCCGTGATCTGCCTGCCGATATCGCCCAGCGCCAGCCAGCGGTGCAGTTCCATCACCAGACGAAAGAAGCCCTGCCCGACCGGCTCGGCCATTGCCTCGGCGGTGTAAGGGTCGACATAACGCACCGGTCCACGACGCTCTCCCGCAGGCACGCTGAGGAAAACCCTGGCCGGTCCTTCGTAACGGGCATCCATCCATATCCCGCTGACCTTGTCGCCCGTGTCCGCCTCGACCTTCGCTATCAGCTCGGCCGGCTCCAATCGACCGCTTTCGCTCACCTGCACCTGCCAGCGGTCGGCATTGATCAGGCGCATGATCTCGCCTTCGAAGCTGTAGAGGGCGCCGGTCACCCCCATGATCGCCAACACCAGCCCGGCACTGATGCCGAAGAACCAGTGCAACTGAAACATTATTTTCTTGAACACGATGACACTGCCTTGATGCGAACCTTTATCGACGGCACGCACTATATATGAGAAGCATTCAATTCCAATTGCTGCCTACGGGAAATCACGGCAACACCTTCGCGTAGCCGACTCGTCGCTCGACAGAAATTGGCGAGTGGGTAACGCCCTGGTTGACGTTATAATCGCCGGCTTTGCCATGCACCCT
Source organism: Pseudomonas sp. ABC1 (assembly GCF_013395055.1). NCBI lineage: Bacteria > Pseudomonadati > Pseudomonadota > Gammaproteobacteria > Pseudomonadales > Pseudomonadaceae > Pseudomonas > Pseudomonas sp. ABC1. The sequence continues at coordinate 836,441 of NZ_CP058349.1, forward strand.
ATTCATCAGGCACCGACCATGACCAGCCAGGCCTCCGAAGTCGCCAAGCGGCGCACATTCGCCATCATTTCCCACCCCGATGCGGGCAAGACCACCATCACCGAGCGCCTGCTGCTGATGGGACAAGCCATCGCCGTGGCCGGTACGGTCAAATCGCGCAAGTCCGACCGCCATGCCACCTCCGACTGGATGGAGATGGAAAAGCAGCGCGGCATCTCCATCACCACCTCGGTCATGCAGTTCCCCTACCGCGGGCACATGATCAACCTGCTCGACACCCCCGGCCACGAGGACTTCTCGGAAGACACCTACCGCACCCTGACCGCGGTGGACTCGGCGCTGATGGTGCTCGACGGCGGTAAAGGCGTCGAGCCGCGCACCATCGCCCTGATGGATGTCTGCCGCCTGCGCGACACACCCATCGTCAGCTTCATCAACAAGCTCGACCGCGATATCCGCGACCCGATCGAACTGCTCGACGAGATCGAAGCGGTACTGAAGATCAAGGCGGCCCCCATCACCTGGCCGATCGGCTGCTACCGCGACTTCAAGGGCGTCTACCACCTGAGCGAAGACCGCATCATCGTCTACACGCCGGGCCACGGCCACGAGCGCACCGAAACCAAGGTCATCGAGAAACTGGACTCGGACGAAGCCCGCGCCCACCTGGGCGACATGTACGACGACTTCCTGGAGCAACTGGAACTGGTCCAGGGCGCCTGCCATGCCTTCGAGCCCGAAGCGTTCCTCAAGGGCGAAATGACCCCGGTGTTCTTCGGCACGGCGCTGGGCAACTTCGGCGTCGACCATGTGCTCGACGCCATCACCGACTGGGCGCCACGTCCGCTGCCACGCGCAGCCAACGAACGCCAGGTGCTGCCGACCGAAGAGAAATTCAGCGGCTTCGTATTCAAGATCCAGGCGAACATGGACCCCAAGCACCGCGACCGCATCGCCTTCATGCGTATCTGCTCCGGCCGCTACGAGAAAGGCATGAAGATGCGCCACGTGCGCCTGGGCAAGGACGTGAAGATCGCCGACGCCCTGACCTTCTTTTCCTCCGAGCGTGAGCAACTGGACGAGGCCTGGGCAGGCGACATCATCGGTCTGCACAACCACGGCACCATCCAGATCGGCGACACCTTCAGCGAAGGCGAAGCGCTCGGCTTCACCGGCATCCCGCACTTCGCCCCGGAGCTGTTCCGCCGCGTGCGCCTGAAAGATCCGCTCAAATCCAAGCAACTGCGCCAGGGCCTGCAGGAGCTGGCTGAGGAAGGCGCGACCCAGGTGTTCTTCCCCGAGCGCAACAACGACATCATCCTCGGCGCCGTGGGTGTGCTGCAGTTCGACGTGGTCGCCAGCCGCCTGAAAGAGGAATACAAGGTCGAGTGCGCCTACGAGGCGATCAACGTCTGGTCCGCGCGCTGGATCGAGTGCAAGGACGAGAAGAAGCTCAAGGAATTCCAGGACAAGGCCTACGAGAACCTGGCCATCGACGGCGGCGGCCACCTGACCTACCTGGCGCCGACCCGCGTCAACCTCAGTCTGATGCAGGAGCGCTGGCCGGACGTCACCTTCCGCGCCACCCGCGAACACCACTAAGAACCTGTTCACGATCTGCTACGCGTCGGTTCTGCTGCGTTAAAAACAGGCTCGGAATGCTCATTTACAACTCGTAAACTCCGCTTCCTCGCCTGTTTTTGCCTTGCAGTCCTCTAGCTCGCGAGATCGTGAACAGGTTCTAAGGTCGCGCCCCGGTCTGACATAGGGTGCGCCATGCGCACCAAGGGTAGCGGCACCGCCCGTCCCGGTGCGCCCTACGCCAGACCGCTTCCATGAAACCCGCTGCTTGACGCGACACCAGGCACAGCCCGAGGCCACCGTTATGAACCTGCCCGCCATCCTTGCCCGCCTGCACGCCATCCGCGATGCCAACGACTGGCAGCCGTTCCACAACCCGAAGAACCTGGCCATGGCCGCCAGCGTGGAAATGGCCGAACTGGTGGAAATCTTCCAGTGGCTGACACCGGAGCAGGCGCGCCAGTTGAGCACCGAACAGCACGAACATGCCGGCCAGGAAGTCGCCGACATCCTCATGTACCTGATGCTGCTGTGCAGCGAGCTGGGCATCGACATGGAACAGGCGCTGCTGGCCAAGCTGGCCGATAACGAACGGCGATTCGCCCGATGAGCGACCGCCACTTCGACGAACTGGCCACGCGCTTCGCCGAAAAAATCTACGGCGGCGCCAAAGGCGCGATACGCCTTGCGGTACTGCAGGCGGACCTGGGCGAAGTGCTGCCGCAACAGCCGCTGCGGGTACTGGATATCGGTGCCGGCCTCGGCCATATGAGCCTGTGGCTGGCGGCGCAGGGGCATGACGTCACCCTGGCCGAGCCGGCCGCCCCCATGCTCGACGGCGCACGCCAGCGCTTCGACGAAGCGAAGCTGCCAGCCCGCTTCATCCAGACGCCCTGGCAGGATCTGGACGCCCATCTCGACGACCGCTACGACCTGGTGCTGTGCCATGCGGTACTCGAATGGCTGGCCGAACCCCAGGCGATCCTGCCGGTACTGCACCGCTTCACCAAGCCGGATGGCTGGCTGTCCCTGGCCTTCTACAACCGTGATGCGCTGATCTACCGCAACCTGCTGAAGGGCCACTTCAAGAAACTGCGCAGCCAGGTCTATGCCGGGGAAGGCCAGAGCCTGACACCGCAACAGCCTCTGGACCCGCGCCTACTGGACAGGCAACTCGACGAACACTGGCAGGTCGAACATCGCAGCGGCATCCGTGTATTCCATGACTACATGCCTGCCGACTTCCAGGCACGCGCCGACACCCAGGCGCTGCTCGACATGGAACTGGCACACCGACGCCACCCGGCTTTCGCCGGACTGGGGCGCTATCTACACTGGTTGTGCCGCCCACGCTGAACCGGAGGAACCAGGCCATGCTCCGCACCCACCTGTCGTCGAAACAGCGCAGCCTCGGCCTCCTGGCCTGCGCGGCTCTGCTCACGGCCTGCCAGAGCAACAACCCGTACCAGGCACAGAGCGCCCCGCTGCCGGCCGAACCCCAAGGCATCCAGAGGATCGACGGCCCCTACCCGGCCGCTCCGCTGAGCTTCTCCAGCTACCGCAGCTGGAGCTGGCAGGTGCGTCCCGCGGCCACCGCCTCCCTTAGCAGCGAGGAAATCCAGGCGATCATCGCCGACGCCCTGGAGCAACACGGCCTGCGCCCCTCGGGCGAGCAGGCACAGCCCGATCTGAAGCTGAAAGCCAGCGTCCGCCAGGAAAAGCGCGTGCGCCAGGTCTATGACGACTACGGCACCTATTACGGCCAGGGCCGCTACGACCGGGACTACGGCGCCTGGGGACGCGCCCCCGTGGCGCGCAACTATGAAGAAAACGTACTGGTGATCTACCTGGAACTGCTTGATGCCCATAGCGGACAGAGCGTCTGGAGCAACCAGGCCGAGGCCCGCAGCAGCGACAAGTCGATGGAGCGGCAGGAAGCGCTACGCGATGCGGCACGCCAAGCGCTGGCCGACTACCCGCCCGGCTGATGCCCACTGAAATCTGACCACGATTACTTGCCAGGGAAACCGCTCCTGCTGAGCGCAGTCAGTCGTGCCGCCTAGGCTGGGTTTCCATACTTGGCAAGGGCGTTAATCATGAACAGAGCGATCATTATTCATACCAGCGAGCTGGGGTGGCTGGATAAAGCCATCCGTATGCGCCTGGTCTTCGGGGCGGTTGATTTGGTTGACGACGCCAATACTGGCGTAGAAGCGGGGGATATCGAGTCGCTGCTGACGTTGATCCAGAAACACCAGGAGCAGCGCATCGTTCGCTTGCGCACGGTACTGGGTGTCGGAGTGGGCTTGTGCCTGTCATTGATGGGGTTATGGATCATTCATGAAGCGGTGACCGACCCAGAAGCGACCGGTGACCTCTGGGTATTGTTGTCTGGAGGCGTGTTCATGACGTTCTTCGGCGGCCTGGGTGTGCTTTATGCCCTTGGCCAGCGTTGGCGCATCAGTGCCAGCAGCGGTGATCGCAACATGACGGTGGGTTCTGATTGAAGCCGGAGTGCCGTAGCCAATAGTTACGGCACTGTTTTGCCTGCACGCGGATGGTGAATCGGGAGGAACGCCTAGGAGCCCGTTGACGGTGCAGAGGTTGCGCACGGTGACTCAGAGGACTGTTGGTGCTGCGGAAGGCCCACTGTCGACCACGGCGGGAGCGGCACTGGCCATGCGGATCGGGCTGATCAGGTTCGTGTATTCCTCGATGAGCCGGTGTATCGCTTCCGGAGGTTCACAAGCCTTGAACTCCATGCTGATGGTTATTTCATCCGGGTCGCGCTCTTGTCCCTGGCGTTTCTCACTGCCAAAGGTGACAAAGAAACGCTCACTCTGCAGTGCCCCATTTTCCAGGGCGTGGGTAGCCTTTTCGAGCTCGGTGCCGTGCATCTTCACGGAGAGATCGACCTTCATGCTTTCCAGGCCCAGGCCACGCGGTGCAACCAGGGCGATCAACGGAATGTGCATGGTGTGTTGCTCATCCAGGCCGACCTCAACCATCTTGGCCTTCATGGGCGTTCCCAGGTCATCCGGGTTGTAGTCAAAGAACTGATCGAACAACTTGATGTACTGCTGGGCGACGAGGTTGTGCGTTGCCGCTGCAGCTTGGTGCAGGCCACGGGTGATGTGGCTCAGGTCGCTGGCGCTCATGGGTTCTTTCTTTCTGGAAAACAGTGCCATGGGTGCACTCCTTGCTCACGGATTTGGAAAGGAACAGGCCCCGCCGAAGCGAGGCCTGTGGTGGTTACTACGTGTTGGCGCCCTGGGCTGACGCCGATTGCGGTGCTTCGAGAATCGCATCGGTGGGTAGCGGATCAGTCGCTGCGGTGGCTGTCGCGTCAGGTAGCAGCACCGGTTTGGTGGCCGCATCGGTGAGGAAGTCGATCACGCGCATCAACGCCTCGGGCGGGTCCTGACGCGCGATCTTGGTACTGATGGCATAGCGTGCGCGGGTGTCGGTTTTGCGCGTTTGGGTCGACTTGTGGCTGACCGAACCTTTCACCGTAACGCTGAACGGCCCCCAACCAAGCTTGGCTTCGAAACTGCCCTCGCCAGCGGTTTCACTGGTGTCCTCGGCTTGCTGGCTGATGGTCAGCTCGAAATCGATCGAGCCTTCTTCGATGGTGATGTTGGGATGGCTGATGGCGGCCAGCAGTGGTATCCGCATTTTCTTGGTGACGGTACCTTTGTAGACGCCGCTCTCGTCGACCAGGGTCTCGTCGTAGTCGAATTGAACGGACACCGCTTTGCCATCCTTGATGCAGACAGCCATCAGGAAGTCGGCATAGGCTTTGCTCGCCTGTACCTGGGCCGAGATCATGGCCTGCAACGGCCCTGAAATCATGCGGTCAAGCGGCAAAGCGTTGATGACAGACCCGATCAGGCCGGTATCAATCTGGGGCATGGTCAATCTCCTTATCGTATGCGCGAAATGCGCAATCTCAGGCTATGGGGACTTGCTGCGGGGATTCAGCAGGAACTCTTACCCAGGAGTCTCATGGTCCTGCCGACGGATGTTGCCGATCTGGCGCAGGCTCAAACCGTATTTATCTGCCAGGGCGCTGCGCGATAGACCATCCGAGCTTTGCTGGACGATCTTCAAGTTACGGATCTGCCGGCAGAAGTGATCGGCCTTGGGGATTTCAATGGCGATACCGGCGTAACGCTCGATCAGGGCATCCAGTGCCGGTGCAGGTAAAAGCTCGGCCAGTGAAGAACGGGCGGGGTGTTTCGGGATGTATTTGGGGCGGCCACCGAATACGCACGTCAGGCGATATGCGTTTTCCAGGCCTATACAGGCGATGAGCTCTTGCAATGAGTGTGGCAGCAGCCTGATGTCGACCTGCCGCAGGTCATCTTCGTCCATGGAAGGGCCTCCTTGTTGTCTCGTGGACTGCCAAGGATGCTAGGGACAGCGCAGAGTGTTTTTTCAGCAGGAAATCATCCCCTTGAATAGAGGGGAAATGCTTCAAGCTGATGTGCATTCTCCAAGGATGGTCGACTGCCAATCCCCATCCATGGAGGATTGCACATGTCCCGTTATTCGATTGATTTCAGTTTTATCGCCAAGCTGGAGGGTGGCTCTGCCACGCGAGGCTATGTCCCGGACGCGGGTAGCAGTCGCAGTGGTGTGACCATCGGCACAGGGTTCGATCTGGGCCAGCGCAAGCTGGCTGATCTGCAGGCAATGTCATTGCCTGATGCGTTGTGCGAACGCCTCTCCCCTTACCTGGGAATGATCGGTCAGACAGCCGTAGCGCAGTTGGCCAAGCTGCCGCTGATCGTTTCTGCTGCTGAAGCGGAGCAGATTGATGAGGCATTCAAGGAACCGTTCATCAATCGCCTGGCAGGCAACTATGCGAAGTCAGGTGGCGGCGATTTTTCCCGGTTGCCGGCGCCGATGCAGACCGTCATCGCATCGGTGGCGTTTCAGTACGGTGACCTTGCCTCGCGTACGCCGAACTTCTGGCAGCAGATCGTGAAGCATGACTGGGTCGCTGCCCATGCCAATTTGCTGAGTTTTGGCGATCGCTATACCAACCGCAGGCGTCAGGAGGCGGCCTTGCTGAGCAAAGCCATGGCGTAGTGTGTTGACTGCCCAGCCTGACGGCTGGGCAGTTTGCGATGTGATGAATCCAATGCTACTGGCAAGGCCTTGCAAGCAGCAGGCTGACGTTGCCCATCTGCGCAAAGTCGCCAGTAGCCGTCCCTTCAGGCAGGCTGCGCCAGTCGACGCGCACGCAGACTGCCGTGAGGTTATTCACGCCTTCGACCCCAACGACTTGCGGGACGAAATCTTTTCGATAGATCACCTGTGTGCCCCTATCGGATTGAGCATCATGGGCATTACGCAAGGTGCTGCTGACCAGGTCCGGAATATCTTTCATCGGCACCGTAAAGCGCGCTTGCGGGCCTTCCTGCTGGAAGTGGCCTGCTGCTCGGGTGCGCTGCCATAGCTGCTGCCACTGGCTGCTGCCCGCGACACTGGAAAGCGTTTGGCCATAGGCCTTGAGGGTTTTATCAGACAGATTTTCCGTGCTCATGGCATGGCACATGCCTGTGGCCAGGATCAGCAGGAAAGAAAGGTTGCGCATCGACATGATCAAGCTCCTTAGGTAGTCGAATAGGTACATTGCCTAAGGTATTACAGTTGGCATCAGCAGGAAATCTTGCCCCGGATGCTGTCGCGGAACTATTTCCTGCTGTTGTGGGCAGTGGCATGGCGCTGAGATGGACTTGCCAATTTGGCAATCCATCACAGTAGAGAGAGGCTAGATATGCCCACTTTGAATCCCGCCATCACGCTGGTCGGCAACCTTGACCAATTCAACCATGACGGCTTCGAGATCGAGGCCATGAATTTCCTGTTCGAGCGCCTGGCTCGTGGCAACCTGACGATTGATGCCAATGCCTTGTATATCGGCAGGCAAGCCGTCCATCACTACACCTGGCGCGATAGAGAACGTAACCGCACCTGCTCGATGTTCTACACGTACGGCAATACCCCAAGCAGCCATCTGTCAGTGTATGGCCTGGGCAAGCACTGTGGTGACAGTGACAGGGAGTACGCGCTCTACACCTGGGTCGACAAGAAAAAGCAGTTGTATACCCTGGACCCAGAACGCAGCGATTCACGCTTCCGCTCACTGCTAGCGCCTAACTGAGTCGACACCCTTGCAACAAAGCGCGCCTCTGGAGCGCTTTGTTTGCTCAAGCCAGGCGGGAAGCCTGCCCTGGCCGAAGTCCGCGGCCCCGTATCAATCCTCGAAGCGTTGCAAAGCCTCGCGCAGCCACTGGCCCAGTCGCTCGCGCTGCGTGGCGTCACTCGATGCCAGCGCCTGGCGGAAACCGCTTTCCAGCGATGCCAGGGGGTCGCCGATACCCGGCAGGTTGAGGTGCTTCGGCTCGATCTCGTCACCCGGACTGACCAGCAGCGCGAAGTGGATGATGTTCTCCAGCTCCCGGGTATTGCCCGGCCAGGCATAGGCTTCCAGCGTGTGTTGCGCCGCTTCGCCGATGATGGGAAACGCCAGCCCCAGGCGCTGCGCATGGATGCCCAGGAAGTACTCGGCCATCGGCAGGATATCCCCCACCCGCTCGCGCAACGGTGGCAGGCTCAGCAGGCCATCGCCCAGGTACTGGTAGAGCCGCTCGCTGAACTTGCCAGCCGCAACGGCCTGGGCCAGGTCGATACTGGTTGCTGCCACCACCCGCACGTCCACCGGCGTGGCCCGGTTGGCGCCAACCCGGAGCACTTCGCCGGTTTCCAGCGCCTGCAGCAATTGCTCCTGCAGGCTCAGCGACAAGTCGCCGATTTCATCGAGATAGAGCGTGCCGCCATTGGCCGAACCGAACCAGCCCGCGCGCCCTGTCGCCGTGCTTTCGTGGCTGGCCGTGACATAACCGAACAGCTCGGCCTGGGCAGTACGCGCGCCGAGGCCGCTGCAACTCAGTGCCACGAACAGACCGGAGCGCTCGCTGGCATTGTGGATATGACGCGCCAGCAGCTCCTTGCCACTGCCGGTCTCCCCCAGGATCAACACCGGTGCCGGACGCACCGCCAGGCGCTCGACCTCGGTGCGCAACTGGCGCGAACGAGGATCGACGAAGACCAGTGCCTTGGCCCGGATGCTCAGCGGGCTGCGCTCCGCATCAGGGAAGGTCAGCAGGGGTTGCTGGGGTACTGCGGGGCGACTCATTGTGCTCTCCTGCGGATGAGCCAACAGGCTCGATGATAACGGGTACAACGATCAGGCCCGGCGTCTTGCCAGTTGTTCGATGCGCTGCTGCAAACGGTAGAGATAGACGAAACCCTGCTCCCAGCGGTGATGCCCGGACTTGACGTTGATATGCCCGGCACCCGTCAGGATCGACGCTTCGGCGCCCCAGTGCCTCGCCAGTTCCAGTGCCCGCGCGGCGCTCGCCGCCGAGTCGTTGTCGGAACCCACCAGGTGGCAGGGAAACGGCAGTGTCTGCTGCGGAATAGGGGCGAACCCCTGCAACGCAGGTGGGCAGGCCAGACGCTCCACATCGGCCGGCGCCACCAGCAAGGCGCCACGCACCCTGGCCAGCAGATCGCTGCCGGCCCGTGCCGCCCAGCGCGCCACGGTCACGCAGCCCAGGCTGTGGGCGATCAGGATCACTGGCGTATTTTCGCTGCGCACACAGGCATCCAGCGACGCCACCCAGCTCTCGGTATCAGGCAGGTCCCAATCCAGCTGCTCCACCCGCGAAGCATTCGGCAGGCAGCGCTGCCAATGGCTCTGCCAGTGCTCATCAGGGGAGCCTTGCCATCCCGGCAGGATCAGGTAACGAATGCTCTGGCTGTGCATGGGGCACACCTCTCGGAACTGGAATGGGCGCCAGTCTAGAGCGGCGAAGACAGCATGTTAAGGAATAAGAAATTATTTGTTTATTCCAAACAGAACAATCATTCAAAAACCGATGCTTATGAAAACGGCGCCCGCAGGCGCCGTTTTCATATGACTTTCACGTCTTGCACGCTTCAGTCGGCAAAACGCCAGGTCGTCCCGCCCTTGCCATCTTCGAGCACCACGCCCAACCCGGCCAGCTCATCACGGATGCGATCCGACTCGGCCCAGTTCTTCTCGGCACGAGCCTGCAGACGCGCGGCGATCAGCGCCTCGACCTGCTGCGCATCCACCTTGCCCACACCCTGCCCTTGCAGGAAGGCATCGGCATCCAGTTGCAACACGCCCAACACCTCGGCCAAAGCCTTCAAACGTGCCGCCAGCCCAGCAGCGGCTGCCGGATCGCTATCGCGCAGGCGGTTGATTTCTCGCGCCAGTTCGAACAGCACGGCACAGGCTTCCGGAGTATTGAAGTCATCGTCCATGGCGGCGGCAAAGCGCTCGGCATAGGCTTCGCCACCGCTCACCGAGGCTTGCGGCAGGCCACGCAAGGCCTGGTAGAAGCGCTCCAGCGCACCACGGGCCTCACGCAGACTGTCTTCCGAATAGTTGATCGGGCTGCGGTAGTGACTGGACACCAGCAGGTAGCGCACCACCTCCGGGTGATACTTCTCCAGTACTTCGCGAATGGTGAAGAAGTTGCCCAGGCTCTTGGACATCTTCTCGCCATCCACGCGCACCGCGCCGGCATGCATCCAGGCGTTGGCATAGGGTTTGCCGGTGGCCGCCTCGCTCTGCGCAATCTCGTTCTCGTGGTGCGGGAACACCAGGTCGGGGCCGCCGCCATGGATATCGAAAGTATCGCCCAGGCAGCAGGTCGACATCACCGAACACTCGATGTGCCAGCCCGGACGCCCGTCGCCCCAGGGCGACGCCCAGCTCGGCTCGCCAGGCTTGGCGCCCTTCCACAGGGCGAAGTCCAGCGGATCGTCCTTGGCTTCGTCCACCTCGACCCGCGCACCGATGCGCAGGTCTTCGATCTTGCGCCGCGACAGCTTGCCGTAGCCGGCGAACTTGCCGACCCGGTAATAGACATCGCCATTGCCGGCGGCATAGGCGAAGCCCTTGTCGATCAGCGTCTGGATCATCGCCTGCATGCCGTCGATATGCCCGGTGGCGCGTGGCTCGATGTCCGGGCGCAACACGTTCAGGCGCGCCTCGTCCTCGTGCATGGCGGCGATCATGCGCTCGACCAGCGCCTCGAACGGCTCGCCGTTCTCATTGGCGCGGCGGATGATCTTGTCGTCGATGTCGGTGATATTGCGCACATAGGTCACGTCGTAGCCGCGCGTGCGCAGCCAGCGTGTCACCACGTCGAAGGCCACCATTACCCGCGCATGACCGATATGGCAGAAGTCATAGACGGTCATGCCGCAGACATACAGCCGCGCCTGGTTGCCGACCAGCGGCTGGAAGGGTTCCTTGGCCTTGCTCAGGGTGTTGTAGATCGACAGGGCCATCACTGCCCTCCCCAGGAGTCGCGCAGGGTCACGGTGCGGTTGAAGACCAGCGCGTCCGGCCTGCTGTCGCGGGAATCCGCACAGAAATACCCCTCGCGCTCGAACTGGAAACGCTCCTGCGCCGTGGCACTCGCCAGCGACGGCTCGGCGCGGCAGCCCTTGAGAACAAGCAGCGAGTCCGGGTTGATATTGTCGAGGAAGCTGCCGCCGTCTTCGGTCTTGTCCGGGTTGGCCGACTTGAACAGGCGGTCGTACAGGCGCACTTCGCACTCGACGCTTTCGGCCAGCGGCACCCAGTGGATGACACCCTTGACCTTGCGCCCCTCGGGGTTCTTGCCCAGGGTGTTTTCGTCGTAGCTGCAGCGCAGTTCGACGACATTGCCGGCGGCATCTTTCACCGCTTCGTCGGCCCGGATCACGTAGCTGCCGCGCAGGCGGACTTCGCCGCCCGGGATCAGGCGCTTGTAGCCAGCCGGCGGGTTTTCCTCGAAATCGCTGGCGTCGATATAGATCTCGCGGGAGAACGGCAGCACACGCACGCCCATGTCCTGCTTGGGATGGCGCGGCAGTTGCAGTTGCTCGACCTGCCCCTCGGGGTAATTGGTGATCACCACCTTGAGCGGCTTGAGCACGCACATGGCGCGGGCGGCATTGGCGTCCAGGTCGTCACGGATGGCGAACTCCAGCATGCCGACGTCCACCACGCCACCGGCGCGGTTGACACCGATCATGTCGCAGAAGGTGCGGATCGAGGCCGGCGTATAGCCACGGCGGCGGAAGCCGCTCAGCGTCGACATGCGTGGGTCGTCCCAACCGTTGACGTGCTGCTCGTCCACCAGTTGCTTGAGCTTGCGCTTGCTGGTGACGGTGTAGTTCAGGTTCAGGCGGGCGAATTCGTACTGGCGCGGCTTGGCCGGCACCGACAGGTTGTCCAGGAACCATTCGTAGAGCGGACGGTGATCCTCGAACTCCAGGGTACAGATGGAATGCGTGATGCCTTCGATCGCATCCGACTGGCCATGGGTGAAGTCATAGCTCGGGTAGATGCACCATTTGTCACCCGTCTGGTGGTGATGGGCATGGCGGATGCGGTAGAGAATCGGGTCGCGCAGGTTCATGTTCGGCGAAGCCATGTCGATCTTCGCCCGCAGCGCCCGTGCGCCATCGGGGAACTCACCCGCCTTCATACGGGCGAACAGGTTGAGGTTTTCCTCGACGGAACGCTCGCGGAACGGACTGTTGCGCCCCGGCTCGGTCAGGCTGCCACGGTATTCGCGCGCCTGCTCCGGCGTCAGGTCACAGACATAGGCCTTGCCCGCCTCGATCAACTGGATCGCCCAGGCGTGCAGTTGATCGAAATAATCGGAGGCGTAGTGCTCCTCGCCTGCCCACTTGAAGCCCAGCCACTCGACGTCCGCCTTGATTGCGTCGATGTATTCCTGGTCTTCCTTGGCCGGGTTGGTGTCATCGAAGCGCAGATTGCACTGACCACCGAACTCCTCGGCCAGGCCGAAGTTCAGACAGATCGACTTGGCATGACCGATATGCAGGTAGCCATTGGGCTCCGGCGGGAAACGCGTGACGATCTTCTGATGCTTGCCGGCATCCAGGTCGGCCTGGACGATGGCGCGGAGGAAATTCGTGGCGGCGGTGATCTCTGGCTTGCTCATGATGTCCTTAATGGTCTGCGGATATACGGCCTGGAGACGTTCAAGGTAGGCCGGTCAGAATAAAGGGCTTATGATAGCGAACCCGTCAACCCCCTGACAGAGCAAACGACAGGCCGGCGCCCCACAGTCTCGCACACGGGCGACGGCAGGCCCCACAGACTACGGACCCCCAGATGATCAAACTGCACACCAACCACGGCGACATCACCATCAAGCTGTTCGCCGACAAGGCCCCGGAAACCGTGGCCAACTTCAAGGAATACGTGAAGAGCGGCCACTACGACGGCACTATCTTCCACCGCGTAATCGGCAACTTCATGATCCAGGGCGGCGGTTTCGAGCCGGGCATGAAGCAGAAAACCACCCGCGCGCCAATCAAGAACGAAGCCAACAACGGCCTCTCCAACAAGACCGGCACCCTCGCCATGGCCCGTACCATGGACCCGCACTCCGCCTCTGCGCAGTTCTTCATCAACGTCAAGGACAACGACTTCCTCGACCACAGCGCCCCCACCACCCAGGGCTGGGGCTATGCCGTATTCGGTGAAGTGACCGAAGGCCTGGAAGTACTGGAGAGCATCAAGAACGTGCCGACCACCATGAAGTCCGGCCACCAGGACGTTCCGGTCGAAGACGTGATCATCGAGAAAGCCGAAATCATCGAATGATCCTGCTGATCTCCGATCTGCACCTGGAAGAAGAACGCCCGGACATCACCCGGGCGTTCGTCCGATTTCTGGAGCATCGGGCCAGCCAGGCTTCAGCGCTCTACATCCTCGGCGACTTCTTCGAGGCCTGGATCGGCGACGACGCCATGAGTGAGTTCCATCACTACATCGCCAGCCAGCTACGCGCACTCGCGCAACGCGGCACCCAGGTATTCCTGATGCACGGCAACCGGGACTTCCTGATCGGCAAGGCATTCTGCCGCGAGGCGGGTTGTCGCCTGCTGCCCGATCCCTGCCTGGTCGAACTGGCGGGCGAACCGGTCCTGCTGAGCCATGGCGACGCACTCTGCACCCGCGACCTGGCCTATATGCGCCTGCGCCGCTGGCTGCGCAACCCGCTGAGCCTGTTGATCCTGCGCAACCTGCCGCTGCGCACACGGCAGAAACTGGGGCGCAAACTGCGCGCCAAAAGCAGGGAGCAGACCCGCATGAAAGCCAGCGACATCGTCGACGTCACGCCTCAGGAAGTGGTGCGCCTGATGAGTCGCCACCGCGTCCGCACCCTGGTCCACGGCCATACCCATCGCCCCGCCGACCATACCTTGCAGGTCGGCGGCCAAAGCGCCCGACGCATCGTTCTCGGAGACTGGGACCGTAGCGGCTGGGCCCTGCAGGTGGACGAACACGGCTTGCAACAGGCGTCTTTCCCGCTCGACTCCTGAACGGCTTCAGGGCATCAAGCCGGTATTTCGACGGAAACGGGCTGCTCGCCCGTGAGCACCGGCACGCCACTGTGGAAGCGGAACTCGCTGTCCGGGCTTTCGATCAGCTCACGCTCCGCTGCACGGACACGCTCGATCACCTGCTCGACATCGTCGGCCTCGCCATACTGATAGGCGAAGCGCAGGTAGTTCTGGAAATGCCGCGCCTCGGACTGCAACAGCCCGAAGTAGAACTTGCCCAGTTCTTCGTCCAGATGCGGTACCAGCGCCTCGAAACGCTCGCAGGAGCGCGCCTCGATAAAGGCACCGACCACCAGGGTATCCACCAGTTTGCAGGGCTCATGGTTGCGCACGACCTTGCGCAGGCCCGAGGCATAGCGGCTGGCCGAAATCGGTCGCATGGCGATCTTGCGCCGCTTCATCAGGCGCAGGACCTGTTCGTGGTGAACCAACTCTTCCCGCGCCAGGCGTGACATATAGTTCACCAGGTCGAGGTGCTGGTTATAGCGGGCGATCAGGCTCAGGGCCGTGGAGGCCGCCTTGAACTCGCAGTTCTTGTGATCGATCAGCATCACATCCTGCTCGGCCAGCGCCGCCCGCACCCAGGCATCGGGCGTACGGCACCCCAGGAACTCATGGATTTCAGGCAACACGGCAACCGTCCTCGGAAACGTCAGGGGGCGGCATTATACGGAGAGCCTTGGGAGGCGCACGGACAAAAATCGCCTGACGCGATCTGCGCCGCCAGGCCAGACGGCGAGCCCGCAAAACAGCATCGGACTGACCTGTATCATCCAAACCGCCTCGCAGTTGCCTATAGTGGATACACCCAACCTGGAAACGGAGCCGATCATGCAAGCCATTCGCTGCATCCTCGTGGTAGTCGACCCTACCCTGCCGGAAGCCCTCGCACTCAAGCGAGCCCATCTGATTTCCAGTGTCAGCCAGTCGCACCTGCATCTACTGCTGTGCGACACCCGCCCGGAACAGGCCGCCTACCTGGACACATTGCGCGAAAGCCTGGAGCAGGAAGGCCATAGCGTCTCGACCCAGCAGGCCTGGGACGGCAGCGTGCACCAGACCATCATCAACGCCCAGCAGGCGGAAGGCTGCGGGCTGGTGGTCAAGCAACACGTCCCGGACAACATCCTCAAACGCGCCCTGCTCACTCCCGATGACTGGAAGCTGCTGCGCTATTGCCCCTGCCCGGTGCTGATGGTCAAGACCGACCGCCCCTGGACCGGTGGCAATATCCTCGCGGCGGTGGACGTCGGCAATGCCGACAACGAACACCGCACCCTGCACAGCAGCATCGTCGACCATGGCTACGACATCGCTGCACTGGCAGGCGGCCAGTTGCACGTGATCAGCGCGCACCCGTCGGCGATGCTGGCCGCCGCCGACCCGGCCTTCCAATTGAAGGAAACCATCGAGGCGCGCTACCGCGCCGCCTGCCAGCAGTTCCAGAGCGAATTCGACATCGAGGACGACCACCTGCATATCGAGGAAGGCCCGGCCGACGCCCTTATTCCCTACACCTGCAATCGATTGCAGGCCGTGGTCACGGTACTCGGCACCGTGGCGCGCACCGGTTTCTCCGGCGTACTGATGGGCAATACCGCCGAAGTGGTGCTGGATGCGCTGGAAAGCGACGTGCTGGTGCTGAAGCCCGACGACATCATCGAGCACCTGGAAGAACTGGTCGCCCAGCGCTGAGGCCCGCGCCGGGCGCTCCGCTTAGCGCCCGGCCAACACTTCGCGGAGGAAACCCGGTGCGATATAGCGCTCATAATGCGCCTCCGACAGCAGGAAGAACTCCCGGTCGATGGCATCGCGCAGGCGAGGCAATTCCCAGCCTCGGAACTCGGGCAAAAGGGCCACGCCGTAGGCCTCGGTCTGCTGGATCAGTCGCGCACCACGGGCAATCAACTGATAAGCCCAGCAATAAGGCGACTGCTCCGGCACGAAACGTACGCTGCGGCTTTCCAGCTGGCTGCGCAGCAGGGCGCTGTCGAACACTTCCAGCTTGGCCATCATCACCTGCACCAGCAGCACCTCCAGCCGGCGACAGACCGAACGCTTCTGCTCCTCGTCGTAGCCGTTCCAGTTCACCACCTCATGATGGAAACGCTTGCAGCCGCGGCAGACCTGATCGCCATAGACCGTAGAGCAGAGACCGACACAAGGGGTTTTGATACGCGAGGAAGACATGGGGAGCAAATGGCCGAAATGAGCGATGACGGCATCTTAGACTTTTGTCCTAGCAGGGTCACCCGACGCCTGTCGAAAGTAGTGCAAGCCAGGTGCCGCGCAGCCCAGGCAGCGATTCCCGACAGACGGTACAAAGCCTGGCCGAGCGCGTTGCGGCTTAACTTTATGGTCCCGATCCAGTAGAATCGGCACGCCGTTTTCGGCACCACTATCCTTGCGAAGCTGTTTTCAAAGCGTCACGGCACAGTTGAACCGGTCCAGAGCCGGGTGCGCGCTCCCTCCTCCGCCACCCGCTCTCATCGACCCGGCGTAAAACTTTGAAAGCAGCTTCCGGATGAGCGTCCCGTTACACCATGGGACCAATGATGAGGGTAAAAACTGTGCTTGAAGCCTATCGCAAACACGTAGAAGAGCGTGCCGCTCAGGGTATCGTGCCCCAGCCGCTGAACGCCGAACAAACCGCAGGCCTGGTCGAGCTGCTGAAGAATCCTCCAGCGGGCGAAGAAGCCTTCCTGCTCGACCTGCTCACCAACCGCGTGCCGCCAGGCGTGGACGAAGCCGCCTACGTCAAGGCCGGCCTCCTGTCCGCCATCGCCAAGGGCGAAGCGACCTCCCCGCTGATCGACAAGAAGCACGCTGTCGAACTGCTCGGCACCATGCAGGGCGGCTACAACATCGCCACCCTGGTCGAACTGCTGGACAACGCCGAACTGGCCGAAGTCGCAGGCGAGCAATTGAAGCACACCCTGCTGATGTTCGACGCGTTCCACGATGTCGCAGAGCGCGCCAAGGCCGGTAACGCGGTCGCCAAGGGCGTACTGCAATCCTGGGCCGAGGGCGAATGGTTCCAGAACCGTCCGGCCGTTGCCGAGAAAATCACCCTGACCGTGTTCAAGGTGACCGGCGAAACCAACACCGATGACCTGTCGCCAGCACCTGATGCCTGGTCGCGCCCGGACATCCCGCTGCACGCCCTGGCCATGCTGAAGATGGCCCGCGACGGCATCGAGCCGGAAGTACCTGGCTCGGTCGGTCCGCTGAAGCAGATGGAAGCGCTGAAAGCCAAAGGCTTCCCTGTCGCCTACGTCGGTGACGTGGTCGGTACCGGTTCTTCGCGTAAATCCGCCACCAACTCCGTACTGTGGTTCTTCGGCGACGACATCCCGAACGTACCGAACAAGCGCGGCGGCGGCTTCTGCTTCGGCACCAAGATCGCCCCGATCTTCTACAACACCATGGAAGACGCCGGCGCCCTGCCGATCGAATTCGACTGCACCGACCTGGCCATGGGCGACGCCATCGACGTCTACCCGTACAAAGGCGAAGTACGCCGTCATGGCAGCGACGAACTGGTCACCAGCTTCGAGTTGAAAACCGACGTCCTGCTGGACGAAGTCCGCGCTGGCGGCCGTATCCCGCTGATCGTCGGCCGTGGCCTGACCGAGAAAGCCCGCGCCGAACTGGGCCTCGGCCCAACCGATCTGTTCAAGAAGCCGGTTGCCCCCGCCGACAGCGGCAAGGGCTTCAGCCTGGCGCAGAAGATGGTCGGTCGCGCCTGCGGTCTGCCGGAAGGCCAGGGCGTACGTCCCGGCACCTACTGCGAGCCGAAGATGACCACCGTCGGTTCCCAGGACACCACTGGCCCGATGACCCGCGACGAGCTGAAAGACCTGGCGTGCCTGGGCTTCTCCGCTGACCTGGTGATGCAGTCCTTCTGCCACACCGCGGCCTATCCGAAGCCGATCGACGTCAACACCCACCACACCCTGCCGGACTTCATCATGACCCGCGGCGGCGTGTCCCTGCGTCCGGGCGACGGCATCATCCACAGCTGGCTGAACCGCATGCTGCTGCCGGACACCGTCGGTACCGGTGGTGACTCCCACACCCGCTTCCCGATCGGCATCTCCTTCCCGGCCGGTTCGGGCCTGGTCGCCTTCGCCGCCGCCACCGGCGTCATGCCGCTGGACATGCCGGAGTCGGTACTGGTTCGCTTCAAGGGCAAGCTGAACCCCGGCATCACCTTGCGCGACCTGGTCCATGCGATCCCCTACTACGCGATCCAGCAGGGCCTGCTGACCGTCGAGAAGAAAGGCAAGAAGAACATCTTCTCCGGTCGCGTCCTGGAGATCGAAGGCCTCAACGACCTGACCGTCGAGCAAGCCTTCGAACTGTCCGACGCCTCGGCCGAGCGCTCCGCTGCTGGTTGCACCATCAAGCTGCCGGAAAAAGCCATCGCCGAGTACCTGCAATCCAACATCACCCTGCTGCGCTGGATGATCAGCGAAGGCTACGGTGACCCGCGTACCCTGGAGCGTCGTGCACGCGCCATGGAAGCCTGGATCGCCAACCCGCAACTGCTGGAAGGTGATGCGGACGCCGAATACGCCGCCGTCATCGAGATCGACCTGGCCGACGTCAAGGAGCCTGTGCTCTGCGCGCCGAACGACCCGGACGATGCCCGCCTGCTGTCCAGTGTCCAGGGCCAGAAGATCGACGAAGTCTTCATCGGCTCCTGCATGACCAACATCGGCCACTTCCGCGCTGCCGGCAAGCTGCTGGAGAAGGTCAAGGGCGGTATTCCGACCCGTCTGTGGCTGGCTCCGCCAACCAAGATGGACGCCCACCAGCTGACCGAAGAAGGCTACTACGGCATCTACGGCAAGGCTGGCGCGCGCATGGAAATGCCAGGCTGCTCGCTGTGCATGGGTAACCAGGCTCGCGTACAGACCGGCTCCACCGTGGTCTCCACCTCGACCCGTAACTTCCCGAACCGCCTGGGTGACGCGACCAACGTGTTCCTGGCTTCCGCCGAGCTGGCCGCCGTCGCTTCGATCATCGGCAAGCTGCCGACCGTCGAGGAGTACATGGAATACGCGAAGAACATCGACAGCATGGCTGCCGACATCTATCGCTACCTGTCCTTCGACCAGATCGCCGAGTTCCGCGAGTCCGCGGAGAAGGCCAAGATCCAGGTCGTCGAAGTCTGATAACCCGGACGACATGACACCCTCCAGGGTGTCATGAGCTGAAAACAAACGCCCCGACTCGTTCGGGGCGTTTGCGTTCATGGCTTCCGGCGCTCTGCGGCTGGGCATCGGCCCTCGGCAGCGGTAGGATACCGCCACACCGCCCGACTCACGGCCCCGGCAATGAACCGGACCCGCCCGTCGGCAGCCAATCGACCAGGGACACATCAGCCAATGGAATTCGTCGTCAAAAGCGCCAAAGCCACAACCCTGAAAACCGACATTCTGGTCCTGCCCGTCGCCGAAGGTGGCGTGCTAGGCAATACCGCACAGGAAATCGACAGCCTCGCCAACGGCGCCCTCAAGGCGGCCCTCGCCCGTGGCGACCTGACCGGCAAGGCCGGCCAGACCCTGCTGTTGCAAGGCCTTGCCGGCCTCAAGGCCGACCGCGTACTGCTGCTGGGCACTGGCCAGGATAGCGAACGCAACATCCGCCAGTGGCGCAAGATCGCCTCGGCCCTGGTCGGCGCACTGAAGAACCTCAATGGCGCCGATGCCGTACTGGCCTTCCAGGATGTACAGGTCAGCGGCCTGGACGCCTATGCCAGCGCCCGCCAGGTGGTGGAGATCCTCGCGGACGGCCAGTACGTCTTCGACCGCTTCAAGAGCAGCAAGGCCCCTGCCCGCAGCCTGAAGAGAATCACCCTGCTCGGCGAACGTGACGCCCAGGCTCAACTGAAGCGCGCCGCCCAGCATGGCCAGGCGATCGCCAACGGCATGGCACTGACCCGCGACCTCGGCAACCTGCCGCCCAACGTCTGCAACCCGGTCTACCTGGCCGAGCAGGCGCAGGCACTGGCCGAAGCGTACAAGAGCCTCAAGGTCGAGATCCTCGACGAGAAGAAACTGGCCAAGCTCGGTGCCGGCTCCTTCCTCGCCGTGGCCCAGGGCAGCGAGCAACCGCCGCGCCTGATCGTCCTGCAGTACAACGGCGGCAAGAAGAACGAGCGCCCCTACGCACTGGTCGGCAAGGGCATCACCTTCGACACCGGCGGCATCAGCCTCAAGCCAGGGCTGAACATGGACGAAATGAAGTACGACATGGGCGGCGCCGCCAGCGTCTTCGGCACCTTCCGCGCCATCCTCGAACTGCAACTGCCGATCAATGTGGTGGGCGTGCTGGCCTGTGCCGAGAACATGCCTAGCGGCGGCGCCACCCGCCCCGGCGACATCGTCACCAGCATGAGTGGCCAGACCATCGAAATCCTCAACACCGACGCCGAAGGGCGCCTGGTGCTGTGCGACGCACTGACCTACACCGAACGCTTCAAGCCGCGCGCGGTGATCGACATCGCCACCCTGACCGGCGCCTGCATCGTCGCCCTGGGCAGCAACACCTCGGGCCTGCTGGGCAACGACGACGAGTTGGTGCAGCAACTGCTGCAAGCCGGCAACCAGGCCTATGACCGCGCCTGGCAACTGCCACTGTTCGACGAGTACCAGGAGCAACTCGACAGCCCCTTCGCCGACATCGCCAACATCGGCGGCCCGAAGGCCGGCACCATCACCGCCGCCTGCTTCCTCTCGCGCTTCACCAAGAACCTGTCCTGGGCGCACCTGGACATCGCCGGGACAGCCTGGATCAGTGGCGGCAAGGACAAGGGTGCCACCGGCCGTCCGGTTCCACTGCTGACCCAGTACCTGCTGGACCGGGCGGGCTGAGCATGCCGACAGGCCTTGGCAGGTCGCGCAGATGACCCGCATCGACTTCTACGTACTGCCGGACAGTGATCCGGCAGGCCGTTTGCACGCGGCCTGCAAACTGGCGCTGAAAGGCTGGCAGCATGACATGCCGGTCTTTATCCGCTGCCAGGACGAACAGCAGTGCGAGACGCTGGACGACCTGCTGTGGCGCTTTCGCAGCGAGCGCTTCATCCCCCACGACCTGCATCAGGACAACCCACGGACACCGGTCGCCATCGGGCTTGAACAGACACCCGAGCATCCCCAGGGCCTGTTGATCAACCTCGGCACGACCCTCTCGCCCCATGTCGACCAGTTCAGTCGCGTGATAGAGATCGTCAACCAGCAACCCGAACTGCTGGCCTGCTGTCGCGAGAATTTCCGCCATTACCGCCAACGGGGCTATGCTCCACAACGACTCGACCTCTGATGGACGGCAGTACACTGAAAACCCATATGCACACGAAGACCTCCCCCGCTCCTGCCCTGCTCGACGATTTGGAATCCATCCGCGCCCTGCTTGGCGAACATATCGAGCCGCCACTGCTCACCCACACAGTGGAAAGCCCCCTGGATACCCCAGCGGCATCCCTCGCCGCGAATGACAGCCAGCCGGATGTCGCACCACAGGAAACGCGACCGTCATCGGCACGCACGGCTTTCCGCGACCTTGCGGAGCGTCATCTCGATCACGAGTTGCGTACCGCCGCCCAGTCGATCCTGCAGGATGTCATCGACGAATTTGCACCACAGATCGAAGCGGAACTGAAACGCCGCCTGGCGCCCACCATCGAACGCCTCGTCGCCCCCGCAAAAGCCTGACCCGCCACCTGCCTGCAACGCGGCACCGTATCCACGGGCAGGCAGTCTCGCCCACACCCTGCCGTGGGAACACTCCGCAGTACCCGTCGAATCCAGCCCTCCTGCTGCACGAACACACTCGTTCCGCCCTCCGCGACACGACATTGCAAAGGCACTATCCGCCCCCTATGATTCACGGCTGAGAATCAGACGCAATTGATTCGACTTGCCATCAATCATCTCGCCCAGCCCGTAAAGGCTCCGGAAGTCCCCTTGCAATCCAGTGTCGAAACCCTCTACGGCGACCACCACGCCTGGCTGCAAGGCTGGCTGCTGAGGCGCCTTGGCAACACCGCCGACGCCGCCGACCTGGCTCAGGACGCCTTTCTGCGCCTGCTCTGCAAACCCGCACCCCGGGGGTTTTCCACACCACTGGAAGCTCGCGCCTACCTGCGCTGCATGGCCAAGGGCATGTGCATCAACCTCTGGCATCGACGCGAGATCGAACAGGCCTGGCTGGACACCCTGGCAGCACGCCCCGAAGCCTTCGCCCCCTCTGCCGAACGCCAGGCCATGGTGATCGAAGCACTGCATGAAATCGGCCGGATGCTGCTCGACCTGCCCCCCAAGGCGGCACGTGCATTCCTGCTGGCAGAAGCCTGCCAGATGACCGACCGGGAGGTCGCACAAGCCCTCGGTGTTTCCGATCGCATGGTGCGCAAGTACATCGCCCAGGCCATGCTTGCCTGCATGCGCCTGCATGCCCGCCAGACCCTGGATGAGATCAACCGGGAACCGTTTTGAACACACCTCGGGACCACCATCAAGAGCCCTCCAGCCAGGCCATGGAACAAGCAGCCGAATGGTATGCATTGCTGCGTGCTGGCCAGGCGGATGCAAACCAGCACGCCGACTGGCAAGCCTGGCTGGCCCGCAGTGCGGAACACCGCCAGGCCTGGAGCTATGTCGAGGCCATCAGCCAACGCTTTCAGCCATTGCAGGCCATCACGGACCCTCGGCATACAGCCAATGCGCTCTGGCGCGCCAACGAGCGGGTCGTCAGTCGCCGCCGCGTGCTCGGCGGGATCATCGTCCTGACCGGGGTCGGCACCCTTGGTCTGGCGGGCTGGCACCGTGACGACTGGCCGGATTTCGCACAAGGCTGGGGAGCCGACCAGCGCAGCGGCAATGGGGAAATACGCAGCCTGCGCCTGGCCGATGGCAGCCAGGTCTGGCTGAACAGCGCCAGCGCCTTCGACCAGGAGCTGCGCCACGACCTGCGGCGCCTGCGCCTGCTGCGGGGCGAAATACTCATCGACACGGCCAGCGACCCACTACGCCCGTTCGTCGTGGACACGCCCCAAGGCCGGCTACGCGCCCTCGGCACTCGCTTCAGCGTACGCCGGGAAGGCCATTACACGCGGCTTTGCGTCTACCAGGGAGCGGTCGAAGTCCGCCCACTCGATGGCTCGTCCAAGGCCGTTATTCCAGCAGGACGACAAGTGCTTTTCGACAGCCGAGGCCCAGGCGACAACGCTCCGGCCGATCCCGCCCGCGAGCTGTGGACGCAGGGCCTGCTGGTCGCTCGTGACATCCCCCTGCGCGAAGTCATCGAGCAGCTACGGCCTTTCCACAACGGCTACCTTGGCGTCGCCGACGAGGTCGCCGGTTTGCGCGTGTTCGGCAGCTTCCCGCTGAACGACAGCCGCACCGCCCTGGCCATGCTGGTCGATGCCCTGCCCCTGCGCCTGCACCAACCGTTGCCCTGGTGGAGCAGCCTGCAACCGGTCGCCGGAGAAGACTGATACGGGTGCGCAATTTTTTACGCCAGGATGGTTCCGCTTTTTCGCCTCTCGCTTGATTCAGTCAGTAGGGAAACGCCATGGCGCCTTCGAGAAGCGCCAGCGCATTTCCTCTTAGAACCTGTTCACGATCTCGCGAGCTAGAGCACTGCAAGGCGCAACAACCAACGGGAGTAACAGCCGTAGGCTGGCCCGAAGGGTGAGCGCTAGCGAATCAAACAGGCGAGGAAGCGGAGTTTACGAATTGTAAATGAGTATGACTCGCCTTGCTCGCCCCTTTGGGGCCGCACTGAAGTGCGTTAGCCGCAAGCGGCTTGCCGAGCCTGTTTTAACGCAGCTGGGCCGACGCGTAGCAGATCGTGGACAGGTTCTCACACTGACCAACAGAGGAACTTCCATGTCCCGCCGCTCCCCCGCCTTCGGCTTCGGCCTGCGCCCCATGGCCCTGGCCATGCACTTCGGCGCACTGTCCTTGGCCGCCTGGCACCCCCTGGCCTTGGCCGATAACGCACAGCAACAGGCCACCCGCCACTACAGTATTCCCGCCGGCCCCTTGAGCCAGGTACTGACTCAATTCTCCAGCCAGGCCGGCATCCTGCTGGTCGGTGCCAGCAGCCTGGCACAAGGCAGGCATAGCGCCGGGCTGGAAGGTGACTACGGCGTTCCGCAGGCACTGCTCTACCTGCTACAGGGGAGCGGCCTGCAAGCCATGCGGCAAGCCAATGGCAGCTACACGCTGAGCCAGCGAGACGCGGACGATTCGGCTCTGGAGTTGGGCGCCACCAGTATCAGCGGAATCGGCCTGAATGCCACAGGTACCACCCAGGGCAGCTCCAGCTACACCGCCACCGGCCCCAGCAACACCGCAGCCCGCCTTGGCCTGACGCTGCGCGAGACACCCCAGTCGATCACCGTGGTCACGCGCCAGAAGATGGACGACGAAAACATGCAATCGCTGGACGACGTGGCGCAGAGCGCCACCGGCATCAGCTACAGCAAGAACGGTACGGAGCGCTCCTATTACTACGCCCGGGGCTTCGAGATCTCCGAAGTGCAGTTCGACGGCATGCCCGCCTACATCGGCAACGCTTACTCGATGGACGCCCTGTCGATCAACAACATGGCCATCTATGACCGTGTGGAGTTCGTCCGTGGCGCCAATGGCCTGCTGCAAGGGGCAGGTAATCCATCGGCGGCCATCAACCTGATCCGCAAGCGACCGACCCGTGATCTCCAGGTAGGCGCTGAACTGGGTGCAGGCTCCTGGGACAACTACCGCACGCAACTGGACGTTTCCGGCCCACTCACCCAGGGCGGCAATCTCAGAGGCCGCGCAGTGACCTTCTACAACACCTCCGGCAGCTTCCGTGACGAGCTGGCCCGGGACAACCAGTTGCTCTACCTGATCGGCGAGCTCGACCTCGGCGAGCGCACCGTACTGACCCTCGGCGGCACAGCACAAAAGGACAACACCAACGGCTACAGCTTCATGGGACTGCCGACACGGGCCGATGGCAGCTTCTACGATTTCTCCCGCTCGACCTCGCTGGCAGCGGACTGGGGCTACCTGGACAAGACCAACTACAGCCTGTTCGGCGACATCACCCACAGCCTGGACAACGGCTGGAAACTGACCGCCGCCTTCAATCGTGTTGCCGCCGATGCGGACCTGCGGTCGCTGTTCTGGTTCCTGCGCAGCAGCGACGACATATTCCCCATGCGCATCAACCAGACCACCTACAAAGACCGCCAGAGCAACTTCGACCTGTATGGCAGCGGTCCCTTCGAATGGCTGGGCAGGGAGCACCAGTTGATGCTGTCGGCCAGCACACGCAAGGACACCTTCAAATGGAACGTGCGCAACCAGGCGAGCAACTACCCGGTATCGGTCGACGTCACCAACCCCGGCACCTTCCCCTTTCCGAACACATTGCCCACGACATTCTTCGCCTCCGACGTGACCGACGTACGCAAGGAGAAGGGCGTGTCGGCGGCCACCCGCATCTCCCTGAACGACTCACTCAGCCTGATACTCGGCAGCCGCCTGAGCTGGTTCGACTATGAAGGCAACCGAGGCGGTGCCGAAAGCCGCGCACGCGAGAACGGCAAGGCCATTCCCTATGCCGGTCTGGTCTACGACCTCGATGCCCGGCATTCGCTGTACGCCAGCTACACGGAAATCTACCGTCCGCAAAGTGCCTATGGCGTGGGTGGCAGCCTGCTCGACGCAGTCACCGGCGAGAACTATGAAATCGGCATGAAAAGCGAATTCTTCGAGGGCCGCCTGAACACCTCGCTGGCGCTGTTCCAGGTCGACCAGAGTCACCTGCCGGTGGCCATCGCCGGGCTCAATATCTGCGGTGTCACAGCGAGCGAAACCTGCTACCGGGCCGGAGAGAAAGTGCGGAACCGGGGCTTCGAAGCCGAATTGTCCGGCAGCCTGGCCCAGGGCTGGAACGCCACGCTGGGCTACACCTACAACGACCCGCAATTCGTCGCGGGCCCTAACAATGGCGACGACTACAATGGCCGCGCCAAACGCTTGCTGAAACTCTCCACGGACTATCGACTGCCGGGTGCACTGGACGCCGTACGCATCGGCGGCAGCCTCTACCACCAGAGCCGAATGACCAGCGAGGACCGAGGCCAGGTGATCCGCCAGGGCGCCTATACCTTGCTCAACCTGCATGGCAACTACCGCATCAACAGCAACCTGGACCTGCAGTTGAACCTCAACAATGCCCTGGACAAGACCTACTACCAGTCCATTTCCAACCTCAACTTCACCAACGCCTTCGGCGATCCGCGCAATGTCGCCATGACCCTGCGCTACCAGCTCTAGGGGCTGCACGCACAAGCAAGGCAAGACAGGCAAAAGTGGAGTTCAGGTGCCGTAAATGCGCATTCCGGGCCTGCTTTCACTGCAGCATCGCCAATGCGCAGGCACTGTTTGTACAGCGCGCCAATATGAGGCCGGTGGGCGAGCCCCCGGCCTCATATCAACTCAACGGATGCCCGGCTCGACGCTCGGCCAGCAGCGTCAAGCGCGACATACCGAGTGCCAGCAGGCTGCAACCCCAGATCACCAGCGCCATCGGCAGCGCACTGCCATCGTGCAGTAAACCGACTGTGCTCGCGGCGCAGGCAGCGATGGCGAATTGCAGGCTGCCGAGCAGTGCCGAAGCACTGCCGGCATGGCGCCCCTGACCAGCCATCGCGCAAGCAGAGGTATTGGGCAGAAGAATCCCCAGGCAGCCCATGCCACCGAACAAAGGCAGCAACAACGGCCACAGGTGCTCTGGTCGTGCCAGGGCGACGCCCAGCAGCACGCAACCACAGAAGCAATAGAACCAGACGATCCGCCTGGCCCAGTAGCCCGGCCCACGGCGTGCCACCAGCCAGGCATTGACCTGGGCGAACAGAATGAAGCCCAGCGCGTTGAGGCCGAACAGCCAGCCGTAGTGCTCGCTCGGCACACCATAGAGTTCGATGAAGACGAACGGCGAACCGGCGATATAGGCGAACATGCCGGCAATCGCCAGCCCGCCCGTCAATGCGTGGCCGATGAAAGGCAGGTCACGGAACAGACGCCGGTACTCGCCCAGCGCACCGCGCAATGGCGCCACGGGCTGCTGTGTATCCAGGGTCTCCGGAAGCCACAGCTTCACCGCCAGCAGGCAGACGGCACCGAACAGCCCCAGCACGAAGAAAATCGCCGGCCAACCCGAGAGATTCAGCAGCAGACCGCCCCCCAGCGGCGCCAGGATCGGCGCCAGCCCCATGACCAGCATGAGCTGCGAGAAGACCCGCGCCGAGGTAATCGGGTCGCAGAGGTCACGCACCACTGCCCGCGATATCACCATCCCCGCACAACCGCCAAGTGCCTGGACAAAACGCGCCGCGATCAGCCACTGCAGAGTAGGTGCGAAGGCACAGGCAAAGGATGCCAGGGTAAACAGCGTGATACCGGCCAGCAGCGGCCCGCGTCGCCCATAGCGGTCCGCCAGCGGCCCATAGAGCAACTGCCCGACAGCCAGGCCGATGAAATAGACCGCCAGGGTCAGTTGCACATGCTCGATGTCGGTGGCGAAACCTTGCGCCAGGGCCGGAAAGGCCGGCAGGTAGAAATCGACGGCCATGGGGCCAAAGGCACTCAAGGCCCCCAGGATCAGGAGAATCCGAAAAACCATAAGACACTCGTGGGCAGAAGAAAGCTGGACGCGTAGCGGCAAGCGCCAGCGAGCGAGAGATTTACAAGACCGGCAGATGCTGTTACATACACCACCGATTGTAAATAGCCGGACATCCATGCCAACCGGCGCCACTTGCAGAACGACCCGATCATGCGCAGAACCAAAGAAGAAGCCGAGAAGACCCGCATCGCCATCCTGGAAGCCGCCGAACGACTGTTCCTCGACAAAGGCGTGGCCCACACCAGTCTCGACCAGATCGCCCGCGACGCAGGCGTGACCCGAGGCGCAGTCTACTGGCACTTCCAGAACAAGGCGCATCTGGTCAACGAAATGCTCAATCAGGTGCGCCTGCCACCGGAGCAACTGGCCGAGCGGATGCAGGACTGCGATCCGCACCAGCCGCTGACGGCCTTGCGCGACATGTGTATCGAGGTCATGCAATCGATCGGGATGAACCCGCAGAAATGCAGGATATTCACCATCCTGCTGCACCGCTGCGAATTCACCGAGGAATTGCGCGAGGCGGAAGAACGCCACAACGCCTTCATCAGCGAATTCATCAGGCTCAGCGAACAGGTGGTGCAGCGCGCCGAAGCCTACTTGCGCCCTGGCATTACGCCACGTCAAGCCGTGATTTCGATACACGCCCTGATCGTCGGCCTGATGACCGACTGGACACGCGACCCGAGCCTGTTCGACCCGGTGGTGGATGCGCCGGTGATCATCGACACGGTCTTTCGTGGCCTGCTCAAGGAGTGGCCCTATCCGTAGAGCCGTGCTGATCAGGTGCGCACAGCGCACCCTACCGGCATCGCGGCACCGTCACGAAACATGGAGGCATGCAGCGTGACGGCGCAGGAGACAGAGAGCCCCTCAGTCCTCGCGGTAACGGCGCAGCTTCAACTGCTTGCCGGCAACGCGGGTGTCCTTGAGCTTGGTCAGCAGACGCTCGAGACCGTCCTCGGGCAATTCCACCAGGCTGAAGCTGTCACGCACCTGGATGCGACCGATCGCTTCGCGGGCCAGGCCACCTTCATTGAGGATCGCACCCAGCAGGTTGCGTGCGGCAATGCCGTCACGCGCGCCCAACGGCGTGCGGCAACGCGCACGGCCTTCGGCCAGGGGAACCGGCGCGCGGCGCTCGCGATCACCACTGCGCTCGGGACGCTCAGAGCGCTCACGCGGTGCGCTGCTCGGCACCAGCGGCTGCTCCTTCTCCACTTCGGCCAGGGTCAGCGGCTGGCCATTGGTGACCTTGCGCAGCAGCGCGGCAGCCAGGGCGCGCGGGCTGCACTCGATCTCGGCAACCAGCTTGTCGAGCAGTTCGCCATGGCTCGCCTCGGCCTCGGCCACCAGCGGCGCCAGGCTGTTGGTCAACTTGCGAATGCGCGCTTCCAGCACCTGCTGGGCATTGGGCAGACGGGCTTCGGCCACCTTTTGCCCGGTCACACGCTCGATCACCTGCAGCATGCGGCGCTCACGCGGAGTGACCAGCAGCAGCGCACGGCCTTCGCGACCGGCACGACCGGTACGGCCGATGCGGTGAACGTAGGATTCAGGATCGTAAGGCATGTCGACGTTGAAGACGTGGGTGATACGCGCCACGTCGAGGCCGCGTGCGGCAACGTCGGTGGCAACCACGATGTCCAGGCGACCGTCCTTCAGCGAGTCGATGACGCGCTCACGCTGGTTCTGGGCGATGTCGCCGTTCAGTGCCGCCGCCTTGTAGCCTTTGGCTTCAAGAGCGCTGGCCAGGTCGAGGGTGGCCTGCTTGGTGCGCACGAACGCGATCAGCGCGTCGAAATCCTCGACTTCCAGCAGACGCAGGACAGCCGGGATCTTCTGGTCGGCATGCACCATCAGGTGCGCCTGCTCGATACGGGCGACGGTCTGGGTCTTGGCGGCGATCTTGACGTGCTGTGGCTCGCGCAGGTGCTTCTCGGCGATGGCGCGGATCGAATGCGGCAACGTGGCCGAAAACAGTACGCTCTGGCGGCTTTCCGGCATGGCTTCGAAGATCACTTCCAGATCGTCCATGAAGCCCAGCTTGAGCATTTCGTCGGCTTCGTCGAGCACCAGGAAACCGATGGTCGACAGCAGGCCGGCATTGCGGCTCAGGTGGTCGACCAGACGGCCCGGCGTGGCGACGATGATCTGCGCACCCTGGCGGATGGCCTTGAGCTGCGGCCCCATCGGAGCGCCACCGTAGACGGCGACGACGCCAACGCCTGGCATCTGCTTGGAATAGACTTCGAAAGCCGTGGCAACCTGCAGCGCCAGCTCGCGGGTCGGTGCCAGCACCAACACCTGCGGCTCACGGCGTGCCGGGTCGATCTTCGACAGCAGCGGCAGCGCGAAGGCGGCGGTCTTGCCGGTACCGGTCTGGGCCTGGCCGATCATGTCGTGGCCACCGAGGATCACCGGGATCGCCTGGCTCTGGATGGGGGAAGGCTCTTCGTAGCCGACAGCCGAGATGGCGGCCAGAACAGCGGAATGAAGGCCGAGTGCGGCAAAGCCGCCGATTTCCTGGGTCATGGGTCTTGTCTCTGATGCTCCGCAAAGACCCATGCTCCGAAGCTGCGCATGCCATGCAAGACCTTGTGGGTCACCCTGGCAGCCTGGTCGGCGGGTTTGCGAAAACGTATGGATGATGAATCGTCAAGGATAGTCCGTCGGACGGACAGCAGCCGAAGCACGCGCTTCGTTTTTGTTGCAGTACCTGAACGCCGGCTGGATTTCAGCCGGCGCGCACTATACCGGAATTTTCACCGGTTGTGCTCGTATTTTGCATAACCGGACTCAGGCAGCCTTGCGCTCACCCGCACTGACACGAAAGCGTCCGACCAGCGAATGCAGCTTGCCGACCGTGTGCCGCACGCGCTCGGCACTGCCCTGCAACACCTGCAGCGTCGACCCCATTTCCCCCGACACCACTTCCACACCGCCGACGGTCTGCCCGTATTGCAGGCTGCGTTCGTTGAGTTGCTGGATGGCACTGAACATGCGCGCCACCGCCTGGTGCAGTTCATGGTTCTCCGAGGACGCCTGCTCGCTCAGGCGCAGGCTGCCATCGACATCGGCCACGCCGCCCTCCATCAGGGACACTGCCTGACGCGTCTCGCTTTGCAGACTCTCGACCATGTCACGGATATCCTTGGCCGCATGGGCGGTGCGTTCGGCCAGTGAGCGCACCTCGCCCGCCACCACGGCGAAACCACGCCCGTGCTCGCCTGCACGCGCCGCCTCGATCGCCGCGTTCAACGCCAGCAGGTTGGTCTGGGTGGTGATGTCGGTAATCAGGCGCACGATGTTGCCGATCTCGCCCATGCGGCTGTCGAGCAGTTGCACGCTGCCGGCCGAGCGCTCGACCACATTGCGGATCGACTCGGTACTCTCGCGCACCGTCTCGAAACGCTCACGGGCGTGTTCGACCACCCGCTCCATGGCCAATTTCATCTCCTCGGCGGTGGCGCCAGCCTGCTGGATCTCGCCCAACTGCTGCTCGACCAGCAACAGCAGGCGGTGGATCGAATCGCCGACCTCGCGCGTGGCATCGCCCGCCTCGCGGCTGCGCTCCAGCATCAGTTCGTTATCCTGGCGCACATGCCGCGACACCTGGATCACCCGTCCGACCACGGTGTCCAGGCTGTCGATGAAGCTGTTGAGCCAGCGTCCGAGATCGACCACCTCGTCGCGCCGCCGCGCTTCGACCGTCAGGCGCTGACACAGGTCGCCCTCGCCTTCGGCCAGGGTCCTCACCACATCACTCATCGCCTGCATCCGTCGCGCCAGCCGCTTTGGCCCGAACGCGGAGAAAATCCAGGCGCCAAGCACCAGCAGCAGCACATCCAGGCCATACAGGATGGGCTCGGGCAACCCGCTGTAGGCCTGCAACAGCGTACTCAGCAGCAACAGGCTGATCACTGTCGCCAGGTAGGTCTTCATCATGCCGAAGCTCAGCGAACGCCGACGAAAGACCTCCTCAAGATCACCCTCGCACATCATTCCCCAGCGGTCGGGCGAGCCCTGCAACTGGAACGTGGTGCCCTTGCCGACCACCGGGATGTGCCGGTAATCCGAGTAGCCCGGGTAGGCCACGTAAAGATTGGAACCCCTGGCGATGGTTTCCCGCACACCGGGGTGCAACTGCCCGGTGGCCGGGTCGGTGAAGCGCAGTTCCAGTTCGGTGTGGTGACGCACACGCACCTGCCCCCAGCGAGTGGGAATACCGTCCTTGAGGTTATCGCCCAGGCTGAAAGTGGAGTCTTCGAAACGCGAACGCGACAGCGCGGTACCCGGCTGGATCGACGGATCGAAGCGTGAGTCGACCATGAAGAGGTAGTTATCGCCGGACTCGGGGTAGATATGCCCCGCCTCGCGCTGGATCAGGTCGCCCAGCACATCGTTGGGTACCCGACCGCACAGGCAGCCCTGGCCATTGGGTAGCGGCTGGTAGAACATCAGTGTGACCGCATCGTGGAAACTGGACGTGGAAGCACCGAGGGACAGTGTCAGCGGGTCGCTGTAGGGCCCATGCAGGAAAGGTGCGCGCAGCCCCTGCTGCAGGGCGCGGATGTCCTGCTGTTGCCGTCCGACATGCCCGGCATGGCTGGAGGCACCGACCCGACCCGCTGGATCGATGACGAACAGTTCGGAGAAGTCAGGCATCTGCACGCGCTTTTCATCGAGCAGGCGGCTTTCCACCAGCAGTGCATCGCTGCCCAGCCCCTCGGCAAGCTCGGCCAGGTGCTCCCAATGGGCCGTCGCCCATCCCTGCAACAAACGCACGCGACTCTGCGAGATACCCTCGAAAGCCTGTCCGATGGCGGGCTGGATGTCACGGTTGAGCCAGCAGGACCAGCGCATCGCCATTTTCCCGGTCTTGCCGAACAACGGTAACCAATGACGCTCCTGGGCAGACAGATGCATCTTTGCCGTATCCACGCTCTGATTCCTTATGCTCATTCAGGGATACTGGCAAAAAGCAATTAACGGACCAGCGAATCGGAGGGCCAAAGCGAAATGCCAATGCACGCATTGTCATCAAGCTGACAACACGCCATGCCATGGCGCGCTGGACGGGAAAAGAACGAAAAGAGGCTGAACCGCGCAGTGGAAACGCCGTACGCGCAACTCCCCACAATGGCGCACGCTTGCCCGAATTGCCTCAGGTTGGTGCACGCAGAGCCGCAATCAGCGGCTCCAGCGAATACCCCAACTGAGGTGCCAGGAATGCCGAGCGCTCACGCAGCCCTTGCAGGTCGAGGGTTTGCTCCAGGTCGGCGGGAATCAGCAACACCACATTGCCCTCCTTCACCGGGCACTCCCAGTAATGCCGATGGAACAGGCCACGCAGCAATGCGGCACCCAGCGGCTGATCCGCATCGGTGCCCCACTGGTTGATCACCAGCCAGCCACCCGGATTGAGTTTTTCCTGGCAACGCTTGAGGAATGACCAGGCCAGGTGCGCGGCGGAAGGCCCGGTGTCGGTATAAAGGTCGACGAAGATCAGGTCGGCGCTTTCAGCCGAATCAAGCAGTTCCAGCGCATCGCCGATGCGGATATACAGACGCTCGTCATCCTCCAGCCCCATGTAGCGCATGGCCAGCTCAGGCACGGCCGGGCGCAGTTCGATGACTTCCACATCGTCCAGCGGCAGGAACTTCAGGCAGGCCTGGGTCAGCGTACCGCCACCAAGGCCCAGGAACAGCGCGGTTTCCGGAGCCTCATGCGCCAGCGCCCCCATGAGCATGGCGCGGGTGTAGTCGTACTCCAGCCAGCTTGGGTCGCGGGTAAAGACACAACTCTGCTCGATGCACTCGCCGAACTCGAGAAAACGGTAGTCACCGACCTCCAGCACACGAATCGAGCCGAAGTCGTCCTGCACTTCGGCCAGTAACCGCTCCTCGTCCTTGCTCATTTCTCTCTCATCGCACCGGTCCGGTGGTAAGCCTCTGGCTGTCTGGTCAGGCGCGCAGAGCGTTGGCGAAATCGGCGATCCAGGGCTGCGAATCGGTTTCCTGGTCGACCGTCTCGCTACCGTCGAGACGCAGCATCGGCTGAATCTCACGTACGCCCAGTTCCTGGTACAGCTCGCGGATCAACTCGCCGCCGCCGCAGAAGGTGTCGCCATAGCTGCTGTCGCCCAGGGCGATGACACCGCCAGGCAGGCCACTCCAGGCCGGAAAACGATCGCGAATCGCGCTGTACAACCCGACAAAGGTGTCCGGCAGCTCCCCCATGCCCGTGGTGGACGTCACCACCAACAATGCCTGCGGCTCGAAGGCCAGTACCTGCTCCAGCGTTGCACGCGGGTCGTGCCAGGTCTCGAAACCGGCGCTGGCAAGCAGGCTGGCGGCATGGCAGGCAACGTCTTCGGCAGTGCCATAGACGGTCCCGGAAAGAATGGCGACTCTCATTAAGCGGCTCCGTTACTAAATCCGAGTACTGAATACGAGCGCGGCATTATGCCCTAGAACCACATCGTTCAAGCTGCCCGGCGAAATAGGGATTGGCAGCCACGGCAAAATAGCGCAAGACCTACGCCGCTGGTCGGATACTCGGAACATCGCAACAAACTTATGGTCACGCCTCTGGTCCCACCTTGTGCCGGGCAACGACTCGCCACGGCAGCACAATCCTGTGTCTCGGTCTTCCAGGATAGTTCCACATGATGGCTACGAACCTTCTCACAAAAGCCGAGCTGCGCTATATCCACAAGCTGATGCGCAGCCCAAGCGATATCACCCACAAGGAAGGGGCCGGCTTTCATATCGACGGTGGCAGCAAGGCCAATGCCTTGCTGATGCAGCTTGCCAGCCAGAGCCAACTGACCTTCGAGGCCCAGTTCGACGAGTTCTGCATGTCCTTCCCGCTGCAACTGAGCGAAGACGAATTCCACAGCCTGCATCTGCAACTGGCACCGCCAACCATCTACGAGCGCGGCCCCACCCTGCGCACCTGGCGCCTGCAACTCGACCAGCCCCTCCAGTTAATCGAAGAAGACGGTGAAGAAAGCCCGCTGAGCGTGCACGAACTCTCGCCCGACAGTCTTCTGGTGGACATTGGCAACCGACGCAGCGCCCCTCGGCACTTCCACCTGCAACTGGCCCTCCCCGGCCAAGGCTTCCTGCAGATCAACGCGCGGCGTGTCCGCGAGCTGGCAGATGGCATGACAGCCTACGAAGTCGAGTTTCCCGAAGGCCGGGACGCCGAGCGGGTGCGCAGTTTCCTCTACGCGCAACACCAGAAACTGCACCCCGAATTGCAGCCGGAGTTGCCGGACGATCTGGTAAGCTGAGGCGCGCCGCCAGGGCGGCACCACTCAACCTCTGCCGACGGATCACCATGGACCACAAGGCCCCTATCCTGATCACTGGCGCCGGCCAACGCATCGGCCTGTACTGCGCCCAGCGCCTGCTGGACGAAGGGCAACCAGTCATCGTCAGCTACCGCCAGGAACGCGAAGCACTGGACGCCCTGCGCCAGCGAGGCGCCATCACCCTGCAGGCGGACTTCGCCGACAACCAGGGCATCCTGTCCTTCATCGAGCGGCTCAAGGCCCAGACCACCCACCTGCGCGCCATCGTCCACAATGCCTCCGACTGGCACGGCGACGAGACCGGGCAGCAGGCCGATGTCTTCCAGCGCATGTTCCAGGTGCACATGCAGGCGCCCTACCTGATCAACCTGCATTGCGCCGAACTGCTACGGCACGGTGGCGCAGCGGACATCGTGCACATCAGCGACGACGTCACCCGCAAAGGCAGCAAGAAACACATCGCCTACGCCGCCAGCAAGGCCGGACTGGAGAACCTCAACCTGTCCTTCGCCGCCAGCCTGGCGCCCGCCATCAAGGTCAACGCCATCGCCCCGGCGCTGATCCAGTTCAATCCGACGGACGACGACGAATACCGACGCAAGGCCCTGGCCAAGTCGGCGCTGGGCATCGAGCCCGGCCCACAGGTGATCTACCAGGCGCTGCGCTACCTGCTGGACACGCCCTACGTCACCGGAACCACCCTGGCCGTCAACGGCGGCCGCCACCTCATCTAGGAAGCCCTCATGCCACGACTCGAACCCGGCCTGGCCCGCATCCGCGTGAAGAACCTGAGCCTGCGCACCTTCATCGGCATCAAGGAAGAAGAAATCCTCAACCGGCAGGACGTCATCATCAACCTGACGATCCTCTACCCGGCCACCGACGCCGTGCGTGACAACGTCATCGAACACGCCCTGAACTACCGCA
The DNA here is from genome assembly GCF_013395055.1 of Pseudomonas sp. ABC1. Classification (NCBI taxonomy): domain Bacteria; kingdom Pseudomonadati; phylum Pseudomonadota; class Gammaproteobacteria; order Pseudomonadales; family Pseudomonadaceae; genus Pseudomonas; species Pseudomonas sp. ABC1. Next base: position 872,448 of record NZ_CP058349.1, read on the forward strand.
CCATCACCAAGGCCATCATCCAGCACGTCGAGGACAATCGCTTCGCACTGCTGGAACGGCTGACACAGGAAATCCTCGACCTTGTCATGCAGCACGAGAGTGTGCGCTATGCCGAGGTCGAGGTGGACAAGCCGCATGCCCTGCGCTTCTCGGAGTCGGTCTCGATCACCCTGACCGCCCATCGCGACTGAACCATCCTCCACCACATCCAGCCTTACCCATCACCGGCGACACGCGAACAAAGGAACCCCAGATGACCGCTTCCCTGCAAGACTTCCGCACCCGCCTGCGCAGCAACGATCACCTGTTCAAGGACACCCTGGCCTTCATCGAACAGCACTACAGCTACCAGCCCAGTCGCTTCATCAATGGCGGAGTGGAGAATGCGGCGGGTGTCAACGAAGGCTCGTGCAAGACCCTCGGCCTGGCTACACTGGAAGGCCTCTCGACCGAAGAAGCGTTGCTGGCCTTCGGCGAGCATTACCGCAGCGTGCTGGAAACCCCCTCGGGCACCGACCACGGCAATATCCGGGCGCTGATCGAGCACGGCCTGGACGAAGTGCGCTTCGACCAGTCGCCCCTGCAGCGCAAATGAGCGGCAATCGACTGACAGCGGCCACGCTGTCCGGCCCGCAATACCTGAGGGAAGGCCTGCGCCTGGTGCTCAGCCCTGGCCTGCGCCTGTTCGTGATCCTGCCAATCAGCGTCAACCTGCTGCTGTTCAGCGCGCTGATCTGGTTCGCCGTGAGCAGGTTCTCGGGCTGGGTCGATGCGATCATGCCGCGCCTGCCGGACTGGCTGGCCTTTCTGGAATACCTGGTGTGGCCACTGTTCGTCGTCCTGGCGCTGCTGATCATCTTCTTCACCTTCACCATGCTGGCCAACATCATTGCCGCCCCCTTCAATGGCTTCCTGGCCGAGAAGGTCGAGCAAGTGGTGCGCGGAGAAGACAATGCCCCGCCCTTCGACTGGGCCGAACTGGCCGCCATGCTGCCTCGCACGGTAGGCCGTGAACTGCGCAAGCTGGCCTATTTCGCGCCACGGGCGCTGGCCTTGCTGGTGCTGTCGTTCATCCCCGTGCTCAACATCCTGGCGGCGCCGCTGTGGCTGCTGTTCGGTGTCTGGATGATGGCGGTGCAGTACATCGACTACCCGGCGGACAACAACAAGATGAGCTGGCAGGACATGCTCGCCTGGCTGCGCGAGCGTCGTTGGCGCTGCCTGAGCTTCGGTGCGATCACCTATGCCGCGCTGCTGGTGCCCTTGTTGAACCTGCTGATCATGCCCGCAGCCGTTGCGGCTGCCACGTTGTTCTGGGTCAGGGAGCGAGAGCAGGGCTGACCAGCCCTGCATCGCCTGTCAGAGCAGGAACACGGCCAGTGCCAGTGCCAGTGCCGCTACGGCCAGCAAGGCCAGGCCGAGCCACACGAAGCGCTGGCGCCGGAGGCCTTGTCCGGCCAGAAGGCGACTGGCCGCCTCCATCTGCCCCGGATGAAGGGCTTCGGCGCTTTGCAGTTCGGCCAGCGGCTCTTGCAGCAGGCCGCTGACACGGCGCCAGGCCTCCATATGTTGCGGGTCACTGTCGAGCCAGGCATTGAATGCCTGTCGCTCTCCCGCACGGGCGTAGCCGGCATCCAGCCGCAACAGCCAGTCGATGGCTTCGCGGGTGACCGGGTCGACCCTGGCTTGGCTCACCGACATTCACCACTCGGCGCCAGGCAGTGAATGAAGGCGCGGCGCAAGTCGCGCTCCACGGTGCCCTGGGATACGCCCAGGCGCTCGGCAATCATCTGTCGGGGCAGACCTTCCAGGCGATTGAGCAGAAATGCCCGGCGGGCGCGTGTCGGCAAGCCTGCCAGCATCCGGTCTATGCGTTCTACGGCGGTATCGATCATGGCAGCATCCTCCTGCGATGAGATGAACTGGGGTTCCCGGCGTCCGTGCATCGTCCGGGTATTCCGTCGGTGCAGATCCTTGCCACGAGGCGTGTCGAGCATTGCGACAAGACAGCCAGGACAACGGGGCGAACGACCTGCACAGCCCTGGTGTGCTCAGGTGATGTCGGCATCAGCGTCTCACCTGTGACAACACCAAATAGGAATTCATCGCATTATCTTTTACAGGAAATTCTTGTCAATCTATTTCGCTGCGTCCGGGGACGCAAAATTCCCGTGCAATGCCTTTTCCAGAGCCATCGCGACAGGTTTTCCTGCCCACACCCTGAAAACACCTCAATCGATGTGGTCATTTGCCACAGTGGCCCAACTGGCTCGCCGCACACAGCGTCGTAAACCCCTGCAGCAACTGGCCTGGAGCCTCACAAGGCGACACACGCCCACCATCTGACATGGTTTTTATTTAAAAACCTGAATCTGTTTCCAATACAGCCACACTGCCGATCATTCGCTCACCGTAGAAATGCCTGATGAGGCAACAAGAATGAGCGACGTCATACCCGCCAAAATCCTGGAAAACTCCAGTGTCCACCCTGCCCGCCTGACACCCGCCCAGGCCGGAGGCGCCATCCATACCCGGAGTTTCACCGGTCTGTACCGCAATCTGCGCCTGGCCGGGGCCGGGCTGCTGTTCCTGCTGTTCTTCGGCACGGCCTGGCTCGACTGGGGTGATCGCCAGGCCGTGCTCTGGGACCTGGCCGGACGCAAGTTCTACATATTCGGCACGACCATCTGGCCACAGGATTTCATCCTGCTTTCCGCCCTGCTGATCATCTGCGCCTTCGGCCTGTTCTTCATCACGGTCTTCGCCGGCCGGGTCTGGTGCGGCTATGCCTGCCCGCAGAGCGTCTTCACCTGGGTCTTCATGTGGGCGGAAAAGGTCACCGAGGGCGACCGCAACCAGCGCATCAAGCTGGACGCGGCGCCGTGGTCCGCCGGCAAGCTGCTGAAGCGCGGCGCCAAGCATGGGCTATGGCTGGCGGTCAGCCTGGCCACCGGGCTGACATTCATCGGCTACTTCACCCCGATCCGGGACCTGACCCTGGACATCGCCACCCTGCAGATCGGCGCCACCACGGCCTTCTGGGTGCTGTTCTTCGCGGCGGCCACCTACATCAACGCCGGCTGGCTGCGTGAAAAGGTCTGCCGCGACATGTGCCCCTACTCACGCTTCCAGAGCGTCATGTTCGATGCCGACACCCTGATCGTCAGCTATGACAGCGCCCGTGGCGAAAGCCGTGGCCCGCGCAAGAAAGGCGCGGCGTACCGCGACGAAGGCCTGGGCGACTGCATCGACTGCACGGTCTGCGTGCAGGTGTGCCCGACCGGCATCGACATACGCGACGGCCTGCAACTCGACTGCATCGGCTGCGGCGCCTGCGTCGACGCCTGCAACACGGTGATGGACAAGATGAACTACCCGCGCGGCCTGGTCCGCTACACCTCGGAACATGCCATGGCCGGCCAGGCGACACGCCTGCTGCGCCCACGCCTGGTCGGTTATGCGGCCATGCTGGCGATCATGCTGGGTGCCTTCGTCTGGGCGCTGGACGCCCGCCCGCTGGTCTCACTCGACGTGACCAAGGACCGCGGACTGTTCCGCGAGAACAGCCAGGGGCAGATCGAGAACATCTACCGCCTGAAGATCATCAACAAGACCCAGCAAGCGCGCCGCTACGGTCTGTCACTTGCCGGTGCAGGCCCGTTCAGCCTGCAGGGTGCCCACGAAATACGCCTGGAACCGGGCGAAATCATCGACCTGCCGGTCAGTGTCGCCTTGGCTGGGCAAGGCAAGGTCAGCAGTTCGGAAAGCCTGCGCTTCGCCGTCAATGACCTGGATGACCCCTCGATTAGTGCCAGCACACGCAGTACCTTCGTCTCTCCGATCAACCGCTGACGAACGAGGCCGCCAGTGCACAGGCACCGGATGATCTCGCCAACCCAGGAAGCCGTACCCGATGAAGCGCTATGAAAAATTCGCCGATGAAATCGCCGAACTGATACGCAGCGGGGTACTGGCGCCCGGCGAGAAAGTCCCCTCGGTGCGCCACGCCAGCAGGACCTACGGCATCAGCCCTTCCACGGTTTTCCAGGCCTACTACCTGCTGGAGGACCGGGGGCTGATCCAGGCCCGGGCGCGCTCAGGCTATTTCGTGCGCCAGCACGCGCAGAAGCCGCTGCCGGAAGTGCAGCACGACACCCATGAAGCGCGCACCACCGAGGTCGACGTCAGCGAACTGGTGTTCTCCGTCCTCGGCTCGCTGCGCGACCCGGCCACCGTGCCATTCGGCTCAGCCTTCCCCAGTCCGGACCTGTTCCCCCTCGCCCGCCTGGCCCGCTCCATGGCACATGGGCTGCGAAACCTGGCGTCTCCCAACGCGATCATTTCCGACATGACCGCCGGCAACCCCGACCTGCGCCGCCAGTTGGCGCTGCGCTACATGGTCAGCGGCGTCATGCTGCCGCCCGAGGAACTGGTGATCACCAACGGCGCGATGGAAGCCCTGAACCTGTGCCTGCAATGCGTGACGCGCCCAGGCGACCTGGTCGCCATCGAGTCGCCGGCCTTCTACGCCACCTTGCAGGTGCTCGAACGGCTGGAACTCAAGGCGGTGGAAATTCCGGTACATCCACGCGACGGCATGGACCTGTCCATCCTGCGCGACAGCCTGCAGCACTTGCCGATCAAGGCCTGCTGGTTCATGAGCAGCCTGCAGAACCCGCTCGGCGCCAGCATGCGCGAAGAGAAGAAACGCAACCTCTATGAACTGCTGAAACAGCACCAGGTGCCGCTGATCGAAGACGATGTCTACGCGGAGCTGTACTACGGCCCGCAACCGCCAAGGCCGGTGAAAAGCTTCGACAGCGAAGGCCTGGTGATGCACTGCGGTTCTTTTTCGAAATGCCTGGCGCCCGGCTATCGGGTCGGCTGGGTGGCGGGAGGCCGCTACGCGGAGCAGATCACCCGACTGAAACTGATGACGACCATTTCCCCGTCCGTTCCGGCCCAGGCGGCGCTGGCCGACTACCTGCAACACGGTGGCTACGACCGCCATCTGCGCAAGTTACGGCACGCACTGGAGACCCAGCAGGCTGCCATGCTGGCCTCGGCGGCGCGGCATTTTCCGGCGACCACGCGGGTAACGCAGCCGAACGGCGGCTACTTCCTATGGTTCGAATTCCCTCGGCGCGTCGACTCGTTGCGCCTGTTCCAGCAGGCGCTGGCACAAGGCATCAGCCTGGCGCCCGGTCCGATCTTCTCGGCGACCCGCCGTTTCGAGAACTGCGCACGCCTGAACCACGGGCACCCCTGGGATGCCCGTAGCGAGCAGGCAATGGCTGTCCTCGGACGAATCATCGGCTCCTTCTGAGAACCTCGCAGCAGGGTGCGCCATGCGCACCGATACGGTGAAAGCGGTGCGCATGGCGCACCCTGCTGCGACCGACTCAGAGCTTGGCGATGGAAACCTCGGTGGATTTGACGAACGCGATCACCTCGCTGCCCACCACCAGTTCCAGCTCGCGCACCGAGCGGGTGGTGATGACCGACGTCACGGTGCCGGCCGCGGTTTGTACATCGATTTCCGACAGTACGTCGCCGATGATGATTTCCTTGATGGTGCCTTTGAACTGGTTGCGGACGTTGATTGCCTTGATGGTCATGGTATTTCTCCTCGGTTCGAAAGAAGCCCTGAGCGCTGGGCCGGTCGCTGGAGGCGGCTTCGCCTCCGGCGCTCGACGGCGCGCTTCAAGCTGTTTTTAAAGCGCCCAACGCAACTGCGTCGGGAGGGGTGAAACGGGATCGGGTTGTTCCGGTGGCGCGGGGCGCTCCAGCACCTGATCGAGTACGCGCGACTCCAGCGCCGCCAAACGTGCCGAGCCCCGGTTGCGTGGGCGCGCCAGGTCGACGGTCAGGTCGAGTCCCACCTGCCCTTCCTCGATCAGGATCACGCGGTCGGCGATTGCCACTGCCTCGCTGACGTCATGGGTCACCAGCAGCACGGTAAAACCGTGTTGCTGCCACAGACGTTCGATCAGTTGCTGCATCTCGATACGGGTCAGGGCATCCAACGCGCCAAGGGGTTCATCGAGCAACAGCAGGCGGGGCTCGTGGATCAGTGCCCGCGCCAGCGCCACTCGCTGCTTCTGCCCACCGGACAGCGCCGCCGGCCATTCATTGGCGCGTTCGGCCAGGCCGACCGAAGCCAGCGCCTGCAAGGCACGTGGCCGCCAGTCGCCGGAAAGCCCCAGGCCAACATTGTCGATGACCTTCTTCCAGGGCAGCAGGCGCGCATCCTGGAACATCAGCCGGGTGTCGTCGCTCGCCTCGGACAGTGCCGCAGCCCCACCCAACAGGCGCCCGGAGGTCGGCTTGTCGAGCCCGGCCAGCAGGCGCAGCAGCGTGCTCTTGCCGCAGCCGCTGCGCCCGACCACTGCCACGAACTGCCCGGCGGGAATGTTCAGATCGATGCCCTTGAGCACCTCACGCTCACCGAAGGACTTGCGCAAGCCATCGACGAACAGGGGAATACCACGCTTGAGATTGTGCAGGACGGTCATGCCCGGTCCCCCTTGCTCTGATAGGCCGGGTGCCAGCGCAGCCAGATACGTTCCAGGCCACGCGCCGCCACATCGGCCAGCTTGCCGAGCACCGCGTACAACAGGATCGCCAGCACCACCACGTCGGTCTGCAGGAACTCACGGGCATTCATCGCCAGGTAGCCGATGCCCGAGCTGGCCGAAATGGTCTCGGCCACGATCAGCGTCAGCCACATGAAGCCCAGGGCGAAACGCACACCGACCAGGATCGACGGCAAGGCACCGGGCAGTATCACCTGGCGGAACAGGGCGAAGCCGGACAGGCCATAGCTACGCGCCATTTCCACCAGCGCCGGATCGACGTTACGAATGCCGTGGTAGGTATTCAGGTAGATGGGGAACAGCGTGCCCAGCGCGACCAGGAAGATCTTCGCGCTCTCGTCGATGCCGAACCACAGGATCACCAGCGGGATCAGCGCCAGGTGCGGCACGTTGCGGATCATCTGCACCGAACTGTCGAGGAAGCGCTCGCCCCATTTCGACAGGCCGGTGATGAAGCCCAGCAGCAGCCCGATGCCGCCGCCGATGGCGAAACCGATCCCGGCGCGCCAGCCACTGATGGCCAGGTGGGTCCAGATCTCGCCACTGGACAGCAGTTGCCAGCCCGCCGCCAGCACCGCGCTCGGTGCCGGCAGGATGCGCGTGGACAGCAGCCCGGCACTGACCGACAGTTGCCAGATCGCCAGCAAGACAACCGGCAGCGCCCAGGGGGCCAGGCGCAGAATCAGTTGATGGGTTCTATCGCTCATGAGTCATTTCCCTGATGGCCATGGTCACTGCGCCGAAGCGCCCTTGGGCAGAATGTCGCTGGAGATCATCTCGCCAGCGGCCGCCACCGGCGCCAGGTTTTCCGGCGTCTGCTGCGGTGCCACGTCGAGCAGCGGGAACAGCAGCTCGGCCACCCGGTACGACTCCTCCAGGTGCGGATAGCCGGAGAAGATGAAGGTATCGATGCCCAGTGCCGCGTATTCGTTGATCCGCTGGGCCACGGTCGCGGCATCGCCGACCAGCGCGGTCCCGGCGCCACTGCGCACCAGGCCGACACCGGCCCACAGGTTGGGCGCGACCTCCAGGCGGTTGCGGTCGCCCTGGTGCAGTGCCGCCATGCGCTGCTGGCCCACCGAGTCATAGCGCGCCAGGGAAGCCTGGGCGCGCTGGATGGTGTCGTCGTCCAGGTGGCTGATCAGACGCTCGGCGGCCTGCCAGGCTTCTTCGCTGGTTTCACGCACGATCACGTGCAGGCGAATCCCGAAGCGCAGGGTTCGCCCCTGCTGCGCAGCCTTTTCCCGCACGCTGGCGATCTTCTCGGCCACGGCCTCCAGCGGCTCGCCCCAGGTCAGGTACAGCTCGACCTGCTCGGCGGCAAGGTCCTGGGCCGCATCGGAAGAGCCACCGAAATAGAGCGGTGGACGCGGACGCTGGACCGGCGGATAAAGCAGCCGCGCACCCTTGACCTGAAGGTGCTTGCCTTCGTAATCGACATTCTCGCCTTCCAGTACATGCCGCCAGATACGGGTGAACTCCACCGACGCCTCGTAGCGCTCGGCGTGGGACAGGCGCAGGCCATCGCCCTCCAGCTCCTCCGGATCGCCGCCGGTCACCAGGTTGAACAGTGCCCGGCCATTGGACAGGCGGTCCAGGGTCGCGGCCTGGCGCGCCGCCACCGTTGGCGAAATGATGCCGGGGCGTAGCGCCACCAGGAACTTGAGTTTCTGCGTCACCGGGATCAGGGACGCCGCCACCAGCCAGGAATCCTCGCAGGAGCGTCCGGTGGGGATCAGCACGCCGCCGTAGCCCAGCCGGTCCGCCGCCTGGGCCACTTGCTGCAGATAACCATGATCGACCGCGCGCGCGCCCTGGGAAGTGCCCAGGTAGTGACCGTCGCCGTGTGTAGGCAGAAACCAGAAAATATTCAGACTCATTGATGTGATCTCGTGATCTCGTCATTCCGGTCGCTCCCATGCGGAGCGACATCGTTCAAGCGGTACAGGACGGAGCGCCCGCAGGCACCCCGTGGCTTGCCCGGTTCAGTGGGCGTGGTGGGCGTGCTCCGCCGTGGCAGCGGCCGGCGGCGTCCAGATCACGTCCTTGATGCTCAGGCGCTTGGGAATCAGCTTCAGGTCGGTGAAGGCGTCGGCGATCTTCTGCTGCGCCTCGACCACATCAGGGCTGATGAACGTAGCGCCGTAGCCTTGCCGCTCGACGGCCAGGCGGGTGATGTCGGTCGGCAGGCCGATCAGCGGCTGCACTTGCGCGGTGGCTTCGTCCAGGTTGCTGCCGACCCACTCGCCCACCCCACGGATTTCCTCCACCAAGGCGATGACCGCCTGCGGATGTTTCTCGGCGAAGGTGCGGGTCGCCAGATAGAACTGGTGGTTGTCGACCAGCCCGCTGCCGTCGCGCAGGGTGCGTGCGTTCAACTGCTTCTCGGCGGCTGCCTGGAACGGGTCCCAGATGACCCAGGCGTCCACGCTGCCACGCTCGAAGGCGGCACGCGCATCGGCGGGCGGCAGGTAGACCGGCTGGATATCGCTGTATTTCAGGCCGGCATCTTCCAGCGCGCGCACCAGCAGGTAATGCACGTTGGAGCCTTTGTTCAGCGCCACGCGCTTGCCTTTCAGTTCGGCCACCGACTTGATCGGCGACTCCTTGGGCAGCAGGATCGCTTCGCCGGTCGGGGCTGGCGGCTCATGGGCGACATAGAGCAGGTCGGCACCTGCCGCCTGGGCGAACACCGGTGGCGTTTCCCCGGTCACGCCGAAGTCGATGGAGCCGACGTTCAGCCCTTCGAGCAACTGCGGCCCCCCCGGGAACTCGGTCCATTGCACGTCGATGCCCTGCTCGGCCAGGCGCTTCTCCAGCGTGCCCTTGGCCTTGAGCAGCACCAGCGTGCCGTATTTCTGGTAGCCGATGCGCAACGACTCGGCCTGGGCCTGAGTGATGGCACCAAAGGTAATGGCCGCGGCGAACAGAGCCGCCAGGCTCCGGCGCAAAGTGATAGTACGCATGGCACTCTCCTTCAGATCATTGAATGGCCATCACCGGCTACCCGTTGGCGGGCAGGAAGGTAATGCTCGACCGCAACGGCGGTCAGCGATAAGCGAACCTGGCCCGGAGTCTGTCCGGGTACAGGAAAGATCAGATACTCCAGCGCGACTGGACCAGGCGCTCGTACAGCGTCTCCGGCGCCAGCGTGCGCGGACGCCGCAGCAGAATCTCGTGGAACTGCGCCAGGGCATCGTCCAGGCGTTGCTGCAAACCATCCTCCAGGCGCGCCGGGCGCTCCTGCTCGGCATAGCTGACCTGGCGATCGACCGCATACACGCCCTGCAGCACCTCCTGGGCCTTGAGCGCCGCCAGCACCGGCTTGAGCGCATAGTCCACCGCCAGCAGGTGCGCTTCGCTGCCGCCGTTGGCGATCGGCAGCACCACCTTGTCCGCCAGGGCGCGCTCGGGCAGCAGGTCGAGAATCACCTTCAGCGCACCGGCAATCGAAGCCTTGTAGATCGGTGTCGACACCAGCAAGCCATCGGCCTCGGCAATGTGCTCGCGCAGGCGCAGCACCGAAGGGCTGTCGAAGCGTGCATAGAGCAGGTCCTGTGCGTCGAAGTCCCGCACGCCATAGGTGACCACTTCGACGCCACGCGCCTCCAGCCATGCCCTGGCCTTGTCGAGCACCACACCACCACGCGAACGCTCACTCGGACTGCCCGCAAGAGATACAACCAGCATCACACGCCCCCTGAACGACTGCGTATGGAATCAACGGTTGGGTTGCGGCGTCAGGCGCAGGTAGGGACGTACCGCGCGATAGCCCTTGGGAAAACGCTGCTTGATCTCTTCTTCGTCCTTCAGCGACGGCACGATCACCACCTCGTCGCCGTCCTGCCAGTTGGCCGGCGTCGCGACCTTGTGGCTGTCGGTCAGTTGCAGGGAGTCGACCACACGCAGGATTTCGTTGAAGTTGCGCCCGGTACTGGCCGGATAGGTGATGGTCAGCCGGACCTTCTTGTTCGGATCGATGACGAACAGCGAACGCACGGTCAGGGTGTCGTTGGCATTGGGATGGATCAGGTCATAGAGGTCGGAGACCTTGCGGTCGGCATCGGCCAGGATCGGGAAGTTGACCAGGGTGTTCTGGGTTTCGTTGATGTCGTCGATCCACTTCACGTGGGACTCGACCGGGTCCACCGAGAGTGCGATGGCCTTGACGCCGCGCTTGCTGAACTCGTCCTTCAGCTTGGCGGTGAAACCCAGCTCGGTGGTGCAGACCGGGGTGAAGTCGGCGGGGTGGGAGAACAGGATGCCCCAGCTGTCGCCCAGCCATTCATGGAAACGGATACGCCCTTCACTGGAGTCCTGCTCGAAGTCGGGGGCGATATCGCCAAGTCGAATACTCATTTGCCTTGCTCCTGAGGTTGTCTGTTTGCGTGAAGACACTATGCTCAGGAATCGTAGAAATTAAAAAGAATAAATAATGATTTATTTATCCTAAAAAAGAATATTAAAACTCATCCATTAAAAAGCCGGACCAAGGTCCGGCGAAGGTACACCCACACGTAAACACACGGGTAAAACACCCCGCACAGCCAGTCGACGGCAGTGCGGGGCGATGCCTCAAAGCAGCGGAATGGTGTAGCTGACGATCAGGCGGTTTTCCTGCGCAGTGTTGGCAACATTGCTGTGCAGGTAACCATTGCGCCAGGACAGGCCGAGACCTTTCAAAGCGCCGTCCTGCAAGGTGTAGTCAACCCGCAGGTCGCGCTCCCATTCCTTGCGGCCGCTTTGGGCGTTGTCGATCTGGTCGCCGGAGAGGTACACGACCGAAGCCTTCAGGCCAGGTACGCCGACCTGGCCGAAGTCATAGGCATAACCGGCCAACCAGGTGCGCTCGCCGGCACTGAGGAACTTGCCACCCGAACCGATCTGCCGGTCGGTGATCAGGTAGGCCGTCGCACCGCCGCCCTCGCTCAGGTACGGGAACGCGCTGTTTCCAGACACCTTCTGATAACCCGCACTCAACTCATGCCCTTGATACCCGTAGGTAAACAGTGCGCTCCAGGTACGGTTGTCGATCTCTCCGGCCTTGGCGGCATTCGTCCAGTACCCAGCACCCCGGTAGCCATCGGCACGCCCAGCAGCGCTGCCGTTCTTGCCGTCAGAACCGCTGTCGAAATAACGCAGGTCGGTTTTCAGCGAGCCGACCGGCAATGCCCAACTGTGCAGCAGGCCGAGGAAGTGCTGCTTGTAGAAGTTCTCAAGGTTGCCGTAGTAGTACTGCGCGGTCAGGTCCTTGGTCAGTTGATAGTCACCACCGGCATAGTAGAACTTGTTGCTGCGCGCAGCGGCAGCGGCGCCCGGCACGCCCAGCGACACGCTGTCCGTCGAGCTGCGGGTCTTGGTGTGCTCCAGTTGTCCGGCGACCACACTCAGGCCATCGATTTCCTTCGAGGTGATCTGGCCACCCTCGAACAATTGCGGCAGCAGTCGGCCATCGTTGAACGTCACGACCGGCAACTTGGGCTGAAGCGTACCGATATGCGCCTCGGTCTTTGACAGGCGCAGTTTCAGGGTTGCTCCGGCCTTGCTGTAGTCACGCACGGCACTGCCGTCACTGTCCGTCGGGAACAACTGCCCTGGCGTCCGGTCGCGACCGACCTTGCCGGTCCGGCTTCCGCCATCGAGACGCACACCCAGCAGAGCGACCGCATCGACCCCGACACCCACCGTGCCTTCGGTAAAGCCAGACTGATAGTTGAAGATGAAGCCCTGCCCCCACTCGCGTGCTTCGGCATTGTTGTTCGCCGTATCCGTGGTGTTCAGGTCGTAATAGAAGTTACGCAATCCCAGGCTCGCCTTGCTGTCTTCGATAAAACCGGCCGCACTCGACTGCTGGGCGATCACACCCAGAGAGACAGCCAGTGCCAAGGTAGATTTGTTCATGCTCGATGCTCCAGTTACAGGACTTGATTTCTTATGGACCAGCCGCTTTCCAACGGCCTTGGCCTATTCCCTGGCTTCTGCGCGGGACGCTTTATGAAAGCCTGATGACAAGAGTAAGCACCCGTTTAAATTCTTAAAAAGAATATTTAATTAGAAATAAATTCTAAAAAAGAATATGGGCCACAATGACGCGCCTCTAAGCTAATTCCTAAAAATTATTTATTTTCATTTTTTTAGATCGTATAGCTTTCGCAGCACGGCACTGAACGCGCCGATCGATTTCCTCCAGCCAGGACAGGCTGCAGTCATAAATAGAGGTACTCCATGTCTCTGCGAAGCAAACGTCGCCCCTTGCTGGCCCTCGGGCTGGCGCTGGGTATTTTCACCGCCCTGCCCTGGACCGCCGAAGCCGACACCCAGGTGCGCATCGGCTACCAGAAGTCCTCGACACTCATCAGCCTGCTGAAAAGCCAGGGCACCCTCGAACAAGCGCTGGGCAAGCAAGGCATCCGCATCAGTTGGCACGAGTTTCCCAATGGCCAGCCGCTGCTCGAAGCACTGAACGTCGGCAACATCGATGTCTCCGCCGACGTGGCCGACACCGTGCCGGTATTCGCCCAGGCCGCCGGCGCCAAGCTGACCTACTTCGCCCAGGAAACCCCATCACCCACGGCGCAGGCGATCCTCGTGCACGAGGGCTCGGCCCTGCGCGGCCTCGGTGACCTGAAAGGCAAGAAAATCGCAGTGACCAAGGCGGCAGGCAGCCACTACCTGTTGCTGGCTGCCCTGGCCAAGGCCGGTCTTTCCTTCAATGACATCCAACCCGCCTACCTGACCCCGGCCGATGGCCGGGCCGCCTTCGAGAACGGCAAGGTGGATGCCTGGGTCGCCTGGGAGCCCTTCCTCAGCAGCGCGCAACAACAGTTGCACACCCGCACCCTGGCCGATGGAACCGGCCTGGCGGACTACAAGCGCTACTACCTGGCCTCCAACGCATTCGCCAAACAGCACCCACAGGTACTGGAAACCCTCTTCGAAGAACTGGCCCGCACCGGCCAATGGCTGCGGGCCAATCCACAGGAAGCGGCGCGCATCCTCGGGCCATTGTGGGGCAACCTGGACCCGGCCATCGTCGAGAAGGCCAACGCCCGGCGCAGCTACGACGTGCGTAAGGTCGACCGGGACAGCCTGAGCGAGCAGCAGAAGATCGCGGACGCCTTCTTCAAGGAAAAACTGTTGCCCGCCAAGGTCGATGCACAGGACGTGTCCATCTGGAACTGAAACTTTCCGCATGCACCATGCGGACCTTACGGAGTGAGTCTTGTCGAGCAAGATTCCACAGGGATGTGAACATCGCAGGTGAGCGCTCATCCGTCGCTCACTGAAGTTTGGGGAAGATGGCGCCAGGCAAAGCCATCTTCCCCTTTTTTATCTCGATGCCCGATTCAACCCCGGAGCGGCAGGCTCCAACTGGCCCAGGGCAAACGATTGGACACGCGCCCACGCCTGGATCGGTACCCCGTCAGTGCCCCCGCCTTGAACTGCCAGGCGATTGCCGGTAGCGTCCCTGCGCCGTCCATCCCCCGCGAGAGCCCCCATGCGTCTGATCCACACCTCCGACTGGCACCTCGGCCAGAGCCTGCACGGACAGGAGCGCGATCACGAGCACGCCTGCTTCCTGGCCTGGCTGCTGGATTGCCTGCAACGGGAAAGGCCCGATGCCTTGCTGATCGCCGGGGACATCTTCGACAGCGTCAACCCACCGCTCAAGGCCCAGGAACGCCTCTACGACTTTATCGTCGAGGCCCATCAGCGCCTGCCGGCCCTGCATATCGTGATGATCGCCGGCAACCATGACTCGGGCGGCCGCATCGAACTGCCGGCCCCGCTGATGCAGCGCCTGAACACCCATGCCATCGGCCGTATCGCCTGGCTGGACAGCGGCCAGCCCGACCTGGAACGCCTGTTGCTGCCACTGCCCGACAGCAGCGGCAAGACCGCCGCCTGGTGCCTGGCCCTGCCCTTCCTGCGCCCGGCGGAGGTCACCGGCCTGCGGGCCGGCAGCGACTACATGCAGGGCATCCGCACCTTGCACGAAGACCTGATCGCCCGAGCCGAGGACCGCCGCCAGCCGGGGCAGGCACTGATCGCCATCAGCCATGCGCACCTGGCGGGTGGCAGCGTCTCGGAAGAATCCGAGCGCAATATCGTCATCGGCAACGCCGAGGCGCTGCCGGCCGGCCTGTTTCCGGAGAGCATCGCCTACGTTGCCCTCGGCCATCTGCACAAGCCGCAGCGGGTCGCCGGGCAGGAGCGCATCCGCTACAGCGGCTCACCGCTGCCGCTGTCGTTCGCGGAAATCGACTACCGCCACCAGGTCCTGCGGGTGACGTTGCAAGGCGAACGCCTGGAAGCCGTCGACCCCTTGCTGATTCCGTGCAGCGTGGACCTGTTGCGACTCGGCCCGGCATCGCTGGAAGCGATACTCGAACAGGTCGCGGCCCTGCCTGCGGCCGACCTGTTGCTGGACCAGCGCCCCTGGCTGGAGATTCGCGTGCGACTGGACGAACCGCGTCCGGACCTGCGCCAACGCCTGGAAGCCGCCCTGGAAGGCAAGGCGGCACGGCTGGTACGTATCGCCAGCAGCTACCACGGCAGCGGGGAAAGCCAGGATGGCCCGAGCCTGCCAGGCCTGGAGCAGATCACCCCGGAACAACTGTTCTGCCGCGCCTGGCAGGAAAACTTCGGCCAGGAGGCCGACGCCCAGGCCATCGAGGACTTTGCCAGCCTGCTGCTGCAGGTCCAGTCGAGCGAGCCGAGCGCACCATGAAAATCCTTGCCATCCGCCTGAAGAACCTGGCCTCGCTGGCCGGCGAACACAGCATCGACTTCACCCAGGAACCGCTGGCCAGCGCGGGCCTCTTCGCCATCACCGGCCCCACCGGCGCGGGCAAGAGCACCCTGCTCGATGCCTTGTGCCTGGCGCTGTTCGGCAGCACGCCACGGATGAAGGATGCCGCCCGGCAGAAGTCCAGCAAGGTCCCCGATGGCGATGAGGAACTGTCCAGCGGCGACGAGCGCACCCTGCTGCGCCGGGGCTGCGGCCAGGGTTACGCCGAAGTGGATTTCATCGGCATCGACCAGCGCCGCTACCGCGCCCGCTGGGAAACCAACCGCGCCCGCGAGCGGGCCGACGGTCGCCTGCAACCGAGCCGCCAGAGCCTGCTCGACCTGGAAAGCGGCACGCTGCTGGCCAGTGGTCGCAAGGGTGAATTCAAGGAACTGCTGGAAAGCCGCCTGGGCCTGACCCTGGAGCAATTCACCCGCGCCGTGCTGCTGGCCCAGAGCGAATTCAGCACCTTTCTCAAGGCCAGCGACGACCAGCGCAGCACCCTGCTGGAGAAACTCACTGACACCGGCCTCTACAGCCAGCTGGGCCAGGCCGCCTACGAAAAGGCCAAGCAGGCCAGCGAAGACTACAAGGCCCTGCAACAGCAGGCAGGCACCCTGCAACCGCTCGACGATGAAGCACGCCAGGCACTGCAACAGACCCTCGAACAGGACAACCAGCAGCTCAAGGCCCAGCAGCAGCGCCTGCGCCAACTGGAAGCACAGCAGCAGTGGCTGGGGGAACTGGAGCGCTTGCAGCAGGAGTCGAGCCAGGCTGACGCCGCCGTGCAGGCACTCGACGACGAACACCTGCACCTGCTCGGCCTGCGCGAGCAGGTCGCCCAGGTGGAGCGCCTGGCACCGCAGCGGCATCGCTTCCTGCGCGCGCAGGAGTTGAGCGCGCGGCTGCAGAGCGAGCGACTGAAGCAGGAACGCCAGCACGCCGAGCAGCAGCGCGTGCAGCAGCAATGCGAAACCCTCGACAGCCAACACCAGCAGGCCCAGACACACCTGAGCCAGGCCGAGCAGGCACAGCTCGCGGCCGAACCGCTGCTGGCCAGCGCCCGCGCAGCCGAGCAGCGCCTGCAACACCTGGACAACCGTCTGCTGGAAGTGCGCAACGCGGCGCAACAGGCCGAACAACACTGCTTGGCCAGCGACGCGGCGTGCAAGCGCCTTGAACAAGAGCAGCAACAGTTGGACGACCAGCGCCAGGCGCTCGATGCCCTGCTGCAGAAAGACGCCGCCCTGCAACCGCTGGCCAGCGCCTGGGTCGGGTATCTGCCACGCCTGCGCCAGTGTGCCCAGGTCAGCGAGCAGTTACGCGATGCGGAGCAGACGCTGCCCGCCATCAGCAGCCAAGCGGAACGGGATGCCCAGGCCCTGGACGAGGTCCAGCGGGCACTGCTGGACCTGCAGCGCCAGGTCGGTACGGAATCCACCAGCGCGCACGCCGCCCAACTCGACCAGCGGCTCCAGCAGGAGCGCCAGCAGCTTGTCGCCAGCCAACAGTTGCAGCGACTCTGGCAACAGCAGCAGGAACTCCAGCAACAGCAGGCACGACGCCTCGAACAGCAACGCCAGCAGCAAGTTGCCCTACAAACCGTGCAGCAGGATGGACAACTCACTCGCCAACAACGGGACGCCGCGGCACAGACGCGCGATGCCGTGCAGGCCCTACTGGAACGCCAGCGCCTGGCCCGCAAGAGCGAAGTGGAAAACCTGCGCGCCAACCTCTGCCCTGGCGAAGCCTGCCCGGTCTGCGGCAGCCAGGAACATCCCTGGCACGACCCCACGGCCTTGCTGACAGCCCTCGGCCGCCAGGACGCCAGCGAAGCCGAACAGGCCAACCAGGCCTTGCAGGTACTGGAACAGCAACTGCAAACACTGCGCGACCGCCACACTGAACTGCGTACCCGTATCGAGCAGGATGGACAGGCGCTGGAAGAGATCGACGCCAACCTGGCCAGGCTGGACGCTCAACTGAATGCCCTGCCATTGCACGCACAGTTGCTGGCGCAGGCTGCTCCAGAGCGAGCGGACTGGCTGACGCAGCAACTCCAGCGACTGACCGCATCGATCGAACAGGCCGAACAGGAACAGCAACGGCTACGGGAAGTGCAGCAGCAGATCGAAGGCTTGCAGGCCCAGCGCCAAACGCTCCAGCAACAGGCCGAGCAGAGTGCCCGGCAATGGCAGCGCCACACGGAAAACATCGAACGCGACCGCACCTGGCTGGATACGGAGATGCAAGCCCTTGGCCCATTGTTGCCAGGTGATATCGCACAGGGCTGGCGAGAGGCACCGACAGCGCGGCTCGCCCAGTTGGAACAGCAGGTCGATGCCTACCTGCAGAACCTGCAACGCCAACAGCAGTTGCACGAGCGCCAGCGCCAATCCCACCAGGCGTTGGAACTGCAACGCAACGAACGGCACTACCGCGACGAACAGCGACAGCACAGCGCCCGCGACCTGCAAGACTGCCTGCAACAGCAGCAAACCGAACAACAACAGTTGCAGGCGCTGCTCGACGGACGCCTCGACACACAAAGCTGGCAACAGGCATTGCGCCAGGCCATCGACATGGCCCGCGTGGCGCTGGCCGACAACGAGCGCCAGGCCAATGCGGCGCGGATCGCCCTGATCCGCCTCGACGAAGAAAACCAGGCCCATGCCCGGCGATTACATGAGTGGCAGGCAGAGCACGCACTGCTCGACGAACAGCTCAGTCAATGGCGCAACCAGGCAGCGCTGCTGGACGACGACAACCTGGCCAGTCTGCTGGCCCACGACGACACCTGGCTGGGCGACAGCCGCGAGCGCCTGCAACAGCACGAGCGCGCCCGTACCGAAGCCCGCGCGCGCCAGCAGGAGCGTCAGTCACGCTTGCGTGAACACCGGCAACGGCAACCACAGGACCTCTCGACCGAGACCCTGCAAGAAGCCATGAGCGCCTGCCAGCAGGCACTGGAACAGCAGGAACAACGCTGCACCCATTCGCGCGCCGCACTGATCGAGGATGACCGCCGCCGCGACCAGTGCAGCGCGCTGGAACAGCAACTCGGCCAGGCCGAGGCGGAAAACCAGCGCTGGGGACGCATCGCCAGCCTGATCGGCTCGTCCGACGGCGCGGCCTTCCGCCGTATCGCCCAGGCCTACAACCTCGACCTGTTGGTCCAGCACAGCAACGTGCAACTGCGCCAACTGGCGCGCCGCTACCGGCTGAAACGTGGCGGCAGCCCGCTGGGCCTGCTGGTGGTGGATACGGAAATGGGCGACGAACTGCGCTCGGTGCACTCGCTGTCCGGTGGCGAAACCTTCCTGGTGTCGCTGGCCCTGGCCCTCGGCCTGGCGTCGATGGCCTCCAACCGGCTGCGCATCGAATCGCTGTTCATCGACGAAGGGTTCGGCAGTCTGGACGCCGAGTCCCTGCAGATCGCCATGGATGCCCTCGACGCCCTGCAGGCTCAGGGCCGCAAGGTGGCGGTGATCTCCCATGTACAGGAAATGCACGAACGCATCCCGGTGCAGATCCAGGTGCAGCGTCAGGGCAATGGGCAGAGTCGGATCGAGGTGGTGGGATAAGAGCCCTGCACCAGCAATGGCATTAAGTCTTTCTCCCCTCGCCCATTTATGGGAGAGGGGCTGGGGGAGAGGGTTATATAGCGCCTGCCACCCTCTCCCCAGCCCTCTCCCGCAAGCGGGAGAGGGAGCAAAGAGCTCGCGTTTTTAAGCCACTATTGGCGCTTGCATGCATAGCGCCGGAAATCCGCACACCTGGGTCCCCGCCTTCGCGGGGACGACGGGAGTAGGGATCGCACTTTATCCCCCCACCTCGTCATTCCCGCGAAGGCGGGAATCCATGCGCTGGCCGCAACACCGCCTACCATGCGGCGATGGGCTACAGGCCGGTAGCGTGCAGCTTGGGGCAGTCCCTCAGATCGCGCCGCGCTCGCGCAGCAACGCGATGACCTGCTTGACCCCGTCTTCCACGCTCTGCGACTCGGTGTTGATCACCAGGTCGGCATTGCCAGGAATGTCGTAGGGGAAGGAGTCGCCCGGGATATTGTCCCCGCCGGCAGCGTACAGACCTTGCGGGTCACGCTGGCGGCAGGTATCCGGTGATGCCTGCACGTAGACGGTGATCAGGCGATCGCTGCCGATCAGCGCTTTGGCCTGCTCGCGGCCTTCGGCATCCGGCGCGACGAACGCGGCCAGGGTCAGCAGGCCGGCTTCGTTGAACTGACGCGCCACATGGGCGGCACGACGCCAGTTCTCGGTACGCCCGGCGCGGTCCTGTGGCAGCCCCTTGTTCAGGTCGTGGCGCAGGTTCTGGCCGTCCAGCACATAGACCGCACGGCCCAGGTCGAACAGTTTGCGTTCCACGGCGTAGGCCAGGGTGCTCTTGCCCGCGCCGGACAGGCCACTGAACAGCACGGTGGCCGGCTGCTGGCCGAAACGCAGCGCCCGCTCCTGGGTGGAAACGTGCGCCAGCGCGCCATGCTGGCCGCCGTGTGCGACGGCATTCGGCGCGGCCACGATCATGCCGGCACCGACAGTGCCGTTGGTCAGCCGATCAATGACGATGAAGGCACCGGTAGTGCGGTTCTGCGCATAGCCATCCAGCGCGACCGGCGCGTCCAGGCTGACCTTGACCCGCGCGATTTCATTGAGCTGCAGGCTGCTCGCCGCGCCATGCTCCAGGGTGTTCACATCGACCTTGTAGTCGATGCTGGCGAAGGAGCCCGGTACGTAACTGGTGGCACGCTTGATGTCGTACTTCTTGCCCGGCAGCATCGGCTCTTCGGCCATCCACACCAGCGAGGCCTCGAAGCTGTCGCTGATGCGCGGCAGGTTGTCGGCATGCACCAGCATGTCGCCACGGGAGACGTCGATCTCGTCTTCCAGGGTCAGGGTGATCGCCTCGCCCGGGGTCGCCTGCTCCAGCTCGCCCTCGTAGGTGACGATGGACTTGACGCGGCTGCCCTTGCCGGACGGCAGCACGATCACTTCGTCGCCCTTGCGCACCACGCCGCTGGCCAGGGTGCCGGCGAAGCCACGGAAATTCAGGTTCGGGCGGTTGACGTACTGCACCGGGAAGCGCAAGTCGTCGAAGTTGCGGTCGCCGGCGATTTCCACGGTTTCGAGGATTTCCATCAGCGACTGCCCGTCGTACCAGGGCGCCTGCTCGCTGCGGTTGACCACGTTGTCGCCCTTGAGCGCCGACATCGGCACGAAGTACAGCGACGTCGGCTGCTGTTCCAGGCCTTTGGCGAAGTCCAGGTAATCGCCCTTGATGCGTTCGAACACGGCCTGGTCGAAGCCCATCAGGTCCATCTTGTTGATGGCCACGACGATGTGCTTGATACCCAGCAGCGAGGCGATGAAGCTGTGGCGGCGGGTCTGGGTCTGCACGCCATAGCGCGCATCGACCAGGATGATCGCCAGGTCGCAGGTCGATGCCCCGGTGGCCATGTTGCGGGTGTACTGCTCATGGCCGGGGGTGTCGGCGATGATGAACTTGCGCTTGGCGGTGCTGAAATAGCGGTAGGCCACGTCGATGGTGATGCCCTGCTCGCGCTCGGCCTGCAGGCCGTCCACCAGCAGCGCCAGGTCGACGTCGTCACCGGTGGTGCCGACCTTCTTCGAATCGCGGGTGATGGCTTCCAGGTGATCCTCGTAGATCATCTTGGAATCGTGCAGCAGGCGCCCGATCAGGGTGCTCTTGCCGTCGTCGACGTTGCCGCAGGTCAGGAAGCGCAACAGTTCCTTGCGTTCATGCTGGGCCAGGTAGGCGAGGATATCCTCGCTGATCAAATCAGACTGATGACTCATGGTGCGCGATCCTTAGAAATAGCCCTGGCGTTTTTTCTCTTCCATCGACCCGGCCCCGTCATGGTCGATGACACGGCCCTGGCGTTCGGAAGTACGGGTCAGGAGCATTTCCTGGATGATTTCCGGCAACGTGGTCGCGGTCGACTCCACGGCGCCGGTCAGCGGGTAGCAGCCCAGGGTACGGAAACGCACCATCTTCTTCTGGATACGCGCCTTTTCCTCGTCGCTCAGGTGCTCGAGGATGCGATCGTCGTCGATCATGATCAGCGTGCCATTCTTCTCGATCACTTCGCGCTCGGCGGCGAAGTACAGCGGCACGATCGGGATCTGCTCAAGGTAGATGTACTGCCAGATGTCCAGCTCGGTCCAGTTCGACAGCGGGAAGACGCGGATCGACTCGCCCTTCTTCACCTTGCCGTTGTAGACGTTCCACAGTTCCGGGCGCTGGTTCTTCGGGTCCCAGCGGTGCTTGGAGTCGCGGAAGGAGTAGACACGCTCCTTGGCACGGGACTTTTCCTCGTCCCGCCGCGCGCCACCGAAGGCGGCATCGAAGCCGTACTTGTCGAGCGCCTGCTTCAGGCCCTCGGTCTTCATGATGTCGGTGTGCTTGGCACTGCCGTGGGTGAAGGGGTTGATCCCCTGGGCCACACCTTCCGGGTTGACGTGGGTGATCAGGTCCAGGTCCATCTCGGCAACCATGCGGTCACGGAAGCGGTACATTTCCTGGAACTTCCACTGGGTATCCACGTGCATCACCGGGAACGGCAGCTTGCCCGGGAAGAACGCCTTGCGCGCCAGATGCAACATGACGGCGGAGTCCTTGCCGATCGAGTACAGCATGACCGGGTTGTCGAACTCGGCAGCCACCTCGCGGATGATATGGATGCTCTCGGCTTCCAACTGTTTCAAATGCGTCAGCTTGTCAACCATGGCTACTCACGGATCTTGAAATGGACGGCCAGGCACGGCCAGGTAAAGGCGCGAACTTTACCATGAGGGCACTCGCGGTTCGGAAGGCCGCTTAGATGGAAACGATCTATGCTTATAGCCATAGAGCTTAAGATGACCCCAATCGGGCCTGCCGTGGCCGATACAGGGAATGCCGTCAGGTGTACTTGGTGAAGATCGCCCTGACACGCTGCAACGCCTGATCGGCATCCTGCCCCGCATCCGCGAAAGCTTCTTCCAGCAGGCAGGCCAGCAACTCCTGGTAAGCCTTGTCCAGCGCCTTGCGCGCTGCACTGAACTGCACGGCGATTTCCTCGCACTCATCACCCCGACGGATCATCGCCTGCAAGCCACGGATCTGGCCCTCGATACGGGCCAGCCGATTGATCATGGCTTCCTGCGGGGAAAGCGTGCTTTTTCGCGTCATGCCTAGTGTTCCAACGAGCGTCTCAAGGTGAAGGCGCCCCGCAGTCCCCCTTCATCGAAACCGCGCGCCTGGTCGTCAGGGTAACGCTGATCGATAAGGGCCGCCAGTTCGGGTTATTGGCAGCGCTTGCAGGTCTGGATACCCAGCAACGTATAGAGCGGACAGAACCTGAAGACTCCGGTGAGCAACAGCACCAGTCCGATCCAGCCCCACGCGCCAATCGCCCCCGACAGGCTTGCGACGATCAGCACCACACCCAGCAGGATGCGCATGCCACGGTCGACAGTTCCGATATTCGCTTTCATGACGATCTCCTCGATCAGCTTGCGCGCCGGTTATCCAGCACGCTGAACAGGCCCATGCCCGCCAGCATGGCGAGCACGAACACGATGATTTGCCAGTGCCCGGTCGGCAGCAGCACCAGCGCCGGGCCAGGACAGATACCCGCGATACCCCAGCCGACGCCGAACAGCAGGCTGCCACCGACCAGGCGGCGATCCAGCGTGCGACGAGTGGGCAAGCAGATCGGCGCGCCCAGCAGCGTCACGCCGTGCCGCCTCGCCCAATGCATCGGCCAGGCGCTGGCACCGATGGCCGCGATCATCACCAGTGCCAGCGAAGGGTCCCAGGCACCCGCCAGGTCGAGAAAGGCCAGCACCTTGGCCGGATCGGCCATGCCGGCCAGCAACAGGCCGAGGCCGAACAGAAGGCCGGAGAGAAAAGCCGTTACACGCCTCATGTCAGCCTCCCCAGAGATGACGGATGACGAACACGCTCAGGAAGCCGCTGGCCATGAAGCACAGCGTCGCCAGCAGCGAACGTGGTGACAGGCGCGCCAGCCCGCAGACACCATGGCCACTGGTGCAACCCGCGCCGTAGCGCGAGCCCAGCCCGACCAGCAGACCGGCCAGCAGCAACGCCGGCACATCCGCCTGGACCGACGGACGCGGCCAATGCCCGAACAGCCCCCAGAGCAGCGGCGCACAGAGCAACCCCAGCAGGAACAACCCACCCTCTCCTCGCCCCTCGCTGTCCGGTCGCAACAAACCACCGAGCAAACCGCTGATGCCCGCGATCCGCCCGTTGGTCATGATGAACAGCCCGGCCCCCAGCCCCAGCAGCGCCCCGCCCGCCAAGGCCGTCCAGGGCGTGAAAGCGGCCCAGTCGATCGTCATCGCTCACCTCCTGCAGGATTCCCCCCGACGCAGCGTTGCCTGTCGGGCATTACCCTGTCATTCGATCACAAGTCACCTCTAAAATACCATAGGGGGTATGGTAAATTCGGTGCACGAGGAATGAACGACAATCCAGAGGAGCGAGTACAGTTACCGGCCATAGTGAAGACACAGGCTTGCATACGACAGAGCGCCATCGCTCACACAGCCGCCATGACCGTGACTGCGCGTCGGAAAGATCACGACACGCCACGAACACCCTCACACATATCAAAACAGGACCACCTGAGATGATAGAAAACGACACCCCGCGCCCCTTCGCAGCCGCACGCATCGAGCCAGCACGCCTGGAAAGAACGGCCTCTCGCCCAGTCTTCGGCCCGCACCCGGCACAACCATGAATCGGCCTCGCACACGCTACCTGCCCTGCCTGCGCTGGCTGAAAGACTACGATCGCCGGACCGCGGGCCAGGACGCCCTCGCCGCCCTGGTCATGACCCTGCTGCTGATCCCGCAGAGCCTGGCCTACGCCATGCTCGCCGGGCTGCCGCCCGTCACCGGTCTGTATGCCAGCATCCTGCCGCTGATCGCCTATGCGCTGTTCGGCACCAGCCATACGCTGGCGGTCGGTCCGGTGGCCATTGTGTCGCTGATGGTGGCCGCCAGCCTCGGGCCGATCGCCACCGCAGGCACCGCCGCCTACACCGGCGCGGCCTTGCTGCTGGCACTGCTGAGCGGACTGGTGCTGCTGGCGATGTCCGTACTGCGCCTGGGTTTCCTCGCCAACTTCCTCAGCCATCCGGTGATTTCCGGCTTTATCAGCGCCTCGGGGCTGCTTATCGCCCTCAACCAGTTGCAGCACCTGCTGGGTGTCGACAGCCATGGCAACAACGTCCTGGAGCTGCTGCAAAGCCTGTTGCCAGCGCTCCCCGCTACGCACCTGCCCACCTTGGCCATCGGCGCCAGCAGCCTGGTGCTGCTGCATCTGATGCGCCACCGGGGCGCGGCGTGGCTGGCTCGACTGGGGCTTGCCCCCCGCATGGCACAACAGCTCGCCCGGAGCGGCCCGATCATTGCGCTGGTCGGCTCCATCGCCGTCGTCACGTTCTGGAGACTGGATGAAGCCGGCGTACGCGTGGTCGGCCATATCCCCAGCGGCCTGCCACCACTGACCCTGCCGCCACTGGAGCCCGAGCTGATCCGCCAATTGCTGCCTGCCGCCGTACTGGTCGCCCTGGTCGGCTTCGTGCAATCGATTTCCGTGGCCCAGAGCATGGCGGCACGGCGTCGCCAGCGCATCGACCTGGATCAGGAACTGGCCGCACTGGGCAGCGCCAACATCGCCGCGGCCCTGAGCGGCGGCCTGCCCGTGAGTGGCGGTTTCGCCCGCACCGCCATCGGCCAGGATGCCGGCGCACAGACGCCCATGAGCAGCGCCATGACCGCCATCGGCAGCGCAATCGTCCTGCTGCTGTTCGTCCCTCTGCTGCACAACCTGCCACAGGCCGTGCTGGCCGCCACCATCATCGTCGCCGTACTCGGCCTGGTCGACCTCAAGGCGGTGCGCAAGACCTGGCGCTACAGCCGCCAGGACGGCGCCGCCATGCTCGCGACACTGGCCGGCGTGCTGCTGATCGGCATAGAGAGTGGCATTCTGCTCGGTGTCGGCCTGTCGCTGCTGTTGTTCCTCTGGCGCACACGCCGGCCACATATCGCGGTGGTCGGGCAATTGCCCGGCAGCGAGCACTTTCGCAACGTCGAGCGCTTCCATGTGGTGGCGAGC
Organism: Pseudomonas sp. ABC1; assembly: GCF_013395055.1. NCBI lineage: Bacteria > Pseudomonadati > Pseudomonadota > Gammaproteobacteria > Pseudomonadales > Pseudomonadaceae > Pseudomonas > Pseudomonas sp. ABC1. The sequence continues at coordinate 898,002 of NZ_CP058349.1, forward strand.
CAGAGCGTGCTGTCCGTACGGGTCGATGAAAACCTGTATTTTCCCAACGCCCGCTACCTCGAAGAGCGCATCCTCGAACTGGTCGCCCGCCATCCTCGAACGCGTCATCTGGTGCTGATGTGTTCCGGCATCAACCTGATCGACGCCAGCGCCCTGGACAGCCTGGAGGCGATCGACGAACGCCTGCGCAGCGCCGGGATCGCCCTGCACCTGTCGGAGGTCAAAGGACCGGTGCTCGACCGACTGCAACGCACGGACTTCCTCGAACGTCTGAGCGGACAGCTGTTCGTCAGCCAGTTCGAGGCGCTGCGTACCCTCGACCCCGACACCACGCGCAGCGCGCTCGAACGAACGCCACCCGCATGACAGGAGAAACCGCCATGAACCCGCATGTACACGCCCTCTTCGACCCGGCGACCTTCACCTACAGCTATGTGGTCAGCGACCCGGCCAGCGACGCCTGCGCGATCATCGACTCGGTGCTGGACTACGACCCGGCGGCGGGCCGCACCTCGCGGGAGAGTGCGGACCGGCTGATCGCCCATGTGCGCGAACAGGGCCTGAACGTGCAGTGGATTCTCGAAACCCATGTGCACGCCGACCACCTCAGCGCCGCGCCCTACCTGCGCCGGCAACTGGGTGGCCGCACCGGTATCGGCGCGCAGATCACCCAGGTCCAGCGAACCTTCGGCACCCTGTTCAATGCCGGGCCGGACTTCGCCACCGATGGTCGCCAGTTCGACCAGCTATTCCATGACCGGGAGCGTTTCACCATCGGCAACCTGCAAGCCCAGGCACTGCACACGCCCGGGCATACGCCTGCCTGCATGACCTACCTGATCGGCGATGCCGCCTTCGTTGGCGACACTCTGTTCATGCCCGACTACGGCACGGCGCGCTGCGATTTTCCCGGTGGCGACGCGCAGACGCTTTATCGCTCGATCCACGAACGCCTGTTCAGCCTGCCGGATGCGACCCGCGTCTTTCTCTGCCATGACTACAAGGCGCCAGGCCGCGAGCATTACCAGTGCCAGACCAGCATCGGCGAACAACGCCGGCATAACGTGCATATCCACGAAGGCATCGATGCCGCCCACTTCGTCGAGATGCGCCGCGAGCGCGACGCCTCGCTGGGCATGCCGACGCTGATCCTGCCTTCGGTCCAGGTCAACATGCGCGCTGGGGAGCTGCCGCCGGCGGAAAGCAACGGCGTGCGCTACCTGAAAATCCCGCTGGACAGCCTCTGAGCGACATACCGCCCTGCCTTTCACAATGCCCTGAAACCCGCCAGGCAGACAGGACTCGCCGTGGCGACTCTGCTACCCTCCTGCCACGTCATTGCTGCGAATCGCACGCAATGCCATGCCCAGTTTCCGATGGACAGGTCACCACTGTCCGCTTCGGGCATCCCACCGCCGACCTGCCAGAGCGCCCCGCCCCATGTTGTTCCAACGCTTCGAAAAGCTCATCGACGTCTTCAAACCCGTACCGGATATCGCCCCACCCCAGGGCATGCTGCGGTTCTATGCGCACTACCTGAAACAGGTCTGGCCGCTGATGATCGTGGTGCTGGTGGTGGGGTTCGTCGCGGCGGTGATCGAAGTCGCGCTGTTCAGTTTCCTCGGCCGCCTGATCGACCTGACCCAGACCACGCCGAGCGGCGAGTTCTTCGCCCGCCACAGCGACGATCTGCTCTGGATGGCGCTGGTGGCCTTGATCATCCGCCCGCTGGTGTTCGGCCTGCATGACCTGCTCACCCACCAGACCATCATTCCCGGTCTGACCAACATGATCCGCTGGCAGAACCACCGCTACCTGCTCAAGCAGAGCCTGAGCTTCTTCCAGAACGACTTCGCCGGGCGCCTCGCCCAGCGTGTGATGCAGACCGGCCCTGCCCTGCGCGACTCGACCATGCAGGTGGTCGATGCCCTGTGGCACGTGCTGGTCTACGCCGGCAGTGCGCTGTACCTGTTCGCCGAGGCCGACCCGCGCCTGATGATCCCGCTGAGCCTGTGGATCGTCGGCTACGCCAGCGCCCTGTGGTACTTCGTGCCACGCATCAAGCAACGCTCCGCGGCAGCCTCCAGCGCACGCTCCAAGGTCATGGGGCGGGTCGTCGATGGCTACAGCAATATCGCCACGCTCAAGCTGTTCGCACACGCGCGGGAAGAAGAAAGCTACACCCGCGAAGCCATGGGCGAACTGCTCGGCAAAGTACGTCTGCAATCACGCACCATCACCACCCTGGACGTGCTCATCACCAGCCTGAACGGTCTGCTGATCGTCGGCACCGGCGCCCTGGCCCTGTGGCTGTGGAATGGCGACGCGATCAGCACCGGCGCCATCGCCCTGGCCCTGGGCCTGGCGATCCGCATCAACAACATGGCGGAATGGATCATGTGGGTGGTGAACGGCATTTTCGAGAACGTCGGCACCGTGCAGGACGGCATGCACACCCTGGTCCAGCCGCGCCAGGTGCTCGACCGCGAGGACGCCGCGCCCATGCCAGCACCGCGCGGGCACATACGTTTCGAAGGCATTCACTTCCACTACGGCAAGCGCAGCGGCGTTATCGAGGGGCTCGACCTGGACATCCGCCCGGGCGAGAAGATCGGCCTGATCGGCCCCTCCGGTGCGGGCAAGTCGACGCTGGTCAACCTGCTGCTGCGCCTCTACGAACTGCAGGATGGCCGCATCCTCGTCGATGGCCAGGACATCACCACGGTGACCCAGGAAAGCCTGCGCTCGAATATCGGCGTAGTGACCCAGGACACCTCGCTGCTGCACCGCTCCATCCGCGACAACCTGCTCTACGGCAAGCCCGGCGCCAGCGACGAGCAGTTACAGGAAGCCCTGCGCAAGGCGCACGCCGACGGCTTCATCCAGACCCTCGACGATGGCCAGGGTGGGCAAGGCCTCGCGGCCCTGGTCGGCGAGCGCGGCGTCAAGCTCTCCGGTGGCCAGCGCCAGCGCATCGCCATCGCCCGCGTGCTGCTCAAGGACGCGCCGATCCTGATCCTCGACGAAGCCACCTCGGCCCTCGACTCGGAGGTCGAGGCCGCCATCCAGGAAAGCCTCGACCTGCTGATGCAGGGCAAGACAGTGATCGCCATCGCCCACCGGCTGTCGACCATCGCACGCATGGACCGCCTGGTGGTGATCGACAAGGGCCAGGTCATAGAGACCGGCAGCCACGCGCAGTTGCTCGAACGTGGCGGTCTCTATGCCCGCCTGTGGCAACGCCAGACCGGAGGCTTCGTCGGCCTTGACTGACAACCGCCTGCGAGCCGTCCTGCTGCTGGCCGCGACCCTGCTCACGGCCTGCGCCAGCGACTCCATGCAGCGCCTGGAGGAACAACTGCCGCCGGGGCGCAGCCTGCTGCACCTGGATACCCAGCCCTTCCCTCTGCTGGCGGGCGTCAGCCAGGCAGCGCGGCCCAGCCAGGTGCTGCGCATCTATATCGAAGGCGATGGGCGGGCCTGGATCACCGCCCGCCAGCCCAGCCTGGACCCGACGCCCCGCGATCCCTGGTTCGCCCTTCTGGCGCTGGAAGACCCTCGGCCCTCAGCCTGGCTCGCACGGCCCTGCCAGTACGTGCGCAATGAGCGCTGCCAGGTGCGCGAATGGACCGATGCACGCTTTTCCGAAGACGCCGTAGCCGCGCTGGACCAGGCCATCGACCAACTCAAGCAGCGCCATGCCAGCGAGCGGCTGGAGCTGATCGGCTACTCCGGCGGTGCGGCCATGGCCCTGTTGCTGGCGGCGCGGCGCGACGATGTCATATCCATCCAGAGCCTGGCCGGCAGCCTAAGCCCCCGACGCTGGGCCGAACGGCAAGGGCTCAGCCCGCTGCACGGCTCCCTTGACCCACAGGATCGACGCGACAGGCTCGTGCAACTCCCGCAACGGCACCTGGCAGGCGCCATGGACGACAACGTACCGGCCAGCCTGGCCCATGAATGGCGGAAACTGCTAGGCGACCCGCCCTGCGTGGAGATCATCGAACTGCCCACGCTCGGCCACGACGATGGCTGGCAAGACGCCTGGCGGCAGTGGCGCGACCGCCCGCTCGCCCAGGCAAGGTGCGCCGCGCGCACCTATCCAGAGAAACCTGTCGTCAGACCGGATTCGGACAATCGATAAACTGGTGCTCGATAGCGAAATGCGCCGCCAGGTAGTCACCCAGCGCCTGCACGCCATAGCGTTCAGTGGCATGGTGGCCCGCGGCGATAAAGCCGACGCCGTTTTCCCGGGCGCTGTGATAGGTCTGCTCGGAGGCCTCGCCGGTCAGGTACAGGTCGACGCCAGCGGCAATCGCCTGGTCGATATAGCCCTGGCCACCACCGGTGCACCAACCTACCCGCTCGATCAACCCGTCGCGCTCAACCAGCAGAGGCTCGCGGCCAAGCACCTTGGCGACATGCCGTGCGAACTCGGCAGAGGAACAGGGCTGCTCCAGCCGCCCAACCAGGCCGACCGTACGCGGATTGCCCGGCTCCAGCGGCCCCTCGACGCGGATACCCAGGCGCCGTGCCAGTTGCACGTTGTTGCCCACCTCGGGGTGCACATCCAGTGGCAGGTGGTAGGCCAGCAGGCTGATGTCATTGCCCAGCAGCGTCTGCAGGCGGCGGCGCTTCATACCGGTGATACAGGCGTCCTCACCCTTCCAGAAGTAGCCATGGTGCACCAGCACCAAATCGGCCCCGGCTTCGAGCGCAGCGTCCAGCAGCGCCTGGCTGGCGGTCACACCACTGACGATACGCCGGACCTCGGAGCGCCCCTCCACCTGCAGGCCATTGGGGCAGTAATCGGCGATCCGCGCGGCATCGAGGTAACGGCTGGCCTCACCGACCAGGGCCGCAAGAGATACGGGCATGCAAATTCCTCTACAAGTACACGGCTACATTCACCCGGCGGCCTCGTATAATGCCGCCCATCAGCCGGACTACCCTGAGAACGGACGACCCGCGCAGCAATGGCCACGCCGGCGGTTTTCAGCAGCACCCAGCCCAGAGATTCTACCCTGTCACTTTCCCGGATACCCGACTCCGATGTTCAACACCTTGCGCTTCCTCGGCTGGCCAATCCTGGCTGGCGTGCTTCTGGCGTTACTGATCATCCAACGCTACCCGCACTGGGTGGGCCTCGACGACAGCGGCCTGCTACAGACTTCGGCACAATCCGCCCCCTATTCCTACGCCAGTGCCGTGAACGGTGCCGCACCGGCAGTCGCCAACCTCTACACGACCAAGATCGTCGACAAGGACAGAGACCCGAGCCTGGAAGAAAAACTTTTCCAGCGCTTCTACGGTGACAACCAGCCCCATCAGAAACGCATGCAATCCAGCCTTGGCTCGGCGGTGATCATGACGCCGTCGGGCTACCTGTTGACCAACAACCACGTCACCGCCAATGCCGAGCAGATCATCGTCGCCCTCAAGGATGGCCGCGAGACCTTTGCCCACGTGATCGGCAGCGACCCCGATACCGACCTGGCGGTTCTCAAGATCGACCTGGATAACCTGCCGGCCATCAGCCTCGGGCAATCGGACAATATCCACATCGGCGACGTCACCCTGGCCATCGGCAACCCGTTCGGCGTGGGCCAGACCGTCACCATGGGCATCATCAGCGCCACTGGCCGCAATCAGCTTGGCCTGAACACCTACGAAGACTTCATCCAGACCGACGCGGCGATCAACCGAGGCAACTCGGGCGGCGCGCTGGTCGATGCCAATGGCAACCTGATCGGCATCAACACCGCGATCATTTCCGAGTCGGGCGGCTCCCAGGGCATCGGCTTCGCCATTCCGACCAAGCTGGCGCTGGAAGTGATGAAATCGATCATCGCCCACGGCCAGGTGATCCGTGGCTGGCTCGGCGTGGAAGTGAAGCCGATACCGGCCGAAATGGTCGAGCATTACCACAAGGCGGGCTACAACGGCATCCTGGTCACCGACACCTACCGCGATGGCCCGGCGGACCAGGCCGGGCTGCGCCGGGGCGATCTGATCCTGAGCATCGACGGCGCGCCAGCGGCAGATGGACGGTCATCGATGAACCAGGTGGCGCGTGTCCGCCCTGGCGAGCACATCGACATCCGCATCCTGCGCAATGGAAAGCTGCTGACCCTGCAAGCGGCAGTGGGACAACGCCCACAGAAAGTACAGGTCAATCCCTGACGCGCCGATACCAGCACCCGGCGAACACTCGCCAAGGTGAACGGTAACCCTTGCGAACAGACAAGACGGATGGCGTTACTGCCACCGTATGGATTCCCGCCTACGCGGGAATGACGAAGGCGCCGGGGGAGCGCCTATCGACAGTTCGAAACACGAGCGCTACACCACCCCGTCGTCCCCGCGCAGGCGGGGACCCAGGTGCGCAGAGCAGCAGACACTACGTGGATTGCCACCCGCGCGGGAATGACTGGGGGCAAGGAACGCTTATCGGCTACACCCGTGGCGCCCCGACAGCCTTTTAGAGCGAACGCAACGCGTCCAGCAGCGCCTGGTTCTGCTCGGGCGTGCCCACGGTGATGCGCAGGAACTGCTCGATGCGCGCCTGGCGGAAGTGCCGCACGATGATGCCCTGCCCGCGCAGTGCCGCCGCCAGTGCTGCCGCATCCTGGCCGGGATGGCGGGCAAAGACGAAGTTGGCAGCCGATGGCAGCACCTCGAAGCCCAGCGTTTCCAATCCGTCCACCAGGACCTGGCGATGGTCGATCACTGCCTGGCGCGTCCGCTCGAAGTACTCACGGTCCTCGAAGGACGCCGCCGCCCCGGCAATCGCCAGGCGGTCCAGTGGGTAGGAGTTGAAGCTGTTCTTGATGCGCTCCAGCGCCTCGATCAGATCGGGATGCCCGACCGCAATACCGACGCGCAGGCCGGCCAGGGAGCGGGACTTGGACAGGGTCTGGGTGACCAGCAGATTCGGGTAGCGATCCACCAGGGCGATGGCACTCTCGCCGCCGAAGTCGATATAGGCTTCGTCCACCAGCACCACCGAATCCGGACTGCCCTGCAGCAGGCGCTCGACGGCCTCCAGCGGCAGCAGCCTGCCCGTGGGGGCGTTGGGATTGGGGAAGATGATGCCGCCGTTCGGCCGCGCATAGTCGGCCACATCGATCTGGAAATGCTCGTCCAGCGCGACGGTTTCGAAGGTCACGCCATAGAGGTTGCAGTACACCGGATAGAAGCTGTAGGTGATGTCCGGGAACAGCAGCGGGCGCGACTGCTGGAACAGGCCGTGGAAGGAATGCGCCAGCACTTCGTCCGAACCGTTGCCGACGAAGACCTGGGCCGGTGTCACCCCGTAGTAGTCGGCGACGGCCTGCTTCAGCCGTTCGCCATTGGGGTCCGGGTACAAGCGCAGGCTGTCGTTCAGCTCCGCACGCATCGCTTCGAGCGCGCGGGGCGACGGGCCATAGGGGTTTTCATTGGTGTTGAGCTTGACCAGCCGCTCGATCTTCGGCTGCTCGCCCGGCACGTAAGGCACCAGGTCCTTGACGAAGGGGCTCCAGAACTTGCTCATCCGCCCTTCTCTCCTCGAATACACAGGGTGCGCCGTGCGCACCAGATAATCACAAGGTGCGCACGGCGCACCCGACCTTCAGGGTTTGATGCGGTATTCGGCACTGCGGGCGTGGGCCGTCAGCGACTCGCCGCGTGCCAGCACGGAGGCTGTACGCCCCAGCACAGAAGCGCCTTCGGCCGAGCAATGGATGATCGACGAACGCTTCTGGAAGTCGTACACCCCCAGTGGCGAGGAAAAGCGCGCGGTGCCCGAAGTCGGCAGGACGTGGTTCGGGCCTGCGCAGTAGTCGCCCAGGGCTTCGGCGGTGTAGCGGCCCATGAAGATCGCACCGGCATGGCGAATGGAAGGCAGCCACTGCTCCGGGTCAGCCACCGACAACTCCAGGTGTTCCGGTGCGATGCGGTTGGCGACCTCCATCGCCTGCTGCATATCGCGCACCTGGATCAACGCACCACGCCCGGCCAGCGACGTACGAGCAATCGCCTCGCGCTCCAGGGTCGGCAGCAAGCGCTCGATACTCTCGGCCACGCGGTCGAGGAAAGCGGCGTCCGGACTGACCAGAATCGACTGCGCGTCCTCATCGTGTTCGGCCTGGGAGAACAGGTCCATGGCGATCCAGTCCGGGTCGGTCTGGCCGTCGCAGACCACGAGAATCTCCGAAGGACCGGCGATCATGTCGATACCCACCTTGCCGAACACATGGCGCTTGGCGGTGGCGACATAGATGTTGCCCGGCCCGACGATCTTGTCCACCGGCGGCACGCTCTCGGTGCCATAGGCCAGTGCAGCCACGGCCTGGGCGCCGCCGATGGTGAAGACCCGGTCGACCCCGGCGATGGCCGCCGCGGCCAGTACGATTTCGTTGATCTCGCCACGCGGGGTCGGCACCACCATGACCACTTCCGGTACACCGGCGACCTTGGCCGGAATCGCGTTCATCAGCACCGAAGACGGGTAGGACGCCTTGCCACCCGGCACATAGAGCCCAGCGCGGTCCAGAGGCGTGACCTTCTGGCCCAGCACGGTGCCGTCGGCCTCGGTGTAGGTCCAGGAATCCTGGCGTTGTTTCTCGTGGTAGCTGCGCACCCGTTCGGCAGCGATTTCCAGCGCCTCGCGCTGGGCCGGGGTGATGCGTTGCAGGGCCAGCTCCAGGCGCTCGCGCGGCAGGATCAGGTCGGCCATCGAGGCGACCTCCAGGCCATCGAAACGCTGGGTCAGGTCGACCAGGGCGGCGTCACCGCGGCTACGCACGTCCGCAATGATCTCCAGCACGCGCTGGTTGACGCCATCATCGGAAACGCTTTCCCAGCTCAACAGATGATCCAGATGACGATTGAAGTCCTGGTCAGCGGCGTCGAGTCGGCGAATAGCGATAGGAGCAGTCATAGCGGGCCTCTTGGTTGGCAAATGCTCAGGCGCCGCTAGATTACCAAGCCCACCGTGCGGGCACCCGAGAATTTAGGCTATGACACGGATAAGCGGGCGCGACGTTCGGTCGCGCAAGGTATAGAACCGGTTCACGATCTTGCGAGCTAGAGCCCTGCAAGGCAAAAACAGGCGAGGAAGCGGAGTTTACAAGTGGTAAATGAGCATTCCGAGCCTGTTTTTAACGCCGCAGGGCCGACGCGCAGCAGATCGTGAACCGGTTCTCAGCCGTGGTGTCGCTCGACAGCAGAACTCAACGTATCGATGAGTGCCTGGATGCGGACGTGCTGCATCTTCATCGAAGCCTTGTTCACCACCAGCCGCGAACTGACATGGGCGATCAGCTCCTGGGGCTCCAGGCCATTGGCGCGCAGGGTGTTGCCGGTGTCCACGACGTCGATGATCTTGTCCGCCAGACCGACCAGCGGCGCCAGTTCCATGGAGCCATAGAGCTTGATGATGTCGACCTGGCGACCCTGCTCGGCGTAGTAGGCCTTGGCCACGTTGACGAACTTGGTCGCCACTCGCAGGCGGCCCTTGGGCTCGGGCTCGCCGATACGCCCGGCAGTCATCAGCTTGCAGCGGGCGATCTTCAGGTCCAGCGGCTCGTAGAGCCCCTGGGCGCCATATTCCATCAGCACATCCTTGCCCGCCACGCCCAGGTCGGCGGCACCGTGTTCGACGTAGGTCGGCACGTCGGTGGCCCGCACGATCAACAGCCGTACGTCATCCTGAGTGGTCGGGATGATCAGCTTGCGGCTCTTGTCCGGGTTCTCGGTCGGCACGATGCCCGCTTCCGCCAGCAGCGGCAGCGTGTCATCGAGGATGCGACCTTTGGAGAGCGCGATGGTAAGCATGAAACGGTTTCCTTGGAAAATGGCAGGAGCAGCCCCGCAATCTGCTTGGCGTCTCGCGACGCCAAAGGTCAGCCCGGAATACGGCGAATCTTCGCCCCGAGCAGTTGCAGTTTTTCTTCGATGCACTCGTAGCCACGGTCGATATGATAGATGCGGTCGATCAGCGTATCGCCATCGGCCACCAGGCCGGCGATCACCAGGCTGGCGGAGGCGCGCAGGTCGGTCGCCATCACGGGCGCGCCCTTGAGGCGCGGGACACCGGTGACGATGGCGGTATTGCCCTCGACGAGGATCTGCGCACCCATGCGGTTCATCTCGTAGACGTGCATGAAGCGGTTCTCGAACACCGTCTCGATCACGGTGCCGGTGCCTTCGGCCACGGCGTTCAGCGCGATGAACTGCGCCTGCATGTCGGTCGGGAACGCGGGGTAAGGCGCGGTACGCACATTCACCGCTTTCGGGCGGTTACCCTTCATGTCCAGTTCGATCCAGTTGCTGCCGGTATCGATGTAGGCACCCGCCTCTTCCAGCTTGTGCAGCACGGCTTCCAGCAGGGTGGCATCGGTGTCCTTGAGCTTGACCCGGCCACCCGTGGCAGCGGCGGCCACCAGGTAGGTGCCGGTTTCGATGCGGTCCGGCATGACGCTGTAGCGTCCGCCACCCAGGCGCTTCACGCCGTCGATGACGATGGTGTCGGAACCCGCGCCGGACACCTGCGCGCCCATGGCGTTGAGGAAGTTGGCCAGGTCGACCACTTCCGGCTCACGCGCGGCGTTTTCCAGCACGGTGCGGCCATTGGCCAGGGCCGCCGCCATCATGATGTTCTCGGTACCGGTGACGCTGACGATATCGAAGAAGAAGGTCGCGCCACGCAGGCCGCCGGCCGGCGCCCGCGCCTTGATATAGCCGCCCTCGACGTCGATCTGCGCGCCCATGGCCTCGAGACCTCGGATGTGCAGGTCGACCGGACGCGAACCGATCGCGCAGCCGCCCGGCAGCGCCACTTCGGCTTCGCCGAAACGCGCCAGCATCGGGCCCAGCACCAGGATCGAGGCGCGCATGGTCTTGACCAGGTCATAGGGCGCGACCAGCGTCTTGATACGGCTGGCATCGACTTCGACGCTGAGCTTCTCGTCGATCACCGGCTCGACGCCCATGCGTCCGAACAACTCGATCATCGTGGTGATGTCGTGCAGGTGCGGCAGGTTGCAGACGGTGACCGGCGTATCGGCCAGCAGCGTCGCGGCCAGAATCGGCAGGGCCGAGTTCTTGGCACCGGAGATGCGAATCTCGCCGCTGAGGCGGTCGCCACCGGTAATGATCAGTTTGTCCATGGAATAATCTCGAAAAGGCCGGCCGCAAGGCCGCCAGAAGTGTCTGTTACTCGCCTCAGGCGCGAGCGGCCCAATCGGCCTGACTGAAGAATTTCATGGTGACGGCGTGGATGCTGCCGTCCGCGATCCAGGGATTCAGGTGTGCATAGATCTGCTGCTGCCGTTTGACCAGGCTGAGCGCGGCCAATTCGTCGCTGACCAGATTCAATTGGAAGTTGCAGCCTTCACCTTCCACTTCCACCTGCACGTTAGGAAGTTTCTCTTCCAGAAAACGCTTAACTTCTAGAGCCTGCATGTTCAACCTCGTTCGGCGCCAGCGCGCACGGGCCGGCCATCATACAAAAAAGCCGCAAGGCTGCGAAGCCCGGATATGCAGAGCTTCCCGCTCATGAGCATTCAATTGGCGACATTGTCGCCGACCACTTCTCCGGTGGAGTCGATGGCTTTGCTCGACGGGTACTTGTAGGAGGCATAACGCACGGCCAGCACCGACAGCGCCAGCAGGAAGATGCCGCCACACAGGTACAGCAAGCCGATATCCGGCGCCTTGTGGTGGGAAACATCGCCGATCAGGTAGCGCGTCAGGGCGGTGATGGCGATATAGAGCAGGAAGCGGATCGGCAGGTGATTGGTCTTGAAATAGATGCCGACCATCGCCCCCAGCTCCAGGTAGATGAACAGCAGCAGGATATCGTCGATGCTGGCGTGGCCCTTGCTGACCATGCCCATGAACGCCACCACCGAAGCCCAGGCCGTGACCGCGCCAATGGCGAACAGGCCGAGATAGTGGAAGCCCTCGACCAGCAGGTTACCGATGGCGTTCGCCGTATCGTGCATGCGCTCACGACTGTTGTTCGCCCACTTCATGACCCGTCTCCTTGAAATAGAACTCCGATCACCGCACAGGCCTCAGGCGGCGACTCAGGCAGGAATGCCCGGCTCCAGCGCCAGCACATCGTCCAGCCCGGAGACGCTGGCGATCTTCGACATATCCGACGGCAGGCCAGTGATACGCAGTTGCTTGCCGAGCGCACGCGCATCGCGGGTAAACGCCAGCAGCAGCGACAACCCGACACTGCTGGAATGCGTGACACCCGTACAATCGAGCACCACGACATCCGCCCCCGCAGTCCGCAGCAGCGCCTGACCGGCCTTGCGCAAGGCCGGGCCGCTGCGATGATCGAGCGAACCGCTCAGCAGCAGCCGGCGCTGGTCATCGAGGGCAATCCGCCCTTCACTCATTGCCACCGGCCTGCTTGGCCGCCTCGCTGTCCTTGGCTTTCGCCACCACCTCGGCCCAGCCATCGATGGTACGCTCCAGATTGTTGCCATTGCGTTGCATGGCATCGGCGAACTGGTCGCGGAACAGCTTGCCGATATTGATGCCGTTGATGATGACGTTGCGCACGCGCCACTCGCCCGCGAGATTGACCATGGTGTAGGACACCGGGTAGATCTCGCCCTGGCGACCGGTCACTTCCATGTTGATGCTGGTGCGCTGCGGGTCCTGTCGACCGCTCGGCGGCAACACACGAATCTGCTGGTTGTTGTACTCGAGCAGCGCATTGCCATAGAACTGCATCAGGCTGCGCTTGAAGTTTTCCTCGAAGCGCTGCATCTGCTCGGCGCTGGCTGAGCGCGAGTACTTCACCGTCATGATGCTGCGGGAAATACCTTCGGCATCCACCACGGGCCCGAGAATACGGTTGAGCGAATCATAGAAAGCGGCCGGATCCCTGACATAGCGCTCCTTGTTGGCCTTCAGATCGGCCAGCAGTTCGGTGGTGGTCGTCTGGATCACTTCATGGGCACTGGGGGCAGCCTGGGCCAGCAGCGGCAGCATGGCCAGGGCGACCAGCAGGCCGCGACGCAAGGCAGTCATCATCTCGCTAGTCCTCATTCTTTATTGACGGAGTTGAGCAGGAACTTGCCGATCAGGTCTTCGAGCACCAACGACGACTGGGTATCGGCGATGGTGTCGCCATCCTTCAGCAGTTCTTCCTCGCCACCGACACTGATCCCGATGTACTTCTCGCCCAGCAGGCCAGCCGTCAGGATCGAGGCGGTCGAGTCGGTCGGCAGGATGTCCACGTCCTTGCGGATTTCCAGGGTGACACGCCCCATGTAGCTTTCGCGGTCCAGGTCGATGGCAGTGACCTTGCCGATATTCACACCGGCCATGGTCACTTTCGATCTGACCGTCAAACCCGCGATATTGTCGAAATAGGCGTAGAGCTTGTAACCCTCGCCACTGGCGACGGTCAGGCCACTGACGCGCAACGACAGCAGTAGCAAGGCCAGCAGGCCGGCCAGCAGGAACAGGCCGACACCGATCTCAAGGGTGCGGATACGCATCAGAAATCTCCAAACATCAAGGCAGTCAAAATGAAATCGAGTCCAAGCACCGCGAGCGAGGCATACACCACGGTGCGAGTCGTGGCACGGCTGATACCTTCGGAGGTCGGCTCGCAGTCGTAACCCTGGAACACCGCGATCCAGGTCACCACCAGCGCGAAGACGAAGCTCTTGATCACACCGTTGAGCACATCCGAACCGAAACTGACGCTGTTCTGCATGTTGGCCCAGAACGAGCCCTCATAGACGCCCAGCCATTGCACCGCGACCATCGCCCCACCCCAGATGCCGACGACATTAAAGATCAGCGTCAGCAGCGGCAGGGAGATAAAGCCGGCCCACAGGCGCGGCGCGATGATGTACTTCAACGGATCGACCCCGATCATCTCCAGGCTCGACAGTTGCTCCGTGGACTTCATATTGCCGATCTCGGCGGCCAGCGCCGAGCCGGCGCGCCCGGCGAACAGCAGCGCGGTGACCACCGGCCCCAGCTCGCGCAGCAGGGTCAGGGCGATCATCTGCCCTACCGCCTGCTCCGAACCATAGTTGCTGAGGATGCTGTAGCCCTGCAGGGCCAGCACCATGCCGATGAACAGGCCCGACACGGCGATGATCGCCAGCGACAGCACGCCAACCGAATACAGTTGCTTGACCAGCAGGGAAAAACCACCGGAAAAGCCCCGGCGCCCGGCCAGGGCATGGAACAGGAACGATGAGGAACGCCCAAGAGCCGCCACCACATCGAGCCCCGCCTTGCCCAGCAGGCGTACGCGCTCGAGCGCGGAACGCTTACGCATCGCTACCTCCCAACAGATCCGCGGCGTAGTCCGGCCCGGGAAAATGAAACGGCACCGGACCGTCCGACGAGCCCTGCATGAACTGACGGATGCGCGGATCGTCCGCTTCACGCAGTTGCTCCGGTGTGCCATGCCCCAGCACCTGGGTATCGCCGACCACATAGATATAGTCGGCAATGCTGGCGGTCTCGGCCAGGTCATGGGAAACCACCACGCTGGTGATGCCCAGGGCATCGTTGAGCATGCGGATCAGGCGTACCAGCACGCCCATGGCGATCGGATCCTGCCCGGCGAACGGCTCGTCATACAGGAGAATCTGCGGGTCCAGCGCAATCGCTCGCGCCAGCGCGACACGGCGCTTCATGCCACCGGACAGCTCGTCCGGCATCAGCTCCACGGCACCGCGCAGGCCGACCGCCTGCAGCTTCATCAGTACGATGTCGCGGATCATCTCTTCCGGCAGCCGGGTATGCACGCGCAAGGGAAAGGCGACGTTCTCGAACACGTCCAGGTCAGTGAACAGCGCACCACTCTGGAACAGCACGCCCATCTGCTTGCGCATCTCGAACAGCTCGCCACGCGACAGCGTCGGCAGGTTCTGCCCGCCGACCCAGACCTCGCCCCGGTCGGGCATCAACTGGGCGCCGATCAGGCGCAACAGGGTCGTCTTGCCGCAGCCGGACGGCCCCATGATGGCCGTGACCTTGCCCCGGGCAATAGCCAGATCGATATTTTTGAAAATGCTTCGCTCACCGCGCTTGAAGGTCAGGTTCTTCAGCTCGACAGCGTAGGCGTCAGCGACACTCATCAGGTTTCCTCGGCACAGGGACCGCAGAACAGACGCCGCGAGACGGCGCCGGGATACGTTCTGCACGCACCTCAAGGCGGCGAACTATATCACCGCCCTTGGCACCTCCCAACCCGAGAGCGTGTCAGTGCGTGTATTCATTCAGCCCTTGTTCAAGTGCATTCGCGCCTAATAAAGAGTCATTCTCGATAAGGCCGAATGAAAGCACCCGTAATGCTCGATCAGCGGGCTTTTCTCGGTGAGCGCACGACGGATTATCGTTATAATCACGCCTTTTCAGTCTGGCGACCCGACGCGATGACTCAAAGCAACCAACTGATCGAGACAGCCCTGCGGACCATCCGCCTGGAAACCGAAGCCGTCGAACAACTGCGCGCGCGCATCGACGAATCCTTCGTCAACGCCTGCCAGCTCATCCTCGAAAGCAAAGGGCGCGTCGTCGTCGTCGGCATGGGCAAGTCCGGCCACATCGGGCGCAAGATCGCCGCCACCCTGGCCAGTACCGGCACGGCAGCCTTCTTCGTGCACCCGGCGGAAGCCAGCCACGGCGACATGGGCATGATCACCCGCGATGACGTGGTGCTGGCACTGTCCAACTCGGGCACCACCAACGAAATCATCACCCTGCTGCCGCTGATCAAGCGCCTCGGCATCACCCTGATCAGCATGACCGGCAACCCGTCCTCGGTCCTGGCGCGCGCCGCCGAGGTCAACCTGGACGCCAGCGTCGGTATCGAAGCCTGCCCGCTCAACCTGGCCCCGACCTCCTCCACCACGGTCAGCCTGGTGCTCGGCGATGCCCTGGCCATCGCCCTGCTGGAAGCCCGCGGATTCACCGCCGAAGACTTCGCCTTCTCGCACCCGGGCGGCGCATTGGGCCGCCGCCTGCTGCTCAAGGTGGAGAACGTCATGCACACCGGCGCACAGCTGCCGACTGTGAAACGTGGTACGTCCCTGCGCGAAGCACTGCTGGAAATGACCCACAAGGGCCTGGGCATGACCGTCGTCGTCGAACACGACGGCAGCCTGGCCGGGATCTTCACCGACGGCGACCTGCGCCGCACCCTGGACAAAGGCATCGACGTACGCCAGGCCAGCATCGACGACGTCATGACCGCACGCGGCAAAGTCGCCAATGCCGAAATGCTGGCAGCCGAAGCCCTGAAAATCATGGAAGACCACAAAATCAGCTCGCTCATCGTCGTCGACGAACGCAACCGCCCGATCGGTGCGCTCAACATGCACGACCTGCTGCGCGCGGGAGTGATGTAATGCCGGACGATCTGCTGCAACGCGCACGCAACGTACGCCTGGCCATCTTCGACGTGGACGGCGTACTGACCGACGGACGCCTGTATTTCCTCGAAGACGGCAGTGAGCTCAAGACCTTCAACACCCTGGACGGCCACGGCATCAAGATGCTGATCGCCTCCGGCGTGCGCACCGCCATCATCAGCGGCCGCAAGACTCCGGTGGTCGAGCGACGCGCCAACAACCTGGGCATCCAGCACCTCTTTCAGGGACGCGAAGACAAGCTGGTGGTGCTCGACGGCCTGCTCGCCGAACTGGGCCTCGACTACAGCCAGGTCGCCTACCTGGGCGACGACCTGCCTGACCTTCCGGTGATTCGCAGGGTCGGATTGGGCATGGCCGTCGCCAGCGCCGACAGCTTCGTGCGCGACAACGCCCATGGCGTCACGCACGCACGCGGCGGAGAAGGTGCGGCACGCGAGTTCTGCGAACTGATCATGCACGCCCAGGGCACCCTGGAAAGCGCTCGCTCGGCCTACCTGTAAGCAGGAGGAAACATGCTGCAAAAATTACGTCTGCCAGCCATCCTGGCATCGATCACGGCGCTGCTGGTGGCGGTCGGCTACTGGAATATCCGTCCGGAAAGTTTCATGAGCCAGAAGGAAAGCCCGCGCTCGACGAAACCGGCGGTGGATTTCTACGTGCTCAACTCGAGCACCGTGCAATACCAGGCTGACGGTAAGCTCGACTACAAGATGACCGCGGAAAAACTCGAACACATCGACGCCAGTGACATCAGCCTGTTGACCAAACCGCAGCTGCACTCCTTCCGTGGCAACGAACACCCCTGGCATATCCGCAGCGAACGCGGCGAGGCATCGCCCGGCGGCGAGCAAATCGAACTGATCGAACAGGTCAAGGTGGAGCGCACCGACGCCAAGGGCCGCCAGACCGTCCTCACCACCAGCCGCATGACCGTACACCCCGAGAAGGATTATGCCGAGACCCGGCAACCCGTTAGAATCGTGGCAGCCAACGGCGTCACCACCGCAACGGGCATGAAAACGTACCTTAACGAGGGCAGGATGCTCCTGCTTTCCAACGTAAGAGGCCAGCATGAGCTGCGTTAAGACACTTCCCCTTCTGCTCGGCTTGAGCGCATCCCTGCTGGGCGCCGCCAGCGCCTGGGCACTGCCCGAAGACAGTGAGCAGCCTATCCACGTCCAGGCAGACACCGCCGAACTCGACGACAAGCAAGGCGTGGCCGTCTACCGTGGCGATGTCGTGATCACCCAGGGCACCCTGAAGATCACCGGCGATACCGTCACCATCACCCAGACCCCGAGCGGCGAGATCGACGTGTTCACCTCGGTCGGCAAACCGGCCTACTACGAGCAGAAGCCGGCGATCGACAAGCCGATCGTCAAGGCCTACGGCCTGACCATCCAGTATTTCTCCAGCAGCGAGCGCATCGTTCTGATCGACCAGGCCAAGGTGGTGCAGGAAGGCAACACCTTCGAAGGCGAGAAAATCGTCTATGACACCAAGCGCCAGATCGTCAACGCCGGCCGCGCCAACGACACCCAGATCACCAGCCCGCGTCCGCGCATCGACATGGTGATCCAGCCCCGCAAGAAAGAGCAGACGCAATAATGGCGATCCTGAAAGCCCAGCACCTGGCCAAGAGCTACAAGGGCCGCCAGGTCGTGCGTGACGTCAGCCTGTCCATCGAGAGCGGCCAGATCGTCGGCCTGCTCGGCCCCAACGGCGCCGGCAAGACCACCTGTTTCTACATGATCGTCGGGCTGGTGAATGCCGACCAGGGCCGCGTCCTGATCGATCAGGACGACGTCACCCACCTGCCAATGCACGGTCGCGCCCGTGCCGGGGTCGGTTACCTGCCCCAGGAAGCGTCGATCTTCCGCAAGCTGTCGGTGGCCGACAACATCATGGCGATCCTGGAAATCCGCAAGGACCTCGACCGCGCCGGACGCCAGCGTGAACTGGAATCCCTGCTACAGGAATTCCACATCAGCCATATCCGCGACAGCCTCGGCATGAGCCTGTCCGGCGGCGAGCGGCGCCGCGTGGAAATCGCCCGCGCCCTGGCCAGCGCGCCCAAGTTCATCCTGCTCGACGAGCCCTTCGCCGGTGTCGACCCGATCTCCGTCGGCGACATCAAGCAGATCATCCATCACCTCAAGGACAAGGGCATCGGTGTACTCATCACCGACCACAACGTGCGCGAGACCCTGGATATCTGCGAAACGGCCTATATCGTCAACGACGGCCAGCTTATCGCCGAGGGCGACGCCCAGTCGGTCCTGAGCAATGAACTGGTGAAAGAGGTATACCTGGGGCATGAGTTCCGGCTGTAGAGGTAGGCTATCGACGCCACGTTGGTCATATATGAATAAAGCTACCCCTCGAGAATCGTCAATGCTCCACCATCTCCGTCCCTTGACCGTTCTCTGCAGCGCAGTCTGTCTGGTTGCATGCACCACGCAACCGCCAACATCTTCTCCCGGTGCCGCACCAGCCAGCCAGCGGGAAACCGCCCAACAACAGGCAAAGGACCTTTATAACCGCGGCGAACGCCATTACTACGGTATCGGCACTCGCCAGGATTACTCTGAAGCGCTGGCCTGGTACGAAAAGTCCGCCACCAAAGGCAATGCAGAGGCCATGTTCTCGCTCGCCGCCATGTATGCATCAGGCGAAGGCAGGCCCCGGGATGAACGCAAGGCCATTGACTGGTATGAGCGAGCCACCGAGCAGAATCATCCACAGGCAATGTACAACCTGGCCCTACGACTCGCCGAAGGACACGGTGTCAGCCGAAACCTTGAACGCGCAGTGATCCTGTATCGGAAAGCCGCTGACAGTGGCCATGCCAGCGCACTGAACAACCTGGGCATGCTCTACAACAGTGGCGAGGGTGTTCCGCAAGACAGCGTTGAAGCGGCTCGCCTGTTCGAACAGGCAGCGAACGCAGGAGAAATCAACGCCTTCAATAATATCGGCTATTGCTACCAGAACGGTATCGGCGTCACACGCAACCCGGAACTCGCCATGCAGTGGTACCTCAGAGGCGCCGCCGCGGGCAACGCAGCCTCGATGAACTCCATTGGCTACCTGTATTCCCAGGGCATCGGTGTACGACAGGACTACACGCAGGCCACCAACTGGTATCGCCAGGCCGCAGAGCACGGTAACACCCTGGCCACCTACAACCTCGCATTGCGCTATGCCAGGGGGGAAGGCGTAGCGCAGGACTACGCCGAAGCCAGGCGCTGGTTCGAGCGTGCTGCCCAGCAAGGCGACAGCGATGCCCTCAATGACATCGGCCTGCTTTACCAGAAGGGCCAGGGCGTTCCTCGGGACCTCGACAAAGCTCGCGCCTACTTCATGCGCGCAGCCGCTGCTGGTAACGAAGCCACTGCAGACTACCTCAAGGCCCTCGACGCAGAACGCTGAGTACGGATACAAGCCGCCTCCCGCCGAACGGCTGGCGTGCGGCGCAACATTGAAACGTCAACAGACCCTAGCCAAACACCCAAGAAGTAGGCATATAATTTGCTTCATAGCGGACGCCGGGGCGTCCATGTATGTAGCAACAGGCGCCAGCGCCGGCAAACAGGGTTTGAAGTCTCTGCCATGAAACCATCTCTCGTCCTAAAGATGGGCCAGCAGCTAACGATGACACCGCAGCTGCAACAGGCCATACGTTTGCTCCAGCTTTCCACGCTGGACCTCCAGCAGGAAATCCAGGAAGCACTGGACTCGAACCCGATGCTGGAACGGGAAGAAGACGGCGACGACTTCGACAACTCGGACCCCATGGCCGAAGGCACGGAAACCGCCACGGGCGAATCCGCGACCAAGCAGGAAAGCTACGACGAGCCGTCCGCCACCTCGGAAAGCCTCGACGACAACGACTGGGGCGAACGCATTCCCAGCGAACTGCCGGTGGACACCGCCTGGGAAGACATCTACCAGACCAGCGCCAGCAGCCTGCCCAGCAACGATGACGACGAGTGGGACTTCACTACCCGCACCAGCGCCGGCGTCAGCCTGCAGAGCCACCTGCTCTGGCAACTGAACCTGTCCCCCATGAGCGACACCGACCGGCTGATCGGTGAGACCCTGATCGACTGCATCAACGACCAGGGCTACCTGGAAGAAACCCTCGAGGAAGTACTGGAGTCCTTCGACCCGGAGCTTGAGATCGAGCTTGACGAGATCGAGGCCGTCCTGCGCCGTATCCAGCACTTCGAGCCCTCAGGCGTTGGCGCACGCGATCTACGCGAATGCCTGCTGCTGCAACTGCGCCAATCGCCGCCGCAGACACCCTGGCTGGAACAGGCCCGGCACCTGATCGACAATCACCTGGAAGTCCTCGCCAGCCGCGATTACAACCTGCTGATGCGGCGCATGAAGCTCAAGGAAGACGAGCTGCGCCAGGTGATCGAACTGATCCAGTCGCTCAACCCGCGCCCTGGCTCGCAGATCGAGGCCAGCGAACCGGAATACGTGGTACCGGACGTGATCGTGCGCAAGCACAACGAACGCTGGCTGGTGGAACTGAACCAGGAAGCGATCCCGCGCCTGCGCGTCAATGCCCAGTATGCCGGCTTCGTCAAACGCGCCGACTCGAGCAGCGACAACACCTTCATGCGCAACCAGTTGCAGGAAGCGCGCTGGTTCATCAAGAGCCTGCTCAGCCGCAACGAGACCCTGATGAAGGTCGCCACGCAGATCGTCGAGCACCAGAAGGGCTTTCTCGAGCACGGCGACGAAGCCATGAAGCCGCTGGTGCTGCATGACATCGCCGAGGCCGTGGGCATGCACGAGTCGACCATTTCCCGCGTCACCACGCAGAAATACATGCACACGCCACGGGGCATCTACGAGCTGAAGTACTTCTTCTCCAGCCATGTCAGCACCTCCGAAGGCGGCGAATGCTCCTCCACCGCGATACGCGCCATCATCAAGAAGCTGGTCGCCGCGGAAAACCAGAAAAAGCCATTGAGCGACAGCAAGATCGCTGGTCTACTGGAGGCACAAGGCATACAGGTCGCCCGTCGCACCGTAGCCAAGTATCGGGAATCGTTGGGAATTGCACCGTCCAGCGAACGCAAGCGGCTGATCTAGCCAAACGCGGCCGAAACAGGGTGCAAGCCTCGACAGCTCGCTCTTCATAGAAATAAAAAAGGAGTAGTAGTATGCAAGTCAACATCAGCGGCGTTCATCTGGAAGTGACTCCAGCCCTGCGCGACTACATCGAGGAAAAGTTCGATCGCCTGGAGCGGCACTTCGATCGCATCATCACCGTGCAGGTCACCCTGCAAGTCGAAAAACTCAAGCAGAAGGCCGAAGGTTCCCTGCATGTGGCCGGCAAGGAAGTGGTTGCGAACTCCGAACATGAAGACATGTATGCCGCTATCGACCTGCTCGTCGACAAGCTCGACCGCCAGTTGATCAAGCACAAGGAAAAGCAACTCGATCACCACCAGGGTACGGTCGCTCGCTGAGCATGCCATGATTCGATTCGACTCTATCCTCTCCCCCGGACGCGCCCTGACGGGCGTTCCGGGCGTCAGCAAGAAGCGCGTTCTCGAACAGATTGCCCGGGTAATCGCCCAGGACGCACCCGACCTCGACGAACAAACCATATTCGAAAGCCTGATCGCCAGGGAAAAGCTCGGCTCGACCGGCTTCGGCAATGGCATCGCGATTCCCCATTGCCGCATCACCGGCTGCAGCCAGCCCCTGAGCGCCGTGCTGTGCCTGGAAACACCCGTGGACTTCGATGCACTCGACGGCCAACCTGTCGACCTGCTCTTCGTGCTGCTGGTCCCCCAGGCTGCCACCGACGAACACCTGGAGCTGCTGCGCCAGATCGCCGGCATGCTGGACGACGCCGAAATCAGGGCGCGCCTGCGCGCCGCGACGAGCAACGAAGCCCTGTACCAGGAAGTGGTACGCGCACAGCAAAGCCTTTTGCCATAGGAGAACACGCTTGAGCCAGACGACTGCCCTGCATCCGGTCCACCGCACGCAGCGTGAAGCACCATGCGCCTGATCATCGTCAGCGGTCGCTCTGGCTCCGGTAAAAGCACGGCGCTCGACGTGCTGGAGGACAACGGCTTCTATTGCATCGACAACCTGCCCGCCGCGCTGATGCCGGAACTGGCCGAGCGAGCGTTGCTGCATACCGAACTGCTGCACCCGCAGGTCGCGGTTTCCATCGACGCACGCAACTTGCCCAGCCAGTTGCAACGCTTCCCCGAGCTGCTGGCGGAAGTACGCGCCAAACACATCCACTGCGACGTGCTCTACCTCGACGCCGATGACGAAACCCTGCTCAAGCGCTTTTCGGAAACACGCCGGCGCCACCCCCTGACCAATGACAGCCGCTCGCTGGCCGAAGCCATTCGCGATGAAGAGCTGCTGCTGTCGCACATCATCGACAACGCCGATCTCAAGATCGACACCACCAATCTCAACCTGTACCAGTTGCGCGACACGCTCAAGCTGCGCCTGCTCAACAAGCCTGAACCGGGCACGGCCTTCCTTATCGAGTCATTCGGCTTCAAGCGTGGCATGCCGGTGGATGCCGACCTGGTCTTCGACGTGCGCTGCCTGCCCAACCCCTACTGGAAAGCCGAGCTGCGCGAATTCTCCGGCCAGGATCAACCGGTCATCGACTACCTGAGCGCCCAACCGGATGTCGAGGATATGTTCCAGGACATCCATGCCTACCTGAGCAAGTGGTTGCCCCGCTTCGCCGCCAGCAACCGGGCCTACGTCACCATCGCGATTGGCTGCACCGGCGGCCACCATCGCTCGGTCTACATCGCCGAACGCCTTGGGAAGGCGCTGCTGGAACCACTCAGGAACCTTCAGGTTCGCCATCGGGATCTGCCACATGCCAAGCTGTGAAACCACCATCATCAACAAACTCGGCCTGCATGCGCGCGCCGCGGCGAAGCTGACCGGCGTCGCAAAGCTCTATCCCTGCAAAGTCATGGTAGGTCGTAGCGCCGAGAACCTGGTGGATGGCAAGAACATCATGGCGGTGATGATGCTCGCCGCCAGCCAGCACACCCCACTGCACCTGAGCACCGAAGGCGAACAGGAAGAGCAGGCGCTGAAAGCACTGGTCGATCTGATCGAAGATTACTTCGGCGAGGGTCAGTAAGCCGCTGGGATGCTCTTTACCCCCTCTCCCGCTTGCGGGAGAGGGCTGGGGAGAGGGTAAAAACGCATAAGCCCTCTCCCCCAGCCCCTCTCCCATAAATGGGCGAGGGGAGAAAAACCTCAGGCAATTGTCCCGCATTCAACAAGCATCCGCCCTCTCCCGGCAAAACCTTATATAATTCGCGGTTTTCGCCAACGAATGAGAGGAATGCCGTGAGCGCTCTGCCACCCTGCCCGAAATGCAACTCCGAATACACCTATGAAGACGGTATCCAACTGGTCTGTCCAGAGTGTGCCCATGAGTGGTCGGCAACGGCTGCCGACAGCAGCTCGCAAGATGATGCCAAGGTGATCAAGGACTCGGTGGGTAACGTCCTGCAGGATGGCGATACCGTCACGGTCATCAAGGACCTGAAGGTCAAGGGCTCCTCCCTGGTCGTCAAGGTCGGCACCAAGGTCAAAGGGATTCGCCTGTGCGATGGCGACCATGACATCGACTGCAAGATCGACGGCATCGGTGCAATGAAGCTCAAGTCGGAATTCGTCCGGAAGGTCTGATACACGGGCTTGCGTGGACACTGTCCGATGTCCACGCAGCGGCCTCAGAACTGCGGCCAACCCATGATGTAGACATACCAGGCAAGCTGGTGCACGAGAACGATGCCCCAGAACACCACCTGATAGCCGAGCTTGCGGGTTTTATGCCGGAACACCTGCTGCGCGCACAGCGCACCGGGCCATCCGCCGAGCAGTTCGAACAGGTGCAAGGTATTTTCCGGGACTCGCCGCATCTCTCGGGAAGCATTGCGCTTGTCCTGCCCATAGAGATAGAAAGCCACCACGCTGACGCCCCCATAGACGCAGGGAAGCAACCAGGCACCATCCCGCAGCCATCCTTCCAGCATGCCGACCAGCGGCAGTGCAACGAGCAGACCTGCAACCACCGCCTTGAATGGCAGGTAACGGATTCCGTTCCGTCGAGCCATCGTCACAGGGCGCGTACCTGACCAATGGCGGCCACCGCACGCGCCGCCGCACGCGTAATCGATGACCAATCGCCCGCCTCCAGGGCGGCCGGCCCTATCATCCAGCTCCCCCCCACGCACATCACATTGGGCAGCGCCATATAGTCCGCGACATTGTCGTCGTTGACACCACCGGTCGGGCAGAAGCGCACATCGGGAAAAGGCCCGCCCAGGGCTTTCAATGCACCGACACCACCGCACACCTGTGCCGGAAACAGCTTGAAGCGCCGGTAGCCAAGCACATAGCCCCGCATGATGTCCGAGGCATTGCTCACGCCGGGCAGGTAGGGCAAGGGGCTTGCGCGGGCGGCCAGCAGCAATTCCTCGGTGCTGCCCGGCGACACGATGAACTGGGCGCCGGCGTCCTCGACCCTGGCCAGCATCTGGCCGTCGAGGACCGTGCCGGCACCGACGCACAGCGCCGGCCGCTGCTCACGCAACAGCCGGATGGCCGCCAGGCCGTGGCTGGAGCGCAAGGTGATCTCCAGCGTCTCGATGCCACCCGCCGCCAGCGCGTCGGCCAACGGCAGGATATGCCGTTCATCGGTGATGGTGATTACAGGCAGGATGCGCGCGCGTGAGCACAAGGCATCCAATCGTGCGTTCTTTTGCTCCTGGGACACGAGCGACTCTCCCTTCATATGGTTCAGCATCCGCCAGCAGGCCAGACCGCCGAAAGGCGGCGAAGCGTCGGGCAGTTCTTCAAGGGCACCAGTAGATTTCCAGGGGCGCATGCATGAAGGCACGCACAGGCATTTTCAACGCATCGGCCACCAGTGCCTGACGCAGGGTTTCCAGCTTGGGCTGTCCCTGGATGGCCAGGCACTGCAAACGTGCCGAGGCCAGCAAGGGGTAGGTCATGCTGATGCGCTGATGCGGCTCCTGGGGTGCCAGCATCGGCAGGCAATGTGCCTGGCAATCCTCGCTGAGCGCCTGCGCCAGCAAGGGGCTGCCGGCAAACAGCGAAGCCACATGACCATCGTCGCCCATGCCCAGCACCAGGACGTCGATACCCTGCTCGAGCACCGCCAATGCCTCGCTGGCCAATTCGGCGGCCTGCTCCAGCGTTTCGGCAGGATGATAGAGACCGATCAGCCGCGCCGGGGCGGCCGCGTTGCGCAGCAGATGCCGGCGTACCAGCCCTTCGTTGCTGTCCGGCGATAGCGGATCGACCCAGCGCTCGTCCGCCAGGCCCACCTGGACTCGACTCCAGTCGAGTTCCTGGCGGGAAAGTTCCTCGAAGAAACCTGCCGGACTGCGCCCTCCAGACACCACCAGATTCGCCAGCCCATGGGTCTGCACTGCAAAATCCAGCGCTTTGGCCACATGCTCGGCCAACACCCTTGCCTGGCTCTGGGCATCGGCCAGGCTGTGCGCCACCACGCCGGTCGGCAGGTCGAATTCCGTGATCGCCATGATCAGCACCGCTCCGCAAAAATCATGAAAAATCCGGCACATGGCGCCGGTCATGCACAGTGTCATACCAGCGACGGCTCACGTCCAGCCATCTTTAGGCGCCCCGGCACCTGAAACCTGAAGCCTGTTCCCGGACGCTTCAGCGCTGCCAGCCGGCATCGAACGCATCGACGAACACGCTGGCCCCCGACTCCGCCGAACTGAAAGCGGCCCGCATGAAACCGAACAGCTCACGCCCGCAGCCCTCGCCACCGAACCAGTTCGGCAAGGATGCCGCCGTCCGCCCGGCCCATTCAGCATCGTCCACCAATACGTTCAAGTGCCCGGTGACACCATCGACACGAATGATATCGCCGTCCATGACCCTCGACAGCGGCCCACCATCCAGCGCTTCCGGGCACACATGAATGGCCGCGGCGACCTTGCCTGAAGCCCCCGACATGCGCCCGTCGGTCACCAGTGCGACCTGATAGCCGCGATCCTGCAGCACGCCCAGGTAAGGCGTCAGCTTGTGCAACTCCGGCATGCCATTGGCCTTCGGCCCCTGGAAACGCACCACGGCGACGAAGTCCCGCTCCAGCTCGCCGGCGGCGAATGCCTGCGCCAGTTCAGCCTGGTCGTTGAATACCCGGGCCGGCGCCTCGACCACGCGGTGCCGTGGCTCCACGGCGGACGTCTTGATCACCGCACGCCCCAGGTTGCCGGTCATGACCTGCAAACCACCCTCGCTGGAAAAAGGCCGCGACACCGGGCGCAGGATCGTCTCGTCCAGGCTTTCACGGGGGCCATCGCGCCAGGTCAGGCGGCCATCATCGAGGAACGGCTCCTGCGTATAACGACGTAGCCCATGCCCGGCCACCGTCTCGACATCCTCATGCAACAGCCCGGCCTCCAGCAGGGTATACACCATGAAGGCGACGCCGCCGCAGGCATGGAAGTGGTTCACGTCGGCCTGCCCGTTCGGGTAGACCCGCGCCAGGCTCGGCACCACGGCCGACAGCTCGGCCATGTCCTGCCAGGTCAACTGGATGCCCGCCGCACGTGCGAAGGCCGGGATATGCAGGGTGTGATTGGTCGAACCGCCGGTGGCATGCAGCGCCACCACCGCATTGACGATGGCCTTCTCGTCGATGATGCGGTACAGCGGCAGGTATTGCCCGGCCTGCATCGTCAAGCGTGTGAGCTGATGCGCCGCTTCGCGGGTCAGCGCCTCACGCAGCGGCGTGTCCGGGTTGACGAAGGAGGAACCCGGCAGGTGCAGCCCCATGATTTCCATCACCACCTGGTTGGTGTTGGCCGTGCCATAGAACGTACAGGTGCCAGGGCTATGGTAGGACTGCATCTCGGAAGCCAGCAGCTCTTCGCGACTGGCCTTGCCTTCGGCGAACAGTTGGCGCACCTGCGCCTTTTGCTTGTTGGGAATGCCGGAGGGCATCGGCCCGCCCGGTACGAAAATGGCCGGCAGGTGGCCAAAGCGCAGCGCGCCGATCAACAGGCCCGGCACGATCTTGTCGCAGATGCCCAGGTACATCGCCGCATCGAACATGTTGTGCGACAGCGCGATGGCGGTGGACATGGCGATCACCTCGCGGCTGGCCAGGCTCAGCTCCATCCCGGGCTCGCCCTGGGTCACGCCATCGCACATGGCCGGCACGCCACCGGCGAACTGCCCGACCGAGCCGACCTCGCGCAAGGCCTGCTTGATCAATGCCGGGAAGCGCTCGTAGGGCTGGTGCGCCGAAAGCATGTCGTTGTAGGCCGAGACGATCGCTACGTTGGCCTGGTTCATCAGCCGCAGGGCCTGGCGATCATCCGCCGAGGTGCAGCCCGCCACGCCATGGGCGAAATTCGCGCACTGCAACTGGCCGCGTCGCGGCCCCTCCACGGCAGCGGCCTGCATCAGTGCCAGATAATGCGCCCGGCTTTTGCGGCTACGCTCGACCAGACGCTCGGTGACTTCCACTATACGAGGGTGCATACCCTGCTCACTCCTGCATCAGGTTATCCGCCGCTTCGTTCATGAGCGGCTCGCGCCAGGCCACCTCCAGACGGGGAAGCCGGCAGGCCATTTCCGGCAACAGCTGCGACTTGCGTCGCAACCTCGACTGGCCCTAGTATGCCGCGTCCCGCCCAAGCATCGAACCTCCATGCGCATCTGGCTCGTACTTATCCTGTCGCTCCTGGCCCCCATGCAGATTGCACTGGGCGCGGTCAGTGCTGCGTGCCTGCACAGCGAGAACGATCCTGCCAGCCAGTCCCACATCGGGCATCACCAGCATCGCCATATCGTAGCCAGTGACAGCGAAAGCAAGTCGACACAACTGCCACTGCATGCCCACACCGACTGCAATGCCTGCGCGGCCATGACCACGCCGGTCATGCCGAGCCAGTTCAGCCTGCCGCTGGCACACACGCCACAGCCCATCACCGCGTACCGTTCGCCACATACACCGGCACATCCCGAGGCGCGCCCCGAGCGCCCCAATTGGCCAGCCGTCGTCTGACGGCGGGCGGACATTTCCTGCACGCTGCCTTTCCTGATCCCTCGACGACCTCGCACAGCGAACGCCTGCTTTAAGCGACACAGGCCAACTGCCGTGCGACCTCTGGACAGGACCGACAGCACCTCCCCGCCGATTTCCCGACGAATTCAAGTCACCGGAGAATCGGATGCACATCAAAGGCATTACTTGCTGGTTGCCCCTCGCCGGCCTGCTCCTGGCCAGCCCTGCGCAATCAGCCAATGACGCGAGCCACTATACGCTGCAGCAAGCCTTCGAGGCGGCCTGGGCCCTGCAACCGGAGTCTGCTTCGGCAGATGCGTTCGAGCAGGCCAGCCAGGCCCGGCGCAAGGCCGCGCAAAGCTGGCTGGCCGACGGCATGAGCCTGGAGCTGTCGACCAAGGGCGACCAGCTCAACCGAAACCAGGGCGAACGCGAACACGAGGCAGGCCTGGCCATGCCCCTGTGGCTGCCCGGCGAGCGCTCGCGCAGCGGCGCCCTCGCCGATGCCCAGGCGCAAGCCAATGGCAGTCGCTACGCGGCGGCCAGGTTGCGCACCGCCGGAGAGGTTCGCCAGCAGTACTGGCAATGGCTACTGGCCGCGCAGTTGCAGTCCCTGGCCAGTGACCGGGTCGAAGACGCCCGACGCCTGGCCGACGACGTGGAGCGCCGGGTGCGTGCCGGCGAACAGGCCCAGACCGACCGCCAGCAAGCCCAGGCCGCTCTGGCCCAGGTCGAACTAGAACTGAGCGAAGCCGACAGCACACTCGAAGAGGCGCGCCTGCAATTCCAGGCCCTGACCGGCAGTCCGCTGCCTGCGCGGGCCAGCTCGGCCATCGTCGCAGAGGCCTCGCCAGACGCAGAAGACGAACGCGCGCTGGCCAGCCATCCGCGCCTCACCGAACTGGCGGACCAGGCCGAGGCCGCCCAGCGCCAGGCTGAACTGGCCGGTGTGCAGAGCCGTGGCAACCCGGAACTGCGCCTGACCGCAACCAACGCCCGCGACGACTCGCGCGCCCGCTACGACCAGAGCCTGACCCTGGGGCTGAGCATTCCGCTGGGTTCACCCAGCCGCCAGCGCGCCCAGCGTGCCCAGGCCGAAGGCGAAGCCATCGAAGCCCTGGTGCAGAAGCAGCGTCAGCAGGAACTGCTCGGCGCCGAACTGCGGGCCAGCCGCCTCAAGCTGAAGGCCGCGCAGCAACGCGCCGAAATCGCCGAGCAACGCGCCAGCCTGCTGCAAAGCAGCCGTGCCGCCATCGAGAAATCCTATCGCCTGGGCGAAAGCGGGTTGCCGGATCGCCTGCGCATCGAAGCCGAAGCCCGCGAGGCCAGCCGCCAGGCAGTCATCGCCCGCCTGACGCTGGCCCGCGAGAACTCGATGCTGCGCCAGGCGCTTGGCCTGCTGCCCCAATGAACAGAATGATCGACAAGGACTTATCCATGCACACTCGTATGAAATTGGCCATGGCGCTGCTGCTCACCCTCGCCCTGCCGCTGCAAGCCCATGAGGGCCATGACGATGAACCCGCTCCCGCCAGCGGCACGGAGTCCAGCTCGCCACGCTTCTCCGGCCACTCGGCGAACTTCGAACTGACCGGCATCGTCGGCGAACACCAGATCACCCTCTACGTCGACCACTACGCCGACAACAGCCCGGTCGAGGACGCGACCCTGGTACTGAACCTGAACGGCCAGGCAATGGCCGTAGAACGGCACGCGCCGGGCGAATTCGAGGTCGACCTGGCAGCACCGCTGGCAGAGGGCGAGCACCAGATCGCGGCACGCATTCGCAGCGGTGAGCTCGACGAGACGTTGAGCACGCACCTGGACCTGCATGGCGAAGACGAACATGCCGGCCATGACCATGCGGAAAGCGGCAACGGCCTGCGCATCGCCGGCCTGCTGGCGCTCCTGCTACTGGTGCTGGCAGGCGTCTACCTGCTGCGCAAGAAAAACCAAGCATCCACTCGGGCCTGAAGGTGATCGTATGAAATCGAATTTTCTAATCGGCCTGACCTGTCTGGCCCTGAGCATCCCGGCACTGGCCCACGAAGGCCATGATGACGAAGCCCCCGCGCCGGTCTCGGCCGACAGCCCGCGCCGTCAGCCAGATGGCAGCGTGTTCCTGCCCAAACCGACCCAACGCCAACTGGGTGTCCGCACGCAGATACTGCAAGCCGGCGAATGGCCACGGACACAGACCCTGTCCGCCACCGTGGTGCCCGACCCGAATGCCAGCGGCTGGGTCCAGCCATTGCTCGCCGGGCGCCTGGAAGCCGGCCCGAACGGCCTGCCGCGACTCGGGCAGCGTGTGAGCAAGGGTGACATCCTCGGCTACGTGGTCGCCACCGGCGACACCCTGGAGCGTGCCGGTCAAGCCGCGCAACTGGCCGAATGGCGCTCCGCCAGGAGCCTGCTGCTGCAACGCCAGGCGCGCCTGAAGGAATTGAGCGACAGCATCCCACGGCGCGAACTGGAGGCGCTGGACGCCGAGTTGTCCAGCCTGCAGGCGCGTATCGGCGCCCTGAATGCCGGCCTGAACGCCCGCGAGCCGCTCAAGGCGCCGGTGTCCGGCATCATTTCCACCAGCAGCGCGGTGATCGGCCAGATCGTCGACGCACGCGAGTTGCTGTTCGAAGTCAGCGACCCGACGCACATCCAGGTCGAGGCCCTGGCCTATGACCCGGCCCTGGCCGACGACATCGCCGGCGCCAGCCTGAGCATCGCCGGGCGTTCCGTCGAACTGAGCTTCATCGGTGCCGCCAACAGCCTGCGCGCCCAGGCCCTGCCGCTGCGCTTCCAGGCTTCTGGCAGCGACCTGCCACGCCTGCCGACAGGCCAGAACCTCAACCTGACGGTGCGCAGCGCCAGCACTCTGCACGGCATGCCGGCGCCGATCAGCGCCCTGGCGAAGAACGCCTCCAACCAGGACATCGTCTGGGTCAAGAGCGACGCCGAACGCTACGCGCCACGCACGGTCACCTTCACGCCGCTGGACGGTTCGCGTGTGGTGCTGACCTCCGGCGTCAAGGCCGATGAGCGTGTCGTCACCGAAGCCACCGCGCTGATCAACCAGATTCGTTGACGAGGACTTCTCCATGTTCAAATGGCTCCTGGACAACAGTCTGTCCAACCGCCTGCTCGTCATCATCGCCAGTCTGGTGCTGATGGCCTATGGCGCCTTCACCCTGTCACGCATGCCGGTGGACGTGTTCCCCGACCTCAACAAACCCACCGTCACCATCATGAGCGAAGCGGGTGGCATGGCCTCGGAAGAGGTCGAGCAACTGATCACCTTCCCGCTGGAAACCACCCTCAACGGCCTGCCCGGCGTGGAGAGCATCCGCTCGGTCTCCAGCAGTGGGCTGTCCTTCATCTACGTCACCTTCGACTGGGGCACCGATATCTTCCGCGCGCGGCAGATGGTCAGCGAGCGCCTGTCGGCCATGGAGGAAGGCCTGCCCACCGGCGTCACGCCGGCCATGGGTCCGATCAGCTCGATCATGGGCGAGATCATGCAGGTCGCCATCCCCATCGACGAGGCGAAGAGCACGCCGATGCAGGTGCGCGAGTACGCCGACTGGGTGTTGCGCCCGCGCCTGCTGGCGATTCCCGGCGTCGCCCAGGTCATCCCCATCGGCGGTGAAGTGCGGCAGTTCCAGGTACAGCCCGACAGCCGCCGCATGGCCGCGCTGGGCATCACCCACGGCCAGTTGATCGAAGCCCTGGACGGCTTCGCCGCCAACAGTTCCGGCGGCTTTCTCGAACTCAACGGCCGCGAATACCTGATCCGCAACCTCGGCCAGACCAGCAACCTGGAAAACCTCTCCAACCTGGCCATCGGCGCCAGCGGCGGGCAACCGATCCTCTTGCGCCAGGTCGCCGAAGTCAGCTTCGGCGCCGCCCTGAAACGCGGCGATGCTGGTTTCGAGGGCAGGCCCGCAGTGATCCTCGGCATCCAGAAGCAGCCCAGCGCCGACACCATCGAGCTGACCCGCGCCCTGGAAGACGCCCTGCAACAGATGCAGCAATCGCTGCCGGAAAACCTGCTGCCACCCCGCGTCACCTTTCGCCAGGCGAGCTTTATCGAGGCCTCCATCGAGACCTTGCAGGGCAAACTGATCGGCGCCTCGGTGTTCGTCGCGGTGATCCTGTTCTTCTTCCTCGGCACCCTGCGCCCGACGCTGATCGCCCTCACCGCGATCCCGGTGTCGATCCTGATCACCGGGCTGGTGTTCAAGTACTTCGGCCTGTCGATCAACACCATGACCCTCGGTGGCTTGGCCATCGCCATCGGCGGCCTGGTGGACGATGCCGTGGTCGGCGTGGAGAACGTGCTGCGACGCCTCAAGCAGCATGCCGGCAAGCAGCGCCTGCATCCGCTGGAGCTGGTGGCACAAGCCACACTGGAAGTCCGCTCGGCGATCCTCTATGCCACGCTGATCATCGTGCTGGTGTTCCTGCCGCTGTTCGCCCTGCCCGGTATGGAAGGCCGCCTGTTCGTGCCGCTGGGCGTGGCCTTCATCGTCTCCACCCTGGCGTCGCTGGTGGTGTCGGTGACGGTGACACCGGTGATGTCCTTCTACCTGCTGCCACGCATGAAGTCGTTGCACCATGACGACACACGCCTGCTGCAATGGCTCAAGCGCGGTTACCGCAGTAGCCTGGAAAGCGTGCTGCGACACCCCCGCGCCGCCGTGGCGACGGCCCTGGTCGCGGTGCTGCTGGCCATGGCCAGTATCCCGCTGTTCCCCAAGACCTTCCTGCCGCCCTTCAACGAGGGCACGCTGCTGGTCGGCCTGCGCCTCAGCCCGGGTGTGACGCTGGCGGACTCCTCGGCACTGGCGCGTCAGGCCGAGGAACTGGTGATGCAGGTTCCGGAAGTGCTGCACGTCGGTCGCCGCAGCGGTCGTGCCGAACTCGACGAGCATGCCGAAGGGGTGCACGTCAGTGAACTCGATGTCGGCCTCAAGCCCAGCGCCGAACTGGAGCGCCCGATGAGCGAGATCATCGGTGACATCCGCGCGCGCCTGGCCAGCCTGCCGGCGGCGGTCGCAGTCGGCCAGCCGATCGCCCACCGTATCGACCACATGCTCTCCGGGGTGCGCTCGCAGATCGCCATCAAACTGTTCGGCGAAGACCTCGACACCCTGCGCGGCCAGGCCGAAGCCCTGCGCACGCGGCTGTCGGCCATCCCCGGCCTGGCCGATCTGGAAATCGAGAAGCAGGTGCTGGCGCCGCAGATCAAGGTGCGCATCGACTACGCCGCGGCGGCCCGCCATGGCGTTGCCGCGCCGCAGATCCTCAAGACCCTGCAGGGCCTGGTGGAAGGCGAGAAGATCACCCAGATCGTCGAGCAAGGCCGGCGCTTCGCCCTGGTGCTGCGCATCCCCGAGGACGACCGCTCCCTCGCCGGTCTGGCCAACCTGATGATCGACACGCCCAACGGACCGATCCCGTTGTCGCGCCTGGCGACCATCGAAGATGGTGACGGCCCCAACCAGATCAGTCGCGACGACGGCAAGCGCCGCATCGTGCTGTCCGCCAACGCCCAGGGCCGCGCACTATCGGACATCGTCGAGGACATCCGCCAGGTGGTGGCGCGCAACGAACTGCCGGAGGGCTACTTCATCACCCTCGGCGGGCAGTTCCAGGCCCAGGAGGAAGCCTCGCGGCTGGTCGGCCTGCTCTCGCTGGTCTCCCTGGTGCTGATGTTCGTGGTGCTCTACAGCCGCTACAAGTCGTCCGTGCTGTCGCTGCTGATCATGGCCAACATTCCGCTGGCACTGGTCGGCGCGGTGCTCGGGCTGTGGCTGTCCGGGCAACCGCTGTCGATCGCGGCACTGATCGGATTCATCACCCTGGCGGGTATCTCGGTGCGCAACGGCATCCTCAAGGTCAGCCACTACATCAACCTGATGCGCATCGAAGGCGAGTCGTTCAACCAGGCGATGATCCTGCGCGGCTCGCTGGAGCGCCTCAGCCCGGTGCTGATGACCGCCCTGGTGACGGCCTTCGCCCTCGCCCCGCTGCTGTTCGAGGCCGAGCGTCCGGGGACGGAAATCCTGCACCCGGTGGCAGTGGTGATCTTCTCCGGGCTGGTCAGCTCGACGCTGCTCGACACCTACCTGACGCCAGTGCTGTTCTGGCTGTTCGGCGAACGCGCCAGCGAGCGCCTGTTGTCTGAAAACGAGAGCGGCGCCTTCTGATGCACGAGACTGGCCGGCAAGGGATGCCGGCCAGTTTCACTCATCCAGTAATTTCTCGCCACGATCCTTGCCCTCGGCGCTGGCATGCTCGATCACGGCATTCAGTTCTGCCCCCAACAGCAGTACCGCCGCCGAAATATAGAAATACAGCAGCAAGACAATGATCGCGCCGATGCTGCCGTAGGTGGCGTTGTAGTTGGCGAAGTTCTGCACATAGAAGCCGAAGCCCAGCGATGCGACGATCCAGATCACCACGGCCAGCACCGAGCCTGGGGTGATGAAGCGAAAGTCCTGCTCGACGTCCGGCGTCACGTAGTAAAGCAGCGCCACCGCCATCATCATCAACAGCACCACCACCGGCCAGCGCGCCCAGGCCCAGACCACCACCACTTGCTCACGCAACCCGACATGGGTCGCCAGCCACTCCATCACCTGCGGTCCGATGATCATCAGGCCAGCGGCGAGCAGCAGCATCACAGCAATACCGATGGTGTAGAGAAACGACAGCAGGAACAGCTTCCACAGCGGCCGCCCCTCCTCCACGTCATACGCCTTGTTCATCGCATTCATCAGCGAACGGATGCCGCTCGAAGCCGTCCACAGCGCCACCAGGATACCGAAGGACACCAGGCCACTGTTCTGCCGCTGCAACTGGTCGATCACCGGGTTCACCTGGTCCAGCGCCACCGGCGGCAACACCAGCGTCGCCTGCTCGCGCAGCCAGTCGAAGAACTCCGGCAAGTGCAGGAAGCCGAGCATCGCCATCAGGAACAGCAGGAACGGGAACAACGCGAACAATGCCCGATAGGCCAGCGCCGAGGCATAGGTACTCATGTCGTCTTCATTGAAGCGCTGGATCGTGCGCCAGAGCAGCGCAATGCTCCCGATACGACGCGTGTTGGCGGATTCCATGCGTACTCCCTGTGCATTTCCGATAGCAACTCGGACGGTGATTGCCGGCAAGAGTTCTACCATGCAGGGAAAGGGAAACGCACGGCGCCTGAGCGAAGCTGCAGCGCTGCAAGTGACAAAGCGGCGGCACGAACGGCAAAAGCGTTCCGGCAAGCGGAAAGACCGTGCCGCAACACGGCCCCCCGCGCGGACCCAAGGCGGCTCGCATGACGCGAGAACCCACACAGTTGGGCTGGTCAGAAGCGCTGGCATCGTACTTGCTTGAAGCCATGGGCATTCCAGACGAACGAGATACGCCATGCAGATCCAGGGAGCATCCTTTCAGGCCAACCGCCTACAGTCCTACGAAGCCGCACGCCAGAAGAACGAGGCATCCGACTTCCTCACGACCCAAGCCCAGGTCATGAGATCCAGCGACCTGAAGCCCCAGAACCATTCAACGGGCGCAGCAGGCTATGACTTCTCGGACATGACGCCGCAACAAGCACTGGATGCAAGCCAGGACCTGTACCAATCCGGCCAGATATCTCTCGAAGACAACCTGAAGATAGGCATGCAGGCGCTACTCGCCTTGCATTCGCCTGGTGTCAACCAGAACGAGACACTCGACTTCGTGGCTCTCTTTCGCGGCGGCATAGAGGGCGCTGACTCCAGGGGCGAGAGCCGCCACGCTGGGCAGCTTCAATCCGCACTGGACGCCATGCTGGGAAACCAGAAGAGCAGCACCCTCAATACCTGGTCCTGAACCTGCCGACGCTGCGGCACATCGAGCCAGATGGGCAACGCAGGGCAAAGCAACAAAAAAGGCCAGCATCTCTGCTGGCCTTTGTTTTACTGGTGCCGACAATAGGAATCGAACCTACGACCTTCGCGTTACGAGTGCGCTGCTCTACCTACTGAGCTATGTCGGCGCGCGCGCATTATTCAGGGTTGTCGTTCAGGACTCAAGTACCGGGACACTGTGTACCGCTCAGACACGCTCTATACGATCGTCGAAGATGCGAATGGCACCCTGCTTGAACAGGCCGCCAATGGCCTTCTTGAAGTTGCCCTTGCTGACACCGAACAAACGGCTGATCACCTCTGGAGCGCTCTTGTCACTGACCGCGAGTACGCCACCCTCCGCCGCCAGCTTGTCGAGGATCAGCGATTGCAGCGCATCCCGTGCCTGGGCACCGACCGGTTGCAGGCTCAGGCTGATCTTGCCGTCGCTGCGCAGCTCGCGAATGAAGCCACGCTCGCGCATGCCGGGGCGCAGGAATTTGAAGACTTCGTTCTTGTGGATCAGCCCCCAGTGCTTGCCCTCGATGATCGCCTTGTAGCCCAGGTCCGTGGGCTCGACGATCAACAGGTCGACCTCGTCGCCCACCTTGTACTGCGCCGGGACGTTGTCCAGGTGACGATCCAGGCGTGCCGAAGCGGTGATGCGCCGGGTGCGGGTGTCGAGGTAGACATAGACGACGCAGTAGTCGCCGACTTGCAGCGGCTGCTTCTCCTCCGAGTGAGGCAGCAACAGGTCCTTCGGCAACCCCCAGTCGAGGAACAGGCCGGTACGGTTGATCTCCACCACCTTGAGGCTGGCGAACTCACCGACCTGGACCTTGGGTTTCTGTGTGGTCGCGATCAGCCGGTCGTCACTGTCGAGGTAAACGAAAACGTTCAGCCAGTCGTCTACCTCGGTGTCTGCACCCTTGGGAACATAGCGATTGGGCAGCAGGATTTCGCCGTCGGCGCCACCATCCAGATACAGGCCAAAGCTGGTGTGCTTGACGATTGCCAGGCTGTTGTAGCGTCCGACCAAGGCCATGACGAATTCCCCAGTAAATGAAAGCGGTGGATTCTAGCAGCCCGCTGGGCCTGGCAGGCGAACGATGGTGCGGTGCTTCTTAGCGGGTGTCGGTGGTGTTTGTAGAAAAAGCTCGTTGTCCATAAGCCCGCGCACCTGGGTTCCCGCCTACGCGGGAACGACGAGTGGTGTTGTTTTCATGCTGTGCTTTTCCTTATGGGCGCTTCGGTATTGACTGCGGGCCCGGCCAGCCCCTCGGAGCAACCTTCGCCGACAGGGACGTCGGCGAAGAGCCCCATGGATGGGTTCATGCGTGTTGCGTAGAGGGGCTGGTCGGGTTCGCAACACCACGGACGTCAGGACAGCGCAAACGATTCATGGCCAACCACAGCTTGCCAATCCAGTTGCAAAGCACGCCGGCACAACGACCCAAGAGCCATCCACTCACCCCTCCTCAAGACCAACCCGCAGAACCTTGCCCTTGGCCTCGTCGGTCAGCAGGTAGAGATAGCCGTCCGGCCCCTGGCGAACGTCGCGGATGCGCACTTTCAGGTCCTTGAGCAAGCGCTCCTCATGCACGATACGGTCGCCGTCCAGTTGCAGGCGGATCAGCGAGCGGTCGGCCAGGGCGCCAATGAACAGGTTGTGCTGCCAGGGTGCGAAACGGTCCGCCTGGTAGAACGCCATGCCGCTGATCGCGGGTGACTTCTCCCAGACATGGTGCGGTGACTCGGTGCCTGCAACCTCCTTGCCCTGCGCCTCGGGGATCGGCAGGAAGCTGTAGTTGACGCCGTGGGTCGCCTTGGGCCAACCGTAGTTCAAGCCCGCCTTGGGAATATTGATCTCATCGCCACCGCGCGGGCCGTGTTCGTGGGTCCACAGTGCACCGGTCCAGGGGTTGACCGCCGCGCCCTGCTGATTGCGGTGCCCATAGGACCAGATTTCCTCCCGCGCACCGGCACGCCCGACGAAGGGGTTGTCCTGCGGCACCTTGCCGTCGGCCTGCAACCGGACCAGCTTGCCCTGCAACTTGTCCAGGTCCTGGGCCGTGGCGCGCTCATTGTTCTCGCCAAGGGCGATGAACAGCAGGCCGTCGGCATCGAAAGCCAGGCGGGAACCGAAGTGCAGGCCCGTGGAAAGTTTCGGCTCCTGGCGGAAGATCACCTGGAAGTTTTCCAGGCTGCGCAGGTCATCGCTCAGTCGGCCACGGCCAACGGCCGTCCCCGCCTTGCCGTCAGAGCCCTGCTCGGCGTAACTGAGATAGACCAGTCGGTCCTGGGCAAACGTGGGCGACAGTTGCACATCGAGCAAACCGCCCTGCCCTTGGGCAAAAACCTTGGGCAAGCCCTGCAACGGCTCGGAGAGTTCGCCATCGGCCTGGAGCAGCCGCAGGCGACCAGGACGTTCCGTCACCAGCAGACGCAGTTCGCCATCCACAGGGATGAAGGCCAGCCCCCAGGGATTTTCCAGCCCCGTCGCGACTTCCTCGACCGAGATCCGGCCCTGTTCGCTGGTGTAGTGACGCAGCTTTTCTTCACTGGCCAGCACGGTCGCCGACACTCCCATACAGCACACAAAAGCCAATGATCGACGCAGCATGAATCACCTCCATGAATGGATTGAGCGGACAACGGTACCAGGCCCTGCGTGTCAGACAACCCGACGCCCACAGCGTTTCCCTCGCCAGCCCCAACAGGCATACTGGGCCGACTACGACGGAGGGAATACCGATGAAGAGAGCCGGGCTGATCGTGCTGCTGGCAACCCTTGGCGGCTGTGCCTCGCAGCCGTGCACGCTGGATAGCAGCGATGCGGCCTGCCGGACGGAGCGGCTGTTGTTCCAGAACGATCTGATGCAGGCCAAGATACTGGCCTCGCTGGGGGACGAAGAAGGCTACGAGCTGGCCAGCGCCCTGCTAGAGCGTAGCGCGCGCCTGGACCAACGCGGCGAGACCGAGTTCTACCGCGCCATCCTGCTGATCCGTCAGGCCGCGCCCACCGCCGACGTCCAGTCGCTGCTGGAGCAAGCGGCGGACAAAGGCCATCCCCATGCCACGGCCCTGCTCTACAAAATGCATGCACAACCCTACTTGCTGGAGGAGGCCGACCCGCAGCAGGCCGATCACTACCGACAGGCCTACAGCCAGTTGGATGTAGCACGCAGCGGCTACCCTTCCTTCGAAAAAGCCCTGGAGCTGGTCAGCCAACTGGTGCAGCCACCACCACGACCAGACAGCGGCGCGCCAGCGCTGTGCCTCCAGTATTGCCAGAGCGACACTCCAACGCCCTGAAACCCTGCTGCTGGCAACCCCGGATAACCTCCTGCGATGAACCAAAAGCGGCCCACGGCGCTCAATTTCAATGAGCGCCGTGGCGCAATCATCGAACGAGCAGCGCCTGCCAGGGCGGTGCTCGATGGAGGAAATACCATGAAGACATCTACCTGCGCATTGCTGGCCGGCCTTCTGGCAAGCCCTGTTGCACTGGCCTGTACAGTGGACGAAGCGAACGAGAAAGCCGCCCGATTGGCTGAGCGTGTCAACCAGCTCACCTTGTCCGACCCGGAACGGGCCAGGGAGATAAACGAAGAACTCCACCAGATGGATCTCAAGCGCAGCGAAGAACAGCTGGGTGACGAATGCCAGGCCTATGACATTCGTCTCAAGCACCTGGAGCAGGCCGAGCGCCGGGCCGACATTCCTTCCGTCAGCGAATGACGCCGGCGATCGAACACGAAGCATTCCAGACAGGTACAATGGCCACACCCCGCCGGATGTCATCGGCGGGGAACTGCCTCGACGCGCATGCCACACCCCGCGCCGACCGCAGACCCCGGATATCCAGCGTCCCGTTCGACAACATGCCAGCAGACAAACCTCCCCACGACCATCAGCAACAGGAAATTCGCCGCCTGCGCGAGATCATCGCGCACAATTCCGACTGGCTGTGGGAGGTCGATACCCAGGGGCGCTACACCTTCTGCTCGCCCCTGTGCGTGCAGTTGCTGGGCTACACGCCCGAGCAATTGCTGGGGCGTACCCCGTTCGACCTGATGCCGCCAGGGGAAGCGCAGCGGGTGGCAGCGGAATTCACCGACATCATCACGGCGCGCCGCCCTTTCAGCGGGCTGATCAACCGCAACCTGAAAGCGGATGGCAGCCTTGTCGT
This sequence comes from Pseudomonas sp. ABC1, assembly GCF_013395055.1. Taxonomy (NCBI): domain Bacteria; kingdom Pseudomonadati; phylum Pseudomonadota; class Gammaproteobacteria; order Pseudomonadales; family Pseudomonadaceae; genus Pseudomonas; species Pseudomonas sp. ABC1. The sequence goes on from NZ_CP058349.1 coordinate 938,586, forward strand.
ACTGGAAACCAGCGGCATCCCGCTCTTCGATGAGCGCGGCGAATTCACCGGTTACCGGGGCATTGACCGTGACATATCGCCGAAAGTCGCCCCACTCGGCGTGCGCTCGGTACAACTCGAAGCGCTCTACGCGGCCGCACCGGTGGCACTGGCCCTGCTCGACCGCGCAGGCAGTTTCGTCAATGCCAACCATGCCATGGCCGCCATGCTGGCCAGTACTCCCGAGCGGCTGGTCGGAGAACCTATCCAACGCTACCTGCCCGCCGAGCTGCTCGATACCGAAGCCTCCCTGGAGCGCCTGCGCCAGGGCGAAGTCCGCCTGATCCAGACGCTGGACTGGCAGACCCGCCACTATCAATTGACCCTACAGCGGGTCACGGATGCGGACGAACAGATCATCGGCATGACCCTGGCCTTCAGCGACATGACCGAGCAGTACGCCATACGCCAGCAGTTGGCGGAGGCCTACCGCCAACTGGAGCAAGCCAACGAGCGCCTCAACGAACTGGTGGAACGCGACCACCTGACCGACCTGCACAACCGCCGCCGCTTCGACGACAGCTTGCAGCGGGAAGTCGCCAGGGCCTTGCGCGAGCAGCTTCCGCTGTCGCTGTTCATGCTGGATATGGACGGTTTCAAGACCTACAACGATCACTACGGCCACCAGGCGGGTGACGAATGCCTGCGGCTCCTGGCCGATATCTTCCGCAGCGGCCTGTTTCGCCCGGCGGACCTGATCTGCCGTTATGGCGGCGACGAATTCGCGGTGATCCTGCCGCAAACGGACGCCACTGCCGCCCTGCTGGTGGCCGAACGTCTGCGCCAACGGGTACAGCAAGCCAACCTGCCCCACGCGCTGAACGGCTCGGGCTGCATCACGGTCAGCATCGGCACCGCCAGCCTCGACCCGCTGGCAGCGGCGGCCTCGGTCAGCGAACATTGCGTCAACCTGCTCCTGGCAGCCGACGCCGCGCTGTACAAAGCCAAGCGCAACGGGCGTAACCAGGTCAGCGGCACGACCGAGGCATGATGAAACGACACACTGGCCGAGTCGGCATGACGATGATCTTCGAAGATTGCCCGTGATGAGTGAAACACGCGCCCCCCGCCTGACGAGCCGATACCGGCTACTCAAAGCGGCCCTGCTGCTGCTCACCAGCCTGGCCCTGCTCCTGGCCTACCTGTACTGGGCACAGGACAAGCGCAGCGGCCCCCTGTTGTCGGACCTGCGACTATTGCCTATCGAGAGCGAAGGCACGCCCGGCCACGGCGGCAACCTGCTCGCCATCGAGACGCGCCTGCAACCCGCCGACTACCAGAGCAGGGAGCGCCTGCGCCTGAAATTCGCCACATACCTGGAACAGGCCAGGGAGGCCGGCATACTCTCCGCCGCCAGCATCGTGGCCCTGCCCGAGCATGTCGGCACCGGCTTGTTCGCCATCGGGGAAAAGCCCGAGGTCCAGCAGGCGCGGACGCTGCGTGATGCCATGCAGTGGATGGCATTGAGCAACCCCTGGGATTACCTGCGCTGGCAGCTCGACAACAGCAGCGACGACCGGCGCACCGAGGCGGTGCTACGATCGCGGGCCAAGCATATGGCCAAGGCCTACCAGGCGATCTTTTCCAGCCTGGCCAGGGAGTATGGTGTCACGCTGGTGGCCGGCTCGATCGTCCTGCCCGAGCCGTATATCGAGAAGGAGCGGCTGTACATCGGTGAGGGTCCGCTACGGCAAGTCAGCCTGGTATTCGACCCGGAAGGCCGCATACTTCCCCCCCTGCACCATAAGCAACAACTGACACGCTACGAACGACGCTACAGCGATGCGCCCGACCAGCCGGAGCATGGCTTCAGCGCGACACCGCTCGGACGCCTGGAGGTGATCTTCGGCTGTGAAGAGCCGTCGCCCAAGGCAGAGCTCTCGGTGCGGCTGGGACCCGCTGAGGACGCCTGCCAACCGCCTGCGGACCACCGACAACTCACCGTACGCACCCTCGGCCTGCCATGGAACCTGGTCGGTTCGCCACGCCGCGCAGACCCTGTCGACCATCGCCTGCCCGTGCGCCTGCACAACCACTGGCTACCGGAGTCATGAGCGGTTCGCGCATCCGCCTGGGCGACCTCTCCGTCGGCTTCGCCCTCAGCCTGGGCCAGGCCCTGGAGGAAAAAGGGCTGGATGCACAAGCGTTGCTGGAGGCCTACGGACTGGACGCGCAACGGCTGGCGGAGCCACAGGCGCGCCTTTCCATCCCACGCTTCATGCGCCTTGGGCATGCGGCCATCCAGGCCAGCCAGGACCCGGCTCTGGGCCTGGCCATGGGGCGGCTGCGCCAGGCCTCCCACCTGGGCCTGGCCGGTGTGACCGCGGCGCTGGCACCCAATGTCCGCGAGGCCGCCCGAACCCTGATTCGCTTCGAGCCACTGTATGCCAGCAACTATCGGGGCAACTCCAGTTTTCACGAAGACCCCGGCGGTGCCTGGCTGCGCTTCTATTCCATAAGCCCCTACAACGCCTACAACACCTTCGTCGTCGACAGTGTGCTGGCCGGCTGGCTGACGCAATTGCGGACGCTGTGCGGCGTCCATCTATCCCCGCGCGAAGTCGAGATCGAATACCCGCGCCCGGCCTACGCCGAAGCCCATGAGCAACTCTTCGACTGCCCGCTGCGCTTCTGTGCCAGGGCCAATCAGCTCTACCTGGACAAGGCCAGCCTGGCCTTGCGCAACCCGCTGCACTGCCCTGGCACCTGGCAGGAGCTGCTCCAGTTGTGCGAAGAGAAACGTACCCTCTGCCTGCGCACGCACAGCCTCAGCGAGCGAGTGACGGCGTTGCTTGGCCCGCTGCTGAAAGGCCAGGAGCCTGAACTGGCACAGATCGCACAACGCCTGCGCATGCCGGAGTGGACCCTGAGACGTCGCCTGGCAGCCGAAGGCACCAACTACAGCGGCCTGCTCAACAGTGCTCGCCAGGAATTGGCGACGGCCTATATCCGCGACACCGAGGCGTCGTTCGGCGAAATCGCCTGGCTGCTCGGGTTCTCGTCCGCAGAAGCCTTCCAACGGGCGTTCAAGCGCTGGACCGGACAGACGCCCGGGGCGTTCCGGCGCGGCGCCTGACACCTTTCCAGCCATAGCGCGCATCGCCGGCTACGGACACTCGGTGCCCAGCAAGATCGTACTGGCACATGGACGAATAATGGCCTTAGGATGTGAAAAGCTGAAAAACAATAACGCGTGATCACCAAAGCACGTGCTGCCCTCCGGTTACCGGCACGCAACGTCAACAGACGAAAGGGTAGAGAGCAATGCCGAAATCAACGTCTCAGCCTGTCTCGGCGAAAGCCCAGCGCGCCGCCATGGAACGCTTCATGGCCATTGCCGAATTTGCCCCCGACGGCACGCTCACCCGCGCAAACACCAACTACCTCAACCTCCTCGGCTACACCCATGAAGAAGCCATCGGCCGGCCACATGGCAGTTTCTGCCTGCCGGTGTTCTCCGAGGGAAAGGAATATGCCGCATTCTGGCAGGCCCTACTCTCGGGCCAGGCACGCTCAGGCATCGTCGAACGGCTGCGGCGGGATGGCGAGAGCCGCTGGCTCGAAGCCACCTACACGCCAGTGGTGGATGACCAGGGCCAGGTCGTGCAGATACTGAAGATCGCCACCGACATCAGCGAGCGGCTGCAAGAAGAACGCGCCCGGCAGCAACACCTGCAACTGCTCTCATTGGTGGCCAACGCCAGCGACTCGGCCATCCTGATCAGCGATGCCAGCCCGCATATCGAATACGTGAATGCCGGTTTCAGCCGGATGTTCGGCTGGAGCAGCGAGGAAGCATGCGGGCAGAAACCCCTGGCCCTGCTCGCCCCCGACAAGGACGAAGCCTATTCGCAGGAGTACCAGGCAGCCCTCAGCGCCGGCAACCCCGTCGAGCGTGAAGTGATCGTGCAAGGCAAGAATGGCCAGCGCTACTGGGCCAAGGTCATCAGCAACCCGATCCACGATCACAATGGTCGCTGGAGCCTGACCATCACCATCCTGACCGATATTACCCGCGCCAAGCTGCACGAAGTGTTGCAACGCAAGGCGCTGGAAGCCATGGCACGCGAGCAGCCGCTGGCCGAGGTGCTGGAGCTGATCTGCCTGGAAGTCGAACGCATCGCGCCAGAGCTCACTGTCGCCATCCTCGAAGTGGACGAACAGGGTCGCATGCACCCACTGGCCGCCCCAAGCATGCCCGAGGAGCATGCGCGGCGCCTCGACGGCGTTGTCATCGATGAATCGGGAAGCAGTTCATCCAACCCGCTGTGGGATGACTACAGCTCGTCATTGCAGGCGCATGGCTTCATCCAGTGCTGGCCCAGCACCATTCACAACAGGCAGGGCCGGGTCATCGGCATCTTCGGCTTCTACACACGCCACACGCATGGGTCGCTGTCGACATCGCTGCACCAGGGGCTGGCCGACGCTTGCCGGTATCTGTGCACCCTGGCGATAGAGCGCGAGCATACGCGCCGCCGCATCCGCCAACTGGCGTTCTATGACGCACTGACCGGCCTGCCCAACCGCAGCCTGCTGCAAGCCAAGGCGGACCAGGCCATCGCCATCGCCAACCGCAACAACGAGCAACTGGCGGTGCTGTTCATCGACCTGGATCGCTTCAAGAACATCAACGACTCCCTTGGGCACCCGGCGGGCGACGAACTGCTGCGCCAGGTCGCGACCAGGATCAGCGAGACCGTACGCGTATCGGATATCGCAGGCCGGCAGTCGGGCGACGAATTCGTCGTGGTTCTCCCGCAATGCAATGCCGAGAGCGTCAAGGAAACCGTCGGACGCATCCAGAACCTGCTGAGCCAGCCGATGCTGATCGCCGGCACCAGCGTCTCGATCTCAGGCAGCGTCGGCATCGCCATGTACCCGGCGGATGGCCGCGACATGGAAACCCTGCTGCACCGTGCGGACATGGCCATGTACCAGGCCAAACACTGCGGGCGCGGCAACTTCAGTTTCTTCAGCAATGAAATGAACCAGCTCGCCCAGGAGCGCCTGATGCTGGAGACCGCATTGCGCAAGGCGCTGCAAGAGGATCAGTTGCGCCTGCACTACCAGCCGCAGATCGAGCTGGCCAGCGGTCAGCTCTACGGTGTCGAGGCTCTCGCGCGCTGGACCCACCCCGAACTGGGTGAAATATCGCCGGCCCGCTTCATTCCGCTGGCCGAAGAATGTGGCCTGGTTGGCGACCTCGGGCGCTGGGCGTTGCAGGAAGCCTGCCGGCAGCTATCGGAATGGCGTACCAAAGGGCTGCTCATCCCGGCCGTCTCGGTCAACCTGTCGCCAAGCAATTTCCACAACCTGGATCTTCCGCGCATGATCGCCGACACCCTGCAGATCAATGCCCTGACACCCCAGGACCTGACGCTGGAGCTGACGGAAAGCATCCTGCTGGACACCAACCCCAGCACCATGAAAACCATCGGAGAAGTACACGCCCAGGGCATAAGCCTGTCGATGGATGACTTCGGCACGGGCTATTCGAGCCTCAGCTACCTGCACCGACTGCCGGTTTCGGAACTGAAACTCGACCGAAGCTTCGTGGCGGACCTCGAGCATGACCTGACCGCGCAGGCCCTGAGCAATGCCATCCTCGGCATAGGAAAGAACCTGCAACTCACGGTAGTCGCCGAAGGTGTGGAAAACGAAACACAGAACCTGATGCTGCGCGACCAGGGCTACCCCATCGCACAGGGTTACCTGTTCTCCCAGCCACTGGCCCCTGGCGAGCTGGAAACCTGGCTGGCCAGGGCTATCGGCAATACTGCCGCCTGATCAACCAGGCGCTGATATCAAGCCCCGGAAGGCAGAAAAGTAAACGTGCAGCTCGGCGCAACATGGCAAGGGATGGCCGAAAGGCCATGACTACAACTCGAAGGCATCCTCGCCCGCGTCTTGGCAATCCTGTTCCGCGGCATGCCACTCCAGCATTTCATCCTGATACTCATCCATTCTCATATGCTCTCTTCTTGGTCATTGACACCCTATCGACTGTATATGACAGAAAAAGGTTCGTAGCAGAAGAGGTCGCGCACAGCAAAACGCCCGGCAATGGCCGGGCGCTTCGTTTACACGGGCAAGATCAGTTCTGAGAAAGCACCAGTTGCCCATCCTTCACCGGAATCTGGCCACCGGGATCACGATCCATGCGGACACTGCGCGTCTGCCCATCCAGCTCATAGCGCACGTTATAGCCAACGACCTTGTCATGGGTGTCGGTGACGGTGTTGCAGCGGGTTTCAGTCGTGGTGTAGGTGTCGCGGGCTTGCATGCCCTCCTGCACCTTGTTGCCGGCATAGCCGCCACCGAGGGCTCCTGCAACCGTGGCGATCTTCTTGCCGTTACCGCCGCCGACCTGATTGCCCAGCAAGCCACCGACCACCGCCCCGACGGCGGTGCCTGCCAACTGGTGCTGATCCTTTACCGGCTTCTGGCGGGTCACTGTCACATCCTTGCAGACTTCGCGTGGGGTCTTGATGGTTTCCTTTATCGGCTCTACGCCGACCACCTGGGCAAACTCCGGGCCTCGATCGAGCAGGCCGTACGTCGCGAAAGCACCGCCAGCAGTAGCGACTGCGGCACCCAATACACCACCGACCAACATGGATTTGTTCACTGTGACTTCCTCTGACAACAGGGCCTCGGCCCACTCTGTCGCCTTCGACAGACTGCAATCAGCGGAGTTCCGGCGAGCGCCGGCAGAACGGGAGGGAAACCCCATGCCCACGCAGGGCATGGGGAGGCGACGTCAGGGACGCTCGTCGACTTCGGTAGCCACCGGCGGGATCAGGTCGTCGGAGGTCAGCTTCAGCCAGACCAGTACGGTCGCGCCGATGTAGACCGACGAATAGGTACCGACGACGACACCGATCAGCAGCGTCAGCGCGAATGCAGCCAAGGTATCGCCGCCGAAGACCAACAGCGCAACCAGTGCCAGCGCCGTAGACAAGGAGGTTGCGATTGTACGCAACAACGTCTGCGTCACCGAAACATCGATATTCTCGATCAGGTCGGCTTTACGCATCACCCGGAAATTCTCGCGGATACGGTCATAGATGATGATGGTGTCGTTAAGCGAGTAGCCGATCATTGCCAGCACCGCAGCCAGCACCGTCAGGTCGAAAGGCACCTGCAGGAAAGCCAGGATGCCCAGGGTCAGGACCGTATCATGTGCAAGCGAGGCAATGGCTCCCAGACCGAATTTCCACTGGAAACGGAAAGCCAGGTACAACAGGATACCGCCCAGCGCCAGCAACATCGCCAGGCCGCCCTGGTCACGCAACTCTTCACCGACTTGCGGACCTACGAACTCGACCCGCTTGACCTCGAACGACGTATCCGGGTCTATCTTGCGCAGCGCCTCGCCCACCAGGGCCCCCAACTGGGGATCATCCCCGGCCAGGCGGATCAGCACGTCCGTGGTCGCCCCGAAACTCTGCACCACGGCATCGGTATAACCTGCCTGGCCCAGTTCGGACTTGATCAACTCCAGATCAGCCGCTTGCTCGTACTGCAACTCGATCAGCGTACCTCCAGTGAAGTCCAGGCCGAAGTTAAGCCCCTTACTGAATAGGCTGACCAGCCCTACTACGGTCAGCAGCATGGTAATGGCGAACGCAATATTGCGAATCGCCATGAATGGAATGGTTTTCTTCAGCATGGCCTGTCCTCAGATCCAGAGCTTCTTGAAGTTACGGCCACCGAAGATCAGGTTGACCATGCCACGGGTGAACATGATTGCTGTGAACATGGAGGTAAGAATGCCCAGCGACAGAGTGACGGCGAAGCCCTTGATCGGACCGGTCCCCAATGCGAAGAGGATGGCACCAACCAGAAGGGTCGTCAGGTTACTGTCGATGATCGCCGTATAGGCGCGATCAAAACCCTCATGAATGGCACGCTGCACGGATAGCCCGCCGTTGAGTTCTTCACGAATACGCGAGTAGATCAACACGTTTGCATCCACCGCCATCCCAAGCGTCAGCACGATCCCCGCGATACCCGGCAGGGTCAGCGTAGCGCCGATCACCGACATCAAACCAACCAGCAGCACCAAGTTGAAAATCAGCGCCACAGTAGCCAGGATTCCAAAGAACTTGTAGATCAGAACCACGAACAGCGATACGAAGATCAGTGCCCACCAGGTCGACTCGATGCCCTTGGTGATGTTCTCGGCACCCAGGCTCGGACCGATGGTCCTTTCCTCGGCGAAATACATCGGTGCGGCCAGGCCACCTGCACGCAGCAACAGCGCCAGTTCGGACGATTCGCCCTGGCCATTCAGGCCGGTGATACGGAACTGGCTGCCAAGCGCCGACTGGATGGTCGCCAGGCTGATGACCTGTTTCTCTTCCTTGAAGCTCTGGACAGCGACTTCCTTCTCGACGCCATCGACTTCCTGGATCACGTAACGGGTCTGCGGGCGCTGCTCGATGAAGATCACCGCCATGCTGCGGCCAATGTTATTGCGCGTGGCGCGGTTCATCAGGTCGCCACCGTGCCCGTCCAGGCGGATGTTGACCTGTGGACGACCGTTCTCGTCGTAGCTGGCCTGGGCATCGGTCACCTGGTCACCGGTGATGATCAGGCTGCGCTCCAGAGCCACAGGCGGACGACCCGGCTCGCGGAACTCGAAGGCCTCGGTGGTCGCGCGCGGTGCATCGGACTCGGCAGCCAGGCGGAACTCCAGGCTGGCGGTCTTGCCGAGGATACGCTTGGCTTCGGCAGTGTCCTGCACGCCCGGCAACTCGACCACGATGCGGTTGGCACCCTGGCGCTGCACCAGCGGCTCGGCGACCCCCAGTTCGTTGACCCGGTTGCGGACGGTGGTCAGGTTCTGACGGATCGAGTATTCACGAATCTCTGCCAGTTTGGCCTGGGTCAGGGTCAGCGTGACGACCTGCAGCTCGTTGCGCGTGCTGGTGGTCAACTCGAAATCGGTGAAGTCCTTGCGAATCAGCGCCTGGGCTTTCCTCAGGGACTCTTCGTCGGTGAAACCGATATGGAAGGCTGCATCACTGCTCGGCAGGCTGCGATAGCGCAGACGCTCCTTGCGCAGCAGGCTCTTGACCTCGCCTTCGTAAATCTTCAGACGCGCACTGACGGCCTTGTCCATGTCCACTTCCAGCAGGAAGTGCACACCGCCGGAAAGGTCCAGGCCCAGTTTCATCGGGCTCGCGCCCAGGTTGCGCAACCACTGCGGAGTGGTCGGTGCCAGGTTGAGGGCAACCACATAGTCATCCCCCATGGCCTTGCGTACGACATCCTTCGCCGGCAACTGGTCCGCGGGTTTGGTCAGGCGTATCAGACCGCCACGCTCGCCCAGCTCACTCGCCTTGACGGCGATGCCGGCATCGACCAGCGACTTGCTGGCTCGCTCCAGAGTCGCTTCGTCGAGCTGCAGGGCTGCGCTCGCGCCGGTGACCTGGATGGCTGGGTCATCCGGATAGAGATTGGGTGCGGAGTAAACCAGGCCGACGGCCAGAACGACCAGAATCAGCAGATATTTCCACAGGGGATATTTGTTCAGCATGGTGCCGCCCACGTAATGACGCGGGGCGCCTTTGCGCCCCGTCGTTGCTATTGAATCGGATCAGCTCAGATGGCTTTCAGCGTGCCCTTGGGCAGCGTTGCAACAATGGCCACTTTCTGGAATTTCAGCTCGACGGAGTCGGACACCTCGATCGCCACGAAATCATCGGCCACTTTGACGACTTTGCCGACGATGCCACCGGAAGTGACGATCTCGTCGCCTTTCTGCAGGTTGCCGATCAGGTTCTTGTGATCCTTGGCACGCTTGGCCTGGGGGCGCCAGATCATGAAGTAGAAAATCGCCAGGAAGCCGATCAGGAAAAGCCATTCGAAGCCGGAACCCGCGGGGGCGGCTGCGGAAGCGTCGGCGTAAGCGGCAGGAATCAGAAAACTCATGTAGCACTCCAGTTGCGTAAGGGATTGTGTATGACGGTAACTCGTTACGGCATCGGTGGCGTTGGCAAGCCACGTCGGGCGTAGAAGGCATCGACAAAGGCGGCCAATTTACCCTGTTGAATAGCGTCGCGTAAACCGGCCATCAAGCGCTGGTAGTAGCGCAGGTTGTGAATTGTATTCAACATGCTGCCCAGCATTTCGCCGCACTTGTCCAAATGGTGCAGATAAGAGCGCGAGAAGTGTTTGCAGGTGTAACAGTCGCACTCGGCCTCCAGGGGCGAGTCGTCGTGGCGGTGGGTCGCGTTGCGGATCTTGATCACGCCATCAGCAGTGAACAGGTGACCATTGCGCGCATTGCGGGTCGGCATCACGCAGTCGAACATATCGATACCACGGCGCACGCCCTCGACTAGGTCTTCCGGCTTGCCCACCCCCATCAGGTAGCGAGGCTTGTCGACCGGCATATGCGGCGGCAGGAAATCCAGCACCCGTAGCATCTCCTCCTTGGGCTCACCCACCGAGAGGCCACCAATGGCCAGCCCGTCGAAACCGATTTCGCACAGTCCATCCAGGGAGCGCATGCGCAGGTTCTCGTGCATACCACCCTGGACAATGCCGAACAGCGCCGCCGGATTATCGCCATGCGCCACTTTCGAGCGCTTGGCCCAACGCAACGACAACTCCATGGAGCGGCGTGCGACATCCTCATCGGCCGGATAGGGCGTGCACTCGTCGAAGATCATCACCACGTCCGAACCCAGGTCACGCTGGACCTGCATCGACTCCTCAGGCCCCATGAACACCTTGGCGCCATCGACCGGAGAGGAAAAGTACACGCCCTCCTCCTTGATCTTGCGCATCGCTCCCAGGCTGAACACCTGGAAGCCGCCCGAGTCGGTCAGGATCGGGCCTTGCCATTGAATGAAGTCATGCAGATCGCCATGTTTGCGGATCACCTCGGTTCCAGGGCGAAGCCAGAGATGGAAGGTATTGCCCAGAATGATCTGCGCCCCGATCCCCTCGATGTCGCGCGGCAACATGCCCTTGACCGTGCCATAGGTACCTACAGGCATGAAGGCTGGCGTTTCCACCACGCCACGAGGGAACGTCAGGCGTCCACGCCGCGCTCTGCCCTCGGTTGCCAGCAACTCGAAACCCATGTGGCAGGTGCGACTCATACGGACTCCTTCGGCCCGCGTGCCGCGGGATTGCGTGTAATGAACATGGCATCGCCATAACTGAAGAAACGGTACCGCCGGGCAACGGCCTCGGCATAAGCCGCCATCGTCTCGGGATAACCCGCGAAGGCCGACACCAGCATCAGCAGGGTCGACTCGGGCAGGTGGAAGTTGGTCACCAGGGCGTCGACGACGTTAAACGACTTACCCGGATAAATGAAAATATCGGTGTCACCCCGATAGGGCTTGAGCACGCCGTCACGTGCGGCGCTCTCCAATGAGCGCACGCTGGTGGTGCCGACAGCGATCACTCGCCCGCCACGCTCGCGGCATGCAGCCACCGCATCGACCACATCCTGGCCGACCTCCAGCCACTCGCGGTGCATGACATGGTCCTCGATCCGCTCGACACGTACAGGCTGGAAAGTGCCAGCCCCGACGTGCAGCGTGACGAAGGCAGTCTCCACACCCTTTTCACGCAAGGTGTCCAGCAACGCCTGATCGAAATGCAGGCCCGCCGTCGGCGCCGCGACGGCACCGGCATGCTGGGCATAGACGGTCTGGTAGCGTTCACGATCGGACGTGTCATCCGCACGATCTATATAAGGAGGCAATGGCATATGGCCGATGCGCTCGAGCAGCGGCAAGACATCCTCCGCGAACTGCAGCTCGAACAACGTATCGTGGCGCGCCAGCATCCGGACCTCGCTCGCATCATCGAGGATGATCGCTGCACCAGGCTGGGGCGACTTGCTCGAACGCACGTGGGCCAGTACCCGTCGCTCGTCCAACAGACGCTCGACCAGTATCTCCAGCTTGCCCCCGGTACTCTTCTGCCCGAAAAGCCGGGCAGGGATGACACGCGTATTGTTGAAAATCAGCAGATCGCCTGGTTCGAGCAGACTCGGCAAGTCGCCAAAGGAACGATGGGCCAACTGCCCACTTTCCCCTTCCAGCACCAACAGGCGACTGGCCCGACGCTCGGCCAGAGGATGACGAGCGATCAGCTCGTCAGGCAGCTCAAAAGAGAAATCAGCAACTTGCATGTGAAAAAGCCGGCACGTGAAAGGTCGCAGAGCTTATCCGATAGCCCCGAATCTGACCATGACAGAACGATTGACCGTCCGTCTTCCCACCTCTATACTGCGCCGCGCTCAAGCCTCGATGGCGGAATCGGTAGACGCAGCGGATTCAAAATCCGCCGCTGGTAACAGTGTGAGAGTTCGAGTCTCTCTCGAGGCACCAATCAACATATACGGCCATTACTGCCGTATGGAGCGCAAAAGGCATCCCAGTGTTACTGGGTTCTGCAGGCTTCAGGTTCAGATGAAGCATCAACAGTTCGCATACGAACTGCCAAAGGATCGGGCAGCAGCTAACGCCTGAAAAGCCGGTCTCAGCGACAAACGATCAGAACAACAATACCGAAATATCGCGTCAAACATGACGCAAGATAGTGGACGGACTCTATGGCTCCGAGGGGTTGGCATTCCCCGGCGAGTTATCGTAGAGTGTGCCCACTGTGTTTGCATGGGTCGCAGTTGATCGTGACCGGTGCGGTAGATCATCTGATCCGCTACATTCCCGTTCGGCTATCAAGCTCCTTGCAACCAGTTCCAGCTTCCTGTCATGCACAGGGGCAATTCTACTTTTGAGTTTCAAGGACACAAAGATATGTCGAATCGTCAGAACGGTACCGTCAAGTGGTTTAACGACGAGAAAGGTTTTGGTTTCATCACTCCAGAGAGCGGTCCGGATCTGTTCGTACATTTCCGCGCAATCGAAGGCAACGGCTTCAAGAGCCTGAAAGAAGGCCAAAAAGTCAGCTTCGTAGCTGTGCAAGGTCAAAAGGGCATGCAGGCCGACCAGGTCCAAGTCCAGGGCTGAATCCAAGCAGCTCAAAAGCCTCCGCTGGCAACAGCGGGGGCTTTTTTGTGCGCCGATTTCACTCAGCCTCTCGACACCCCATATTCGGTAGAATGCCCGCCCGCCCCTTCTGCGAGACGCCAGATGCGCAAGCGCAAGCACATGCTTCACCCGCAAGGCCAATATCCATCCGCAGGCCTGTTACGCCGGCTGGCCGCCATTTTCTATGACAGCCTGCTCTCGATAGCACTGATGATCGTAGTGACGCTCTGCTATCAGCAGGTGATCCTGCGCCTGATATACGGCAGCGAAAAACTGCAGGCCATTGCAGAAAGCGGCGGCCTGGACATCGACCCACTGCTCTCGACCCTGCTGCTTTTCAGCCTGTTCGGCTTCTTCGCCAAATTCTGGACGCACAACGGCCAGACACTCGGCATGCAGGTCTGGGGGATACGCGTGGAAAACACCGACGGCAGCGCAATCGACCTATGGCAGGCACTGCTCCGCTTCCTGATAGCGATTCTTTCCTGGCTTGCTCTCGGGCTTGGCTTCTGGTGGAGCCTGATAGACAAGCAGAAGCGCACTTGGCACGACATCTACTCGGAAACCCGAACCGTGCAATTGCCAAAGAACATACACAAGAAATAGCCATATCCCGCAGCGAAGGAGTGCCCGCGCACTCCTTCGCAGGCAACATCAGCCTGCTCGTCGCAAGAGCCAGAGCCCGGCCAGCGCACATACCGCCGCCGGCAGCACCACCGCAAGCAGGGGCGAGAAACCGAAAACCTGACTGGCCGGCCCCAGCAGATCCTGAATGATGCGGAAGACGAAACCCACCACTACCCCGGTGAATATGCGCTGCCCCAGCGTTACCGAACGCAATGGGCCAAAGATGAACGAAATCGCCATCAGAACCAGCGCCACCGTCACCAGTGGCTGCAACGCCTTGACCCAGAATGCCAGCCAGTAGCGTGCATTGTTGAGCCCCTGCTCTCCCAGATAGTGGATATAGCTCCATAACCCGGTAATAGACAGCGCCTCCGGCTCCATGATGACCGTACCCAGCAGTTGCGGAGTCAGCTGCACATCCCAGCTTTCCTGAGCAGCCTTGAGCACTTCAGTGTGTTCATCCCTGAAGTGCGTGGTAGAGACATTGCTGAGCTGCCATGTTCCACTCTGATACTCCGCACGGCGCGCAAAACTCGCAGACAGCAGATGTCGCTCTTCATCGAAGCGGTAGCGAGTAACCCCGAGCAGAACACCACCGGGTTGCACGGAGTTGATATGAACGAACTCTTCGCCCTGACGGTGCCAGAGACCATGCTTGCTGCTCTGCGCCTCCCCACTGCCAAGCGCCATCGAGCGCCTGGCCTGCGCAGTATCTTCGGTCCAGGGCGCCAGATACTCACCGATCAGCACACCCGCAAGCATCAATACGATCATGGGCCTCATGACAGCCCAGACAATGCGCCCGAGCGACACACCGGCAGCACGCATGACCGTCAACTCACTGCGACTGGCCAAAGTCCCCAGACCAACCAGGCAGCCTATGAGGGCAGCCATTGGCAGCATCTCGTAAAGACGTCGTGGCCCGGTCAGCAAGACATATTCGAATGCATCGAGCAGACCATAGCTTCCCTTGATATCGCCCAGTTCATCGATGAACGCGAACAATAGCGCCAGGCCAACGATCACGCCGAGGACAGCCAAAATGGCCCAAAGAACATGAACGCCGATGTAGCGGTCAAGCTTGACCATTCATCACTCCTCGTAGCGCACGACGACGCTTGAACCAAAGATGCAGCGACTCCCAATACACCAGCAGCAGGCCGATAACCGCGAACAGGCCATGAACCCACCACAAGCCAAGCGAAAGGGGAATCCGCCCCTTGTCCAACGCCCCACGCGCGGCAATCAGCAAAGCCAGGTAGGCCATATACAGGAATATGGCTGGCAGCAATTTCAGGAATCGCCCCTGCCGCGGATTGACCCTCGCCAATGGAACAGCCAGGAGCGTCACGATGAAAACCAGCAGCGGCAAGGAAAAGCGCCACTGCAGCTCGGACTGGTAACGAATGTCCTGGCTTCCGATCAAGTCTCGCGTAGCAATTGCTTCACGCTCGCTAACCTCATCAGCCACCTCGGGCTTGGGCAACAGTACACCGTAGGTTTCGTACTCGATGGCGCGATAGTCCGCCTGCCCAGGATTACCGTCATATCGATGGCCGTTCTCCAGAATCAGGTACCGACTACCGTCAGGCTGTACCTCTTGCCGGCCGCGCTCGGCGACCAACACCGAAACCCCTCGACTCTTGCCGGACTGGGAAAGATTGGTTTCGGAAATAAAGACTCCAGCCAGCTCGCTGCGATCCTCGGAGAGCTCACGGGTATAGGTGACACGCGCCCCACCCCGCAACGCCTGGAAACGCCCCGGCACCAGCGTATCGAACTCGGTCAGAGACTCCTGCTGGCTCAGAATACGGTCGACCTCGACGATGCCCTGCGGCGTCAAACCAAGGCTCAGCCACCCGACCAGGCCAGCGACCAAGGCAGCAGGCGCAAGGGTGTAGAGAAGCAAGCGTCGCGGACTGATTCCCGTCGCAGAAAAAACCGTCATCTCACTGTCGAGATAAAGACGGCCATAGGCCAGCAGAATCCCGAGAAAAAGCCCCAGCGGAAGAATCAGTTGCAAAAAGCCAGGCAGCCGGAAACCCATGATCATCAACAGCACACCGGGGTCCAGCAGACCTTGCGCCGCCTGGGCCAGGTACTTGATGAAGCGACCACTCATGATGATGACCAGCAGCACCGCACTGACAGCAGCAACAGTGACCAGAAGCTCACGGGCCAGGTAACGGAAAACAATCAAACCAGGCACTCCAGAATCGATCCGACCGAACTCGGCCAGGCACGACCTTCAAGAACAAAAGAGCCATTATCCAGCGATTGAACGAGCCTGTCACGACGACAACCATCAGAATGAAAGACTCCTGACCGCACCAGCAAAAAGGCCCGCATCTTTCGATGCGGGCCTTTTTATTCAGCACTCCCGATATTCAAACCGGGAAGTGCCGGTCAAGCCTGGACCGCTGGATCAGCGGATTTCAGCTTCGACTTCAGCCTCAACGCGGCGGTTGATCTGACGACCTTCTTCGGTTGCGTTGTCAGCAACCGGTCGGGACTCGCCATAACCAACCGAGCTCACGCGACCGCTGTCGACGCCATACTGGTTGACCAGTACGTCACGAACGGCACCAGCACGACGCTCGGAGAGCTTCTGGTTGTAGGCATCGGTACCAACGGAGTCAGTGTGACCTTCAACGGTGGTGCTGGTCTGCGGGTACTGATTCAGGAAGTCAGCCAGGTTCTTGATGTCGCCGTAGCTTTCTTCACGAACGCGGGACTTGTCGAAGTCGAACTTGACGTCCAGCTCGACACGAACCAGCTCCGGTTGCGGTTCCGGCTCTTCGTCAACGATCGGAGCAGGAGCCGGCTCAGGCGTCGGCTCGACGACTGGAGCAGGACGCGCGCCACCACCGAAGTTCAGACCGACACCAACGCCAGCCATCCACTCGGACTCGTTCGCATCGATGTTGTACTGGCCATCGACGCCAGCACGAGCATAGAAGTTTTCGGTGAAGTAATACTTCAGACCGGTGCCGATGTTGGCGAAGGTGCTGCGATCACGACCCGAACGATCGGCCTGGCCGATGCTCTGGTGAGCGACGCCTGCGGAAACGTACGGACGCAGGCCAACGCCTGGCTGACCGAAGTGGTACAGAGCGTCCAGGGAGGACAGGCTGCCCTTGATGTTCTTGTGACGAGTATTGTTGTCCAGAACACGGTCATCGGAGTTCAGGTTGTGGTACTCACCGTACGACAGAGCCAGCTCTACGTCATCGGTCAGGAAGTAGCCGACGCTAGCGCCGTACAGTTGACCGTTTTCCAGGTTGCGCGAGCTGTCGGTGAAATAGTGCTTACCGAAAGCCTCCACCTCGACGGCGCCCTGGCCCTGAGCCAGCGCGCTGACAGAAGTGGCGGCAACCAGCGAACCAATTACGACGCCTAAGGTGTTTTTCAGTTTCATCCGTAAATCCCCATCTGGTGGTTAGTTATCAGAACAATCTAAGGATACCGGCTGTCTGCATGCCCAAGCTGTTCACTTGGCATTAGGACATTGAGTGCCGATTAAGTTTCCACTTCCTCAGAAAATTTTTCCCGCAATTTATCAAGGGCGCGCTTGTAGCGCATTTTAGTCGCACTGAGCCCCATGTGCATGATGTCCGCAATTTCCTGAAACTCCAGTTCTGCGACAAAACGCAACACAAGGATCTCGCGATCAATCTGGTTGACGTGTACCAGCCATCGATCAAGGCCGCCTTTGTCATCCAGCTTCGGCGTTTTCTCCTCGGAAGCCTCCTCCACCGGATCCATGCTCAAGGCATCCAGCAACCGGCGCTTACGTCGCTCCTTGCGGTACTGCGTTATGCACTCATTATAAGTGATGCTATAGAGCCAAGTCTTGAACTTCGACTTACCTTCGAAGTTCTTCAGCCCATAAAGCACCTTGAGCATCACTTCCTGGCACACATCATCCGCATCCCGGTCATTACCCAGGTAGCGCGCACACACATTGAACAACGTGCGCTGATACCGCCGCATGAGCTCCTCGTAAGCCCGCGTGACATGGAACAACTCGCCATGGGCACGCAGCACAAGCTCTTCGTCCGTAAGCTCGCACGGGTTGTAACGCATTGAGGATGAGTGGGATTTAGTCAAGGAGCATCAGGCCGACTGAGGGGCGCACAACCACCGACCACAAGGCCGCATTGGCGCCGATTTTACCAGATACGGCGTCTCAACGACTGCCAACACGCTGCTCCAGCAGTGTCTTGTTGGCAATCGACACGAGCTCGTCATCGTCTGTCAGCAACAGCGTCTTGACCGTGCCAATTTCCTCGATCTGCCCTTCCAGCTCACCCAACTGTATACGCTGCCCAACCTCGTACAACTCACGTACGTAAATACCCGCCAGAATCTGTCCGACCAGCTCTCGACTCCCAAGACCAAGCGCCAAGGCAACCGCCAGCCCCACTGAAATCAACACGATGGCCACGACGTAATTAAGTAGCTCGGTCTTGATCTCCAACTGCCCGATGGCAACCGAGATACTGATGATGATCACCAGCCCCTGGGCAATACGGCCAAGCCCACCGGCATAATCGAGACCAACACCTTCCGCCGCACCGCGCACGAGGCCGCTGAGCAACTGCGCCAGCAGCACGCCACCAAGCAGAATCAGTGCAGCGCCGAACACCTTGGGCACATAGAGGGCGAGCATGTCGAGCGTCGCAGAGACGCGCTCCAACCCCAAGGACTCCGCCGCCGATACGAGGAAGATCAGCAAGACGAACCAATACACGATCTTGCCGATCAACGTGGACAGCGGGACACGGATGCCCACACGCCCCAGCAACTTGTTCAGCCCCGTACCCGCGATCAGCCGGTCCAGGCCAAGCTTGGCCAGCAGCTTGGACAGCAGCGCATCGAGCAGTCGCGCCACGACGAAACCGATCAGCACCACGATCAATGCGCCGAACAGCCGGGGAATGAATGCAGCCACGGACGCCCACAGGGAGCTCATGGCGGAAAGAAGACTATGTGTCCAGGGATCGAGTTCCATGGTCAATCGGCCTTGTCGAACGAAGTGGACGGGGAATGGCGCCGTGATACCGGCATGACGTGACGGGAACCGCCACTCAGGGCAATCAGCGAAGCCTGCAACCAATGCCCCACGAGGCCGAAGATATCGCAGGCACCAACCTGACGATTCGCGGTTTTCAGCACCCGCCCGAGACGGGCATCGTCGTCGCGCATCGTGGGCTTGTTGAGCAGGTCACGCAAGGATTCTTCAAAGGGATCGCGCATACGCACCTCACCGTGTCATGCAGTTCAGACGCGAGTACCTGCATGCAGGTCACATCGACGCAATCGTCTACGTCAAAGAGCCGTCAAATAACTATCAATGCGCCAGGAAAACGAAAAAAGGCAGGGGGCTCACGCCCCCTGCCAATCGAGAAGAAACTCCTGGCAGCGCTTACCAGCTGACGACAGCACCCACCGCGAAGGTTTTGGTTTCCACGTCAGGGATACTGCCTGCACCGGTCAGAGTGCCGGCTACATAGGCATCCTTGGCATCGGTTTCATGCACGTTGTATTCGGCAACCAACTTGAGGTTGTCATTGATGGTACGGAAGTACGCGATACCGCTGGTTTCGTAGTCGGCTTTCGCACCCAGCCCGTTGCCATCGTCCTTGGTCTGGCCGTAGGACAGTGCGATACGGTTCTTGCCGAAGGTATAGGAACCCTGCAGCAGGTAGCCATCGCTGTCGGTATCACGCAGGATGCCCTGACCCGCGTTGTTGCTGAAGAAGGGGTTGATACCCTTGGCCTGGAAGCCCGAAGCGGTCAGCGACAGGCCGCCCATCTTGGCCTGCAGACCATAGCCGAGACCTTTACTGGTCAGGTCGTCCTCATAGGCAGCGTTGTTGACACGATTTTTCGAGTTCTGGTAAGTGCCGTTGACCCAGCTGTAGATCTTGGAGCCGCCCAGTTCGAACTGGTAGCTCACCTCGGATTCGAAACGCGGCTTGTCCTGGTAAGCCTGGTTGTCCACGATACTGGTGTCGAGCTGGTTGGAGTCGAAGGTATCCATGATACCCACGGCAACGCGCAGCCCTTCGGCCAGGTTGTTGTTGCGATAGGTGATCTGCGAGGTCGGGAAGGCATAGACATAGCCTGTACCGATATTGCCGAAGGAAACGCCATTACCGTCCACCAGTCCCAGGCTGTCGCTGACATTGCCGTAACCGGCCAGCAACTCGTCGAGGAAGATGTTGGAGCGACCGAACAGGCCGAAATCCTTACCGATCAACACCTCGCCCCACTCCGGACTGGCCACGGTGCCATAGAACTGACGAACATCGATATCGGTGCCAGTGCCGTTGTCGTCACTGTCGTTGATGGTGACCCAGAAGGAGGCACGCCCACCCATCTGCAGGCCGTCGACCTGCTTGCCGAAGTTGAAGCCGATCCAGTTGGGCAGAAAGCCCATTTTCACGCGGGATTGATTCCGGTCGCGCACATTGTTGTCACTGTTGACATTGCTGTGCACGTAGAAGGCGTTCATATAGCCATCGGTGGAAAAGGTCGTATCGTCCTTGTCGTACAGGACGATCTCGGCATTGGCCGCCTGGCTCAGGGCCATGGCAACGGCGCTGGCGAGGGTCAGGGGAATCAGGGCTTTCTTGTTCTTGTACATGGCGCTCTCCGCTGTATTGACGACGGCAGTCGTGTCGGAGTCGATTATCGAAAGCCCCACCCTCCCCTCATACGATGCCATGGCGTCGAACCGCTACTTCTTTGGAGTCTTCCGACCGACCGCATACAAAGACTCTGGCCCGCCACCCCAAAGTAGTAGCGCTTTGGAACTATGGATACAGCAGAGCCTTATTCCAGACGTTCCACGCCTACCGCTGACTGACGAGAATCCGCCAGCTGCCCAAGCGGAGCGCCTGCAAACTCGTGCGCAGCAGATCGATATCGACCGTGCGCAAGGCCTGCACCACCACCTCAGACCGGTCCAGAGCATGGCCCGCCAGGCAGGCCTGCCAGAGCAGATCGGCACGTTCGTATGCAGAGGCGTCCGGATCATCCAGCTGCCGCGCGATCAGTCGAGCCTGCTCTTGCACACTCGCTAACGGCAAAGCGGCAAGTGACTCGTCGAAAGCGTCGAGGAATACACGTATGTGTTCGAGAATGCCCTCGCCACCGGCAGTCGGTGACTGGACGCCAAAAACAATGCCGCACTGTTCGCCACACTGGCGAAACCCTGCGAACACGGCGTAGCCGAGCTGCAACTCCGTGCGCAAACGCCGGAAAAACGCAGGTTCCACAAGGCGCGCCAGCAATCGCCACCCGGCTTCGACGCTCGGCTCCTGCGACGGCAGCGGACAGAACAGCAACAAAGCCACTTCATCGCCTCGCATATCGGCATCGAACCAACGCTCCCCAACCGGCATGACAGGCGGCGCGCCAACATCCGTGGCCGGTATGCCTGGTAGCTCGGCCAAAGCGCCCGCAAGGGACTGCGGCAGCCCAACGGCCAGCGCATCCCACTGGGCATTTACCCAGAGCGCAGGAAAATCCTGACGAAGTGTGCAAGCGTCCTTGCCCACGACCATAGGCAGGCGCTCCAGCAACCGCCTCAGCAGCATCCGATCATCCGTCGGCGAATAGCCTTCACCCCTGGTGACCGGATCATGCAACCCCGGAGCGAGCGCCGCCACGACGGTAACAATGGCATCCGCAATGCCCCGCAGCGTCAGCACCCAGGTGTAGCCGAAGTCTTCCAGTCGCCAATGCACACCCGCTTCTTCAGCCTTCCATGCATGTGCTCGCAAGAACGCTTGCAATCGCTGCCGACTGATATCGGACGGCGAGCCATCACTGAAGCGCCAGCGAATATGCAAGCTTCCCAGACGACTTTCTCCGCCAGCCATGACCATGCGCAAAGCCGGCGGAATAGAAACCTCGTTCGCCAATGTTTCCGACCGCAACCACGGATTGCGCATGGGCACCTGCCAGTGCCACTCATCGACATGAACAGGCGTCTCCATGTGCTCCAGTAACCGAAGACTGAAACCCGTGGATCGGACCCAGGGTGCATCCCTGGTGTCCGTCAACAGTTGCAATGGCCGCTGGCTCGACATGCTCGCCACAAGCTCATGCAGTGCCTTGGCCAACGCCGCATGTGAGTGATCGGCATCTGGCGCTTGCTCGACCCAGTGTCGCAACCGCTCCAACGGCGTCATGCTCGACAGGGCATTACTACGAACCTGGCAGTAGTCCTGCCAGGCCTCGGTGGAAAGCGGCTGCCGGGCAGTGAACGCCAACCAGCTCGACAGTATCGCTTCGACTCGCGCGACGCATGCCAACCCCGCCTCGGACAAGGCCACATCGAAGACCACGACGCCCTGCCCAGCATGCCAATAAGGCGCGCGCAGGCGCAGGCCATGGCACAACCCTTCATGCAGCAGGCGATCATGCAGACCATGACGCGCCCGGGACACGATCCGCTGCGTGAGAAACGCCAAGGCCAGAGATGCATCCTGGGCAAGACCATCCAGGTAGAACGCCAACCCCAGAAAAGGCTGGGAGCGCTCGAGTTGCAGTCGTAGCGCACACCGCGCCTCCACCCTCAGTGCAGGCACCTGGACAGGCTCGACCCGGCCCTTGCGCAAACACACGGAGAACGACTGCGCATACCGTTCGCACACTGACTGGGAAAAAGGCCCCGCGAGCAGCAACTCCATCGCGCCTGCGTGGTAGAAATCGCGGTGATAGATTGTCAGCGCATGCTGGAAGGCGGCGTCATCCACAGGCAGCGTGTCACGATTACCGGCATGGAAAGCCGCAAAAGGATGCGCCTGTACCCGCGTCCCCAGTGCCGCATCGCACAACGTTTCGGCGTCCGTCGAGCGCGCCAGGAATTCGGCATGCACGACTTCACGCTCACGCCGCTGCGCTGAGATATCCAGCAGAGGAGCCGTGAGCATATCGGACAAGCGGTCCAGCCCCGCCTCCAGGCGCTCGACTGGCGCCTGGAAGAAGTAATCCGTATGACGTTCGCGGGTCGAGGCATTGAGCTGCCCGCCATGGCGCTGAATGTATGGCATCAGCCCATCTTCGGCGCAATAGCCGGCGCTGCCCTGGAACACCATGTGTTCCAGAAAATGCGCCAACCCAGGGTACTGTGCCGGCGCGTCGTGAGCCCCCGCATGCACACGCACCAGCGCGGCACACTGCCCCACCTCCGGCGTGTGCAGGAAGCGCACCCGCATCCCGCAATCCAGTATCACGCTCACGGGCAAACGACTGGCAGCGCATGGCATAACGGCAACCTCGCCTCTACAGGTATGAACGACAGAGGCTACAGGACACCGATCAAGCGTCCGACGCGGCCTCACTCATGTCCACCAGCGCCTTCACCCAGGCCGGATGATCGTTGAGGCATGGAACCAGAATCAGCTCCTCGCCACCTGCGGCCTGGAATTGCTCGCGGCCACGATCACCGATTTCCTCGAGCGTTTCGATACAGTCCGCGACGAACGCCGGGCACATGACCAGCAAGCGCTTGACCCCGCGAGCAGCCAAGGCATCCAGCGTTTCCTCGGTGTAGGGCTCGATCCACTTGGCACGTCCCAGGCGTGACTGGAAGGACACTGACCACTTGTCCCGAGGCAAACCCGCCAGGCCGGCAAAGTCGGCAGCGCTCTTGAGACACTGGGCACGGTAACAGCCCGCGATGACATCATCCGAGGCCCCCAGGCAGCAATCCTCATTTCGAAGGTATTCCTTGGCCTTGGGGTCGTCCCGATGCAAGTGCCGCTCAGGCAGGCCATGGAAGCTCAGCAGCAGGTGATCGAAAGGCTGCTGCAGGTACGACTCGGCACTGGCCAGCAGGGCTTGCAGGTAGGCGGGGTGATCGTAGAACGGCGGCAGCGTCGAGATCTGCACGTCCAGGCCATGCCGGGCGATGACCCGCCGGACCTCCTGCACCACCGTAGTCACCGTGCTGTCGGCGAAGTGCGGGTAGAGCGGCGCCAGCGTCACTCGCCGGATGCCTTGCCCGACCACACGCAAGAGCGTGCTTTCGATGGACGGCTCGCCATAGCGCATAGCCAACTCGACCGGCCCATGGGCCCAGCGAGGCGCCACCGCCTGTTGCAACGCACGACTCAGCACCAGCAACGGCGAGCCCTCGGGCCACCAGATCGATGCATAAGCATGCGCCGACTGAGCTGGACGGCGCAGCAGAATCAGCGACACCAGCAGGCGCCGCACCGGCCAGGGTACATCGATGACATAGGGGTCCATCAGAAACTGGTTCAGATAACGGCGGACATCCGCTACCGAGGTGGACGCAGGCGAACCCAGATTGACCAACAACAACGCATGCTCGGACATGCAAGACTCCCGATGACCAATGAAAAGGCCCGGACGGGCCTCGGCGTATTCTTGCACAGAGCCGCCCTGCACGTTGCCAGGGACATGAAATGCAACGAGACCGGGGCAGCGGATACCTGCGGCTATGCAGGAACCACTAGCGATAGACCTCGCGGCGGAAGATCAGGGGTTTGCGGCCCTCGTAGATACCAAAGGTCACGGAGCTGCGTACCTCTGCCGGGCTGGTACCGCTATAACTGCACACGCCACCCAAAGGGGCATCGCCAGCGGTACGCTGCTGGCAAAGCCATATAGCAGGCTGAGCAGTCGCTCCATTATTCGGGCCGGTCAATAGGTGCTTGAGTAGAACCTGCCCACGCGGA